>NZ_AUFA01000002.1:0-490528 GCF_000426265.1 Bradyrhizobium sp. Cp5.3 | reverse complement strand
AGCAGCTCAGATTCCAGCGGTGATGCGTCCCAGACACCATCGGCGATGAAATGGTGCAGCTGATCGTAGTTGCCCGTGACAAGGCGTTCTGCCATCGGCTGAACGCTCTTGCGATCGCCAGGACCGATCAATCCCGCAACGTACAGTGGACACATCCGCTGCCGGGTCTTGTGACCCAACCGGTCCAAGAACGGCTTCAGCCAGCGTTCGAGTTCGTCTTCCCATTGCGCCATGGTCAGCCCTCCAAGAGCCGACCACCCATGAATCATTGAAGAATCGATTCGGGAATCCTAAAAACTCACGGAAATCAAATAATCTGCCAAAGTAGTGCTAGCTAGATCAAATGCAGGGAAGAGGGATTCCTCCGACAGCGGTCGAGAATGCAATTCAGAATGGAGTGCCCGGTCCAGGTATTACGGTGACAGTGCTGGACTGCACTGGACTGCACCCCTGAAGTGAGACACGATAATTCCTGCGACAGGCTCATTTTGAGGATGTGGCAGCCCCGTCAAAGCCGCGCGGATGGCACGATCCGGGCGAGCAGAGGCAGGTTTGACTGCCACAGCATGCAATCGCGCGCACGGTCCGTTTGGCCGGCCGCAAGCTCGGCAAGCTGCTGGCGTGAAAACACGTGCCGCCCGCAGAAGAATGGCCGAAGCGGCGTGCGCGAGAAGAAGTTGTAGAACAGCGCGCAGCGGTCACGTGCGACCGCCGGCCTCCCGCGATGGTAATGGCTCGCCACATCCGTGAAGATCACCGTGCCGGCCCTGCCGGTGCAGGTCGTCACGTCGCCGCTCCGCAGCGTTGTGCCGAGCCTCTCTTCCAGCATTTCCTGTGTCAGGACGGGAAAGTTGGCGCCTTCGAGCGTATCGCTTCCGGGAAAGGAGCGGTGAAGGATTTCGAGCGGGCCGGTGTCGATGTCGACATCGTGCAGGTAGACGATCACCTTGACCATCCGCCTGTCCTCGACATCGCGATGCCATCTGCGTGCGGCAACCTGCCTGCCATCGGCCACGGTGTAGAAGAAATTCAGCGTGTCATAGGCGGCAGGCAGGCCGAGATAGGTCTCGACGATGTCGAGGATGCGGTCGTTGAGAGGCCAGCGGACGATATGCGGATGGCGCATCATCTCTTCGGCGCCGACCTGCACGGTATAGTCGTCGGCGAACTCGCCGTTCCTGGCGCGGAGGGAATAGGTGTTCGCGATTTCGGTCGCCGATGTCCAAAGTGCCGTCGTGCCGGGCAGATCCAGCTCTTCGAGCGAAGTGATATAGACGCCGTTCTTTTCCAGTCCGGCGACGATGTCCATGTCGAGGGATGAGAGTTTGGGCAGGCGCGGCTTGTGAGATGCTCTCGCCCGTTCGTATGCCCCGTTCAGTCGTCGGCTGACAGTCGGCATTCCAACCAGCCTCGAGGCGAACTCGGCCGGGAGGCTGCGGGCACGGCGCGAGACCCGGTAACGCAGGGTGTTCTGCTTCAAGACGCAAATCCTCTAGTACCATAGATGCGTAGCGCGATCGCCACGTAGCTGGACGCGGCGAACGGCCAACTAATCCATGAGACTAGAGGCCAAAATCCGGCTGGATTGTTACGAAGTGTAGACCAGGCATATCTGCTCGTGAGTCCTGGGGCGAATTCTCCGCATGGTTGCATATCGCTTCATCAGGGTGCGCGGCCTCTCCGCAGCGTGATCTGACGAATTCGGCGCACTCGACTAGATTGTGGCAAACAACAGGAGTGGCACATGAGCGATCCCCGTAGTCGCAACGAACCTGCAACGCGGAGCACGAACACGCAGGGCGTGGACATGAAGCTCGAGGTGGCAGTGCTTCCCGTTTCCGACGTCGATCGCGCAAAACGCTTCTACAGCGAGCTCGGCTGGCGGCTCGACGCCGATTTCACCAGGGCGGATGGCTCGCGCGCGGTGCAGCTCACACCGCCGGGCTCGCCGGCCTCGATCCAGCTCAACTCCGCACCGCTATACTATCTCGTCGTATCCGACATCGAGGCGGCACGCGCCGAGTTCGAGGCGCATGGCGTCGACGTCAGCGAAGTCTTTCATCGCGGCGCGAAAGGCCGCATCAGTGGTCCGGATCCGGAACGGCCGAGCTACGGCTCGCTCGCGACCTTCAGCGATCCGGACGGGAATGCCTGGCTGGTCCAGCAGGTCACGAAGCGGTTGCCTGGACGCGTGGACGGCGACACGACCTTTGCGTCGTCACGCGACCTTGCGAGCGCGCTCCGCCGCGCGGCGGCCGCCCATGGCGAGCATGAGAAACGAACCGGCAAGCACGATGACAACTGGCCGGACTGGTATGCCGACTACATCGTCCGCGAGCAGGCCGGACAGGACCTGCCCGAGTGAGCCGCGTCGCCGCGTGATCCTTCGTCACGCCACGATGACGCAGCCTGCAGCTCCGGCCAGATGATCCACCGCCGGCGTTGCCCACAAAAGCCGGCGAAAAAATCCAAGCTGCCATGTCGGATCGGCAGCGTCTCGTTCGTCCTTGGGGCATGAATGGGCGATATACGTCAACGCCGTGCCCATCGATGCAAGAGGATGAACGATCATGCCCAGCACTGTACGCCTGCACCGCGTTTTGGCGACCAGCCCGGAGAAGATCTATCGCGCCTTCCTCGAGGCGGATGCGCTGGCGAAATGGCTTCCGCCCAATGGCTTTGCCTGCACCGTCCATCACCTCGAGCCCAAGGTCGGGGGCACATTCAGAATGTCCTTCCGGAACTTCACGACGGGCAACGGCCACGCGTTCGGCGGCGAATATCTCGAGCTCGTTCCGGGCGAACGGCTGCGCTACACCGACAAATTCGACGACCCCAACCTGCCCGGCGAAATTCAGGTGACCGTGACGCTGAAGAAAGTCTCTGTCGGCACCGAGCTGAACGTCACACAGGAGAGCATCCCGGACGTCATTCCGCCTGAGGCTTGCTATCTCGGCTGGCAGGAGTCGCTGCGGAACCTGGCAAGGCTCGTCGAGCCCGAGATCAATCAGTAGCGTCCCAGACGGAGCCAGCGCCTCGTCCTTCGAGACGACCGCTCCGCGGTCTCTTCAGGATGAGGCTAAGCGGCATCAGCGCCCGTCGAAACTGCGGCCACCGCACTCCGTCCTCATCCTGAGAGCCCGCCAAAGGCGGGCGTCTCGACGGATGGCCGCAGAAACGGTCTTCAAATGCGAAAGCCCTGTCCGCAATCGGGGTGAGCAATCGAGTCTGGTCTCATTGCGCTTACGCGCCTGCCCTCGATTTGACCCCGCCGGCTGCAGCCCAGCGGTCCGGGTCCGGACTGTGTCCGATCAGCGCGAGGCCGTAGGCGATCGATTCGAACTGGTCTCCCGACATCAGCCGTTCGTTGCCGAAGCGATCGGCGAACAGCCGCCGGACGGCGGGCACGAACGAGGTCCCGCCGGTCAGGAACACCTTTTCCACCTCGCGGGCGGTGATGCCCGCTTCGCCCAGCACCTTGTCGACGGTGGCCCCTAACCGAGCGATATCGTCGGCAATCCAGGCGTCGAAGTTCTTCCGTGTGATGGTCGAACCAATGTCGACCCCGCCGCCCTTGAAGCGGAAGTCCACCTGATCCTGCGCCGACAGCGCGACCTTGGCGTCGGACACCGCACGGTACAGCGAAAAGCCGAGGTCGAGATCGACGATGGTGATGAAATCCTCAAGCAGAGCCGGCTTCAGCGCGGTGCGTGAAAGCTCCCGCAGCTCGCGCAGATCGCCGTTGCTCTTCATCATCGCGAGCTGATGCCAGCGCGCGAGGTTGGTGTAGTGGCTGTTGGGAACCGGCAGCACCTTGTCGAACGAGCGAAAGCTGGAGCCCTTGCCCAACCGCGGCGAGACGACGTGGTCGACGATGCGGTAATCGAACGTGTCGCCCGCGATGCCGATGCCGGCATGGCCGAGCGGCTCGGCGCGCAAGGTGCCGCCTGCGCGCGAGAACCGCATCACCGAGAAATCGCTGGTGCCGCCGCCGAAATCCGCAACCAATACGGTGGCATCGCGCTCCAGCCGGCGGGCAAAGGAGAACGCCGCTCCCACCGGCTCATAGACATAGCGCGCGTGGCCGGCGCCCAGGCGTTCGAACGCGGCCCGATAGCGCTGCATCGCCAGCGCCTCGTCGGGATTGCCGCCGGCGAAGCGCACGGGACGGCCGACCGTGATGTTGGCCGTCTCGAAGCCGAACCTGTCTCCGCCATGGCGCGCCAGCGTCCGCAGGAACGCCGCCAAAATATCCTCGAAGCGGTAGCGCTGCCGGAATACCTGGGTCGAATTGAAGCTGCTGCTGGCAGCGAAGGTCTTGAACGACTGGAGGAAGCGGTAGATGTGGCGTCCTTCGAGAAACTGTTCGATCGCCCACGGGCCGCCTTCAGCCTGAGCTCCGGCTCCTGGCCGGTCCTCCCAGAAGCACAGGGCCGACACGTAGACGCTGTGCCGTTGTCCGCCATGATCGAAGCGAATGGCCTCGACCCGGCGGTCGTCCGTCGCGAGCGCGACGACCGTATTGCTGGTTCCAAAATCGATGCCGATCGAGACGGCGGGCGAGGCGCTCGACATGAACCACTCTGACAGTTGGTGGGAAAAAGGGGGCAGACCACTAGCGGCTTTGAATTGCCCTGCCAAGACCCCGGTCCATTGCCGTCCGATCGGACCCCGCACCCGCGGCGACGTGGAACAACTTCCCTCTTCGACGCCTTTCTGCGCTGGCGGCGGAAGGCATTTTATGGCCCGTACCCTTCATTTCGGCGGCTTTCCGCAGCTTTATGCCCGAAATGGCCCTGTTGACGCACGATCATGCTGCGATGCGGGAGAGCGTATGCTGCTATGCAATGACATGCATAGACACTGGCATCTGGTATACATAGATTACTCTTCGAAATGAGACAGCAATGTTGACTGTCTCCGAGAAAGGGAATTCCGATGTCCAAGTCCGCTTCCGTCGCCCTCCAGCCTTCCTCTTCGCTGCTCGCCCGCCTCATCGCCACCCTCGATCGCCTCCTGATGGCGAGCGCCGAGATCTCGAATCGCAACGGCGACTTGCCGCGCTTCGGCCTGTAAGCATTCGCCTTTCCCGCAATTCGGGAAGCGGAGCCGGTTTCAGATCCGTCAACATGCTACTTTTGATGAATGGCCCCGCCCGACGGGGCCATCTCTATTTGTGCAGTCCCTGAGTCACTGCCGCGGGCCAGGAAAGTCCTGCGGCATTTGCGCACGGTGACCGGACCGGCGCTTGAACCTTGGCATAATGAATACAAGAATGCCGCCCCAGCGCTCGTAAAAAAATGAGAGGCGCCACGGGAGGCTTTATGACGGACATGGTGCAGGCAACGGCCCCTACAGCCGCGCGCGTCAGCGATACGTTTCGCTGGGCGCAATTGGCGATCGGTGTAGCGGCCATGGTGATGATCGCCAACTATCAATACGGCTGGACGTTCTTCGTCCCCGACATCCAGAAGACGTTCGGCTGGGATCGCGCTTCGATCCAGTGGGCCTTCACACTGTTCGTCCTGTTCGAGACCTGGCTCGTGCCGATCGAAGGATGGTTCGTCGACAAATACGGCCCGCGCATCGTCGTGCTCGTCGGCGGCGTGCTCTGCGCGATCGGCTGGGTGATCAACGCCAAGGCCACCACGCTCAACGGCTACTATCTTGGCATGATCATCGCGGGCATCGGCGCCGGCGGCGTCTACGGCACCTGCGTCGGCAACGCGCTGAAATGGTTTCCCGACAAGCGCGGTCTTGCCGCCGGCATCACGGCGGCGGGCTTCGGTGCGGGCTCCGCGCTGACCGTTGCGCCGATCCAGGCCATGATCAAGGATAGCGGCTTCCAGTCGACCTTCCTCTATTTCGGCCTCGGCCAGGGCATCATCATCTGCATCCTCGCCTTTTTCCTGCTTGCGCCGAAGCCGGGCCAGGTGCCGAACGTGGTGGCGAATGCCGCGCTGGCGCAGAGCCGGCGCAACTACCAGCCGACCGAAGTTTTGCGTCAGCCGATCTTCTGGCTGATGTATTTCATGTTCGTGATCGTCGGCGCCGGCGGCTTGATGGTGACGGCGAACCTGAAGCCGATCGCGGTCGACTGGAAGGTCGACAGCGTCCCGGTCACGCTGATCGGCATGACCATGACGGCGGTGACGTTCGCTGCGACCATCGACCGCGTGCTCAACGGCCTGACGCGTCCGTTCTTCGGCTGGATCTCCGACATGATCGGGCGCGAGAACACGATGTTCATCGCCTTCGGCATGGAGGGCATCGGCATCTGGATGCTCTACCTCTGGGGCCACGACCCGGTCTGGTTCGTGATACTATCGGGCTTCGTGTTTTTCGCCTGGGGTGAGATCTACTCATTGTTCCCTTCGACCTGCACCGACACGTTCGGCGCGAAGTTCGCGACCACCAATGCCGGCCTGCTCTACACCGCAAAGGGCACCGCCGCACTTCTTGTTCCCGTGGCCAATTATGTGCAGCAGACCTCGGGCCATTGGGACAACGTGTTCATCATCGCGGCCGGCGCCAACATCCTGGCCTCCCTGCTGGCGATCCTGGTGCTGAAACCCTGGCGCAGGACGGTGGTCGCGCAATCGTCGGCCTGATCCGTCTTTAGCCAGACTTCGCGCGAAGCGCCCGGCCCGAGCGGCCGGGCGCTTTCGTTTTGGCCGAATACCATCCGATTCCACAAATCCGAAGGGAACCGCGCACTTTCTTTGCAGGCGGGCGCAGAATAGGGCTTGCATTCTGGGATATGGTATACCAAGCTGCGCGCCGCGCTTGCGACGATAAGCCACAATATTTGCGACATCAGGTCATCTTGGCAGCCTGCGTCGCCACCAGACAGGCGCTTTTGGGAGGTTGTTGATGATTTCCAGCACCGAGGGCGCCGTCACTGCTGCGCCCCTTCGTACCGGTTTCCGTTGGCTCCAGCTCGTCATGGGCATCGTCTGCATGGCGATGATCGCCAACCTGCAATATGGCTGGACGCTGTTCGTCGATCCGATCGACGCGGTCCACCATTGGGGACGGGCGGCGATCCAGCTCGCCTTCACCATCTTCGTCGTCACCGAGACCTGGCTCGTGCCGATCGAGGCGTGGTTCGTCGACAAATACGGCCCGCGCATCGTCATCATGTTCGGCGGCGTGATGATCGCGCTCTCCTGGGTTCTCAATTCCTACGCTGACTCGCTCACCATGCTCTACGCGGCCGCGGTCGTCGGCGGTATGGGCGCGGGCGCGGTGTACGGCACCTGCGTCGGCAACGCACTGAAATGGTTTCCCGACCGCCGCGGCCTTGCCGCCGGCGCGACCGCCGCGGGCTTCGGCGCCGGCGCCGCGCTCACCGTGGTGCCGATCGCGAGCATGATCGTATCCAGCGGCTATCAGAACGCGTTCTTCACCTTCGGCATCGGTCAGGGCCTGATCGTCTTCGTGCTCGCCTTCTTCATCCAGCCGCCGCGGATTTCGATCCCGCCGAAGAAGAAGCAGCTCAACCTGCCGCAGACCAAGATCGACTTCACCCCGCCGCAGGTGCTGCGCGCCCCTATTTTCTGGGTGATGTATCTCGTCTTCGTCATGGTCGCCTCCGGCGGCCTGATGACCGCGGCCCAGATCGCCCCGATCGCGCACGATTTCAAGATCGCCAACACGCCGGTGACGCTCGCCGGCTTCCAGATGGCGGCGCTGACGTTCGCGATCTCGCTCGACCGCATCTTCGACGGCTTCGGACGCCCGTTCTTCGGCTTTGTCTCCGACACGATCGGCCGCGAGCACACCATGTTCATCGCCTTCGGCACCGCGGCGCTGATGCTGCTGACGTTATCGGCCTACGGTCACATCCCGGTGGTGTTCGTGCTGGCGACCGCTGTTTACTTCGGCGTGTTCGGAGAAATCTACTCGCTATTCCCCGCAACCTGCGGCGACACCTTCGGCTCGAAGTTCGCAACCACCAACAATGGCATGCTCTACACCGCCAAGGGTACCGCCTCGCTGCTGGTGCCGCTCGCAAGCGTGATCTCGGCGACCTACGGCTGGAAGGCCGTGTTCGTGGTCGCGGTGGCGCTGAACGCTACGGCCGCTCTGATGGCGCTGTTCGTAATCAAGCCGCTGCGTCGCTCCTTCATCCTCGGCAAGGAGGCCGAGAGTGCGAGCACTGCAACCGGCAACGCCAAGACCGAGACGGCGTAGCGGCCACACCTCTTGTGATCGGTCGGAAAGGGGCGCAGCATTGCGTCCCTTTTCTTTTTGGCCTGCATCGGCCGCGAGAAACGTCAGTATCGCTGCCGCAAGATTTTTCGGATCAGCCAAATCCAGCGCTTGACGATTGGCATAATGTATACCAGAATTTCACCCAGACGTTCACCCAGGGAGGTCGCAATGTTGGTCGGAGATATTCTGCGCAAGAAGACGTCGCGCGTTGTCACGGTGCGAATGAACGAAACGGTGGGTATCGCCGCCAAGCTGATGCGCGCCAACAACATCAGCGCGCTGGTGGTCAAGGACGTCGTCCGCTCCGAGGGCAACACCGCGGTCGGCATGTTCACCGAGCGCGACGTGGTGCGTGCCGTCGCCGAGCACGGCGCCAATGCCATCAACATCAAGGTCTCGCAGCTCGTATCGGTGCAGCAACTCGTCTCCTGCACGTCGACCGACACGATCGAGCACATCCGTCACCTGATGAACCGGCATCACATCCGCCACCTGCCGGTGATCGACGAGTACAGCCTGATCGCGGTCGTCAGCATGCGCGACATCGCGGCCGCCGTCGACGAAGCCACCAGCTCCACGCCGCAAGCGGCTTAAGGCAGCCGCACCATTCCCCTGCGACTTCCGGCCCCGGCTCGGACCTGTCCGAGCCGGACCGGGCCTTGTCGTGCCCAAAAAACCCGTTCCTGCTCCCCCGCGAGGATTTCATGAAGATCTGCATCTACGGCGCCGGCGCGATCGGCGGATATCTCGGTGTTCAGCTCGCGCGCGCAGGCGCCGATGTCAGCCTGGTCGCGCGCGGCGCTCATCTCGCCGCGATGCGCGAGCGCGGCCTGAGGCTGCTCGCCGGCGGAGAGGAGCACGTCGTCCATCCGCGCTGCACCGACAACGCCGCTGAGCTCGGCGTGCAGGACTACGTCATCATCACGCTGAAGGCGCATTCGATCACCGGCGTGATCGAGAAGATGCAGCCGCTGCTTGGATCGCACACCCGCATCATCACCGCGGTCAACGGCATCCCCTATTGGTACTTCTACAAGCACGGCGGGAGTTACGAGAACTCGACGCTGGAGAGCATCGACGCCGGCGGGCGGCAGTGGCGCGAGCTCGGGCCCGAGCGCGCCATCGGCTGCATCGTCTATCCCGCAACCGAGATCGAGGCACCCGGCGTGATCCGCCACGTCTACGGCAACAATTTTCCGCTCGGCGAACCCTCCGGCGAGATCACCTCCGACGTGCAGCGTCTCGCCGACCTCTTCGTCGAGGCCGGCATGAAGGCGCCGGTGCTCGACAACATCCGGGACGAGATCTGGCTGAAGCTTTGGGGCAATGTCTGCTTCAATCCGATCAGCGCCCTCACCCACGCAACCCTCGACGTGATCTGCACCGACCCGGCAACCCGCGCGCTGTCGCGCGCGATCATGCTGGAGGCGCAGACCATCGCCGAGACCTTTGGCGTCAAATTCCGCGTCGACGTCGAGCGCCGCATCGAGGGCGCCCGCAAGGTCGGCGCGCACAAGACCTCGATGCTGCAGGACCTCGAGCGCGGCCGCCCGATGGAGATCGATCCGCTCGTCACCGTGGTCCAGGAGATGGGCCGCCTGACCGGCATCGCCACGCCCGCGCTCGACTCGGTGCTGGCGATGGTCACCCAACGCGCCCGCATCGCCGGCCTCTATGACGGCGTCTCGGTGCCGGCCGATCCGCGCGCACTCGCGGTGGCGTGATGGCTGACGAGATGACCAAATGGCTGCGCTTCCGCCATGGCGGGGCAACCTCCTTCGGTACGCTGACGCCGTCAGGCATCAGCGTCCATGACGGCGAGATGTTCGGCCGCAACGCAGCCAGCGGCAGGACGCTGTCGCTGTCCGAGGTCGAACTGCTCGCGCCTTGCGCGCCCAGCAAGATCGTCGCGCTCTGGAATAACTTTCACGCGCTCGCGGCCAAGCTCAACCAACCCGAGCCGCCGGAGCCGCTCTATCTCTTGAAGGCCACGACCAGCATCGCCGCGCCCGGCGCGGTGATCCGCCGTCCCTCCTATTACGACGGCAAGACGACCTATGAGGGCGAGCTCGGCATCGTCATCGGCAAGACCTGCGCCCGCGTCTCTCCGGCCGAGGCAGATAGCTTCATCTTCGGCTATACCTGCGTCAACGACATCACCGCCAACGACATCCTGACGAGCGCCCCCACCTTCGCCCAATGGGCGCGGGCCAAGGGCATCGACGATTACGGCCCGTTCGGTCCGGTGATCGCGACCGGCCTCGATCCAGCAAAGCTCGTGGTGCGCACCATCCTCAATGGTGCGGAGCGGCAGAATTATCCGATCTCCGACATGATCTTCAGCGCGCAGGAGCTGGTCAGCAAGATCTCGCACGACATGACCCTGCTCCCTGGCGACCTCATCGCCGTCGGCACCTCCGTCGGCGTCGGCGTGATGAAGGAGCAGGTCAATACGGTGACCGTCGCCATCGACGGCATCGGCGAGCTGACGAACGAGTTTCGGCTGTAGCGTATTTCTTGCGCGCCATCCCCTTCCCGTCATTCCGGGGCGCGACGAAGTCGCGAGCCCGGAATCCATAACCACGACCGCGGATTGGGGCAGACATCGCGCGGCGCCGATCTCGCTCCGCAACCTCTGTCTGTGGCTATGGATTCCGGGCTCGGCGCTGCGCGCCGCCCCGGAATGACGACTGAGACTTGATGACGGGCGCCGAACAATTCAGGCAAACCCGGCAATCTCCAAGGGCGGTGCACCGATCGGTCGCTCTCGGCCGACTGTGGATCGCGCCTGCCGGAAACATCCCGCAAGCCGCGCGCCCCTTGATCTCGGTTCCGCTCTCCAATAGCAACTACAGCGTTAGTGGCGCCGCGTGAGGAATTCTCGATGTGGCTGTTTTTCCTGCTTGCCTGGTTCACCCTGTTGGCCGTTATCGCGGTCTTCGCCCAGCAGGCGCTCGGTTACGACGTCGTCCACCTGCCGGCCATGTTCGCGGGCCTTCCCATACCGCAGCGCATCACGACTGGCGCGATCCTCGCCGGGGCGCTGGCGCTGATCGGCACATCGGCTTTCCGGATTTCGCGCCAGGACCGGCGTCTCCAGACGCTGCGCGACCGCCTCAAGAAGACGCGCGAGGACGTCGTCGCCGCCCACGCGCTCCAGAACCACCTCGACGCCACCGTCCAGCACCTGATCGAGAGCGATCCAAGGGAGGCGGTTTCCGCGCTGCACGGCAAGTTGGGAGAGACCGAGCAGCGGGCCCAGCTCCAGCAGGCCCGCAACGAATCCGCCGACATGCACGACCAGCTCGCCGAAATCCGCCGCCGCCAGCAGGGGCTGCGCGAGATGGTCGGCAAGGTCGCCGACCAGCGGCGTGCCGTCGAGCCGGTCTTCACCGAGATCCGCGACCGCCAGAACCAGCTCGAACGAGCCCTGCTCGATCTCGAGACTGACGACCGCAAGAACAACCTCGCCGACCGACTGAAGGACATCGAGCGCGACGTATCAAAGCTTCTGTCGCGGGTGAACGCGGTCCAGGACACGTTTGCGAGCTTAAACCAATTCAAGGAGGGCCTGGCGAAATCCCATGCTGAGCTCGCGCCGCTGCGCGCGCCCGAGGCCGGCATCAACGCGCTGATCAGCGAGCTGAGCCTCAGCTACGACAGCCTCGCCAAGACCATCGACGAGCTCGAGACCGGCGGCGAGGCCCCGCTCAGCGCGCGCGTCGAAACGCTCTCGAAGAACAAGCTCGAGGTCGAGCAGCGCATTGCCCGCATCGACGACAGCTTCAACATCCTCAAGGCGATCCGGCTCGATTTCGAGGAGCTCGGCCAGCGCCGGGCTCAGCTCGAACGCTCGCTGGCGGAGGTCGAAACCGATTCTGACGGCAAGAACCTCGCCGAACGTCAGAACGCGCTGAACGACTTCGTCATCAGGTCGCGTCAGCGCCTCGGCGCGTTGCAGGAGACCTTGGCGACGCTGAACGTCTTCAAGGCCGAGTTGACGAAGTCGCAGGCCGACCTCGTCCCGCTGAACGCTCCCGTCTTCGGTATCGAGGCCATGATCGCCGATGTCGGCGCCACCCACGACCTCCTCGCCAAGACGATCGGCGAGATCGAGGCGAACGGCGGCGTGCCGCTCGCATCGCGCGTGGAGGCGCTCTCTCAGAGCAAGCGCGAGGTCGAGGACCGGCTCGCCCGCATCTTCGACAACTTCAACGCACTCGATGGCCTGCGCAAGGACATCGGCGGCATCTTCGCGACGATCAGGAACAGCCTGAACCGGATCGGATGAGGCGAGGTTCTCGCACGCCTCAAGCTCGAACCGGGATCGATAAGCGGACGACCAACGTACGCACATAGAGCAACCTGGCTGATCTCGTTTCCCCACCCATGCGCTTCATCCTCGGATTCCTTTCCGCCCTCCTCGGGATGCTCGCCGGCTGGTCCGCGCTTGCAGCGCTGGTGGTCATGCTGGCGGGGCCGGACCGCGATGGCGGCATCGCCATGGGCGCCTTCTTCAACATCGGCCCGGTCGGCGGCGTGGTCGGCCTTGTCGCCGGCATCTGGCTGTTCATGCGCTTCGGCCTCATCCGAAACGCTGCGCCCCCCGCTGCGGAGGCCCCCGACGCTGCGCCTCACCCCAAGACGCGCCCGTCCATTCCCTTTGCCGTCACGGTTCTGCTCATCGCAGCAAGTCTCGCCTGGTGGGGCTGGTACGAATTCATCCGCTCGCCCGATCTCACGCACGGCTTCATGACGCTCGAGCTGCAGTTCCGGCTTCCCGCTGGCATGACCTTGCCGGACAACAGGGAGGACGTGCAGATCGAGGTCGAGGAAGCGCGGGGATATGCGACCGCCATGTTGCCCGCGAACTGGCGCGCGCATGATGGCGACCGTGCAGCGATCATCGCCACGGTGTCGTTGATGTACAAGACGCGCCACCGGGTCGTCAGCCTGACGCTCCCGGGCACTCCAACGCAAACCTGGCCGATCGATCTTCCTTCCGATCCGGATCCAACGCCCGGCTTTTCACCCTGGCGCATTGCGAGCGAGCCATCGCCCGCGAAGATCGAGATGCATTTCCGCCTGACTGCCGACCGCTAGCTGCGGCGCGGTGGTGCAATGGCGGCAAATATCACACACTTCCCGCACGCCCGACATATGCCGCCAACTTGTCCCGCAGGCGCCGCACTGTGGACGCATTCCGACGCCCATCTGTGAGGTGGGTCTGGGGGCACGGCACTGCTGTGTTTGGACTAACCTTCAGGGGAATGACTGTGAAGAAGATTGTATTTGTCGTGGGCGCAACGCTTGCCCTGGTGACGGCCGCGAGCGCCGCGGATCTGCCGCGCCGGCAGCCCGTGCCCGTCTATCCGGCAGGACCGGCTCCGATCGGCAAGATGCCGATTGGCAAGAGCCCGATTGGCAAGGCCCCGATCGGCAAGGCGCCCGGCCCGGTCGTCTCGCGCTACTGACGCGCCGCATTCCAACGCTCAATCTGAGTGAACGGCCGACGTCGAAGGGGCTGAACGTGACGAACAGATCTTATCAATCGGGATCCTGCCTGGTCGCGGGGTTCGCCCTTGCGGCCATGATCTCGTGCACGACGCCATCGGCTTCGGCCCACGAAGCGAGCAAGCGCATCGCCGATGCGAATGCGCTTGTCTCGAACGACGGCGGATCACGACCCGCGCCGCAATCGACGAGACGGCCTGTCGCGCGAGCGGAGAAAGGCCCCTACTACGTCGACTTCCGCGCCCGTACTGCGGCGAGCTGGGGCCACGCCTTCGTCTGGTACGGCAAAACCAGCGAGCGCGCCGTCGAGGTCGCGGGCCTCACGCCGGCCGGTGACACGCTCGCCTACGTGATCGGGCATCTGACCTGGGTGCCGTCCGAAACCGGCGCGAGCTACGGCGATCTCGATCCGGAATATCTGACCGCGAACTACCGCGTCTATCTCAACGAGGCCGACGCCAAGCGCGTCTTCGCCTATATCAAACAGTTGCAGGCAAACTCACCGGTCTGGAATGCCGAGACGACCAACTGCACCGGCTTCATCGGCGACATCGCCGAGTTCATGGGACTGAAGGTCCCGTATCGCTGGCAGCGCCCGGAATCCTTCGTCAACCGCCTCAAGGAAATGAACGGCGGCCGGCAGATGGTACGACTTTCGCCTGAGCAGTAGCTTTCGGACGCCTACGCCGCCCGGGGCAACACCCGCACCCACACTCGTCATTGCGTGCGTAGCGAAGCAATCCAGAATCTCTCCGCGGTGGCAGCCTGGATTGCTTCGCTGCGCTCGCAATGACGACGTCGACGCAGCGACTGAGAACGGGGAAACGCTAGCGCACGTCACACGCATCCCATCACCGAACACCGCACAGCCCCAAATTATCCGACCCACGGAATCACCCCTGTCCCCCTGCATGATCGCCCTGCCCGCGCCGCAATAGACTTTTGCCGACCCGGGCGGCATCCTGCCGCGGACATCAGCGATAACAGAGCCTGCGAAACGCACAGGCGGGGGAAACAGACCATGTTGCAGACCCGGTTCACGAAACTCGTCGGCGTCCAGCACCCGATTGTCCAGGGCGGCATGCAATGGGTCGGGCGCGCGGAGCTGGTCGCCGCCGTCGCGAACGCCGGCGCGCTCGGCTTCATCACCGCGCTGACCCAGCCGACGCCGGAGGACCTGACCAAGGAAATCGCGCGCTGCCGCGACCTCACCGACAAGCCGTTTGGCGTCAACCTCACCATCCTGCCCGCGATCAAACCGCCGCCCTACGCCGAATACCGCGCCGCCATCATCGAGAGCGGGATCAAGGTGGTCGAGACCGCCGGGAACAAGCCGCAGGAGCATGTCGACGAATTCAGGAAGCATGGCGTCAAGGTCGTGCACAAATGCACCAGCGTCCGCCATGCCCTCTCGGCCGAGCGCATGGGCGTCGACGCCATCTCGATCGACGGGTTCGAGTGCGCCGGACACCCCGGCGAGGACGACACGCCAGGCCTGATCCTGATCCCGGCCGCCGCCAACAAGATCAAGATCCCGATGATCGCCTCCGGCGGCTTCGCCGACGCCCGCGGCCTCGTCGCGGCGCTGGCGCTCGGCGCCGACGGCATCAACATGGGTACCCGCTTCATGGCGACCCGGGAAAGCCCGATCCACCAGCTCATCAAGGAGAAGATCGTCGCCAATGACGAGCGCGAGACCGAGCTGATCTTCCGGACCATGCGCAACACTTCGCGCGTCGCCAAGAACGCGGTCTCGACCAAGGTGGTCGCCATGGAAAAGGAAGGCGCCAAGTTCGAGGACATCCGCGAGCTCGTCGCAGGTGCCCGCGGCAAGATGGTCTATGCGACCGGCAATTCCGACGAGGGCATCTGGTCGGCCGGCCAGGTGCAGGGGCTGATCCAGGACATCCCGACCTGCGCCGAGCTCGTCTCCCGTATCGTGCGCGAAGCCGAAGCCATCATCAGGAACAGGCTGGAAGGCATGATCGTTAGCAAGCAACGTGAAGCAGCGTAGTAAGCCCTGCAACGATCCCGGAGCTTTCTCCCTCTCCCCGCCGGAGAGGTAAAGCGACATCACTCTTTGCTTGAACAAGTTCGTAACGCGCGCGAGGCCACACATGAAGGCTTACGTCTACGGTCCTGATGGAGCTAGGATTTCCGACGTTGCTCAACCAACACCTAAAGGCACGCAAGTGCTGGTCAAAGTCCGCGCCTGCGCCCTGAACCGCGCCGACACCGGCATGCGCAAGGGCCACGCCCACGGCGCAGCCGGCGGCGTCGGCACCGTGCTCGGGATGGAATGGGCGGGCGAGGTCGCCGCGCTCGGGCCGGATGCAAAGGGCGTCAAGGTCGGCGACCGCATCATGGGCTCGGGCGCCGCAGCGTTCGCCGAATACACGCTGGCGGATCACGGCCGCCTGTTCCGCGCGCCCTCCAACATGAACTTCGAGGAAGCCGCCACCCTCCCCGTCGCGCTGGCGACCATGCACAACGCCGTCGTCACGGTCGGCGGCGTGCAAGCGGGACAAGCCGTGCTGATCCAGGGCGCAAGCTCGGGCGTCGGCCTGATGGCGATGCAGATCGCCAAGCTGAAGGGCGCAAAGCTCGTGATCGGCTCGTCGACAGACGCCCACCGGCGCAGCCGGCTGACCGACTACGGCGCCGACCTCGCGATCGACTCCTCCGACCCCGGCTGGGTCGACCAGGTGCTGAAGGCGACGAACGGCGAAGGCGTCGACCTGATCGTCGACCAGGTCTCCGGCAAGGTCGCGAGCCAGAACCTCGCCGCGACGAGGGTCAAGGGCCGCATCGTCAATGTCGGCCGGCTCGGCGGCACCCATGCCGACTTCAACTTCGACCTGCACGCCGCCCGCCGCATCAACTACATCGGCGTCACCTTCCGCACCCGCACCATCGAGGAGATCCGCGAGATTTTTGAGGAGGTTCGCAAGGACATCTGGAGTGCGGTGGAAGCGCGGAAGCTGCAATTGCCCATCGACAAGGTGTTTTCGTTCGACGACATCGACAAGGCGTTCGAGCACATGGAGGCCAACAAGCATCTCGGGAAGATTGTCGTGACGCTGTGAGGCGTGACCGTCAGTCCGGGACGATCCACAGATCGGCGGTCTTGTAGGGTGGGCAAAGCGAAGCGTGCCCACCATAAGCGGTTGATTGAGAGACGTCTGTTGGTGGGCGCGGCGCTACGGCGCCTTGGCCCACCCTACGAGCTCATTCAATTCGGAACAGTTGGCAGCATATCCGCTCCTGCAACTCACTTGCGACTAGAGTTGTGGACTGCGGCTTGATGTTCGGCTGCGGCCTGCTAAATCCCCCGCCATGACCTCCCAGCACAGCAAGACATCGGTCGCTGCGATCTCGATCTTCGCCAGCGGCGGCATGGCGGCGGCCAAGTTCGTGGTCGGCTTTGCGATCGGCTCGCTCGCGCTGATCTCCGAAGCCCTGCACTCCTCGATCGACCTGGTCGCGACCATCATCACCTGGGCGGTGGTGCGGGTGTCCGACAAGCCGGCGGACGACGAGCATCATTACGGCCACGGCAAGCTCGAGAGCATCTCCGCGCTCGGAGTCACCGCCCTGCTCTACGTGCTGGCCGGCGGCATCCTGGTCGAGGCCTATAGCCGCCTGCGCGAGGGAACCCCGCCGCCGACGATTTCGGCCGTGCCCTTCGTCGTGCTCGTGATCGACATCGTCGTCAATCTCTGGCGTGCCCGGGCACTGCACCGGGCCGCGCGCGAGACGCGGAGCCAGGCGCTCGCCGCCGACGCGCTGCATTTCGCCTCCGACGTCATGGGCTCAATCGCCGTCATCGTCGGCCTGATCCTCGCCGGCCTCGGCTTCTGGTGGGGCGACGCCGCGGCCGCGGCCGCCGTGGCCGTGATGATCGCGGGGCTCGGCCTGCGCATGGCTGGCTCGACGGTGCAGACGCTGGTCGACCGCGCGCCCGAGGGCGCGCAAGAGAAGGCCACGGCCGCGATCCGAAGTGTCCCCGGCGTGATCGACGTCGAGCGGCTGCGAGTGCGCATGGTCGGGGCCACCACGTTCATTGACGCCATCGCCAAGGTGCCGCGGACCTATCCGATCGACCGCGTCGAGGACATCAAGCGCAACGCCCAGGCCGCCGTCGGCAAGGCGTTCGGCGATGCCGACCTCACCTTCACCGCCGTCCCCGTCGCCCGCAACAACGAGACCGTGCGCGACCGCATCATGGTGATCGCGCGCAATTCGGGCCTCGCCGTCCACCACGTCACGGTGCACGACCTCGGCGCCAAGCTGATCGTCGGCATCGACCTCGAGGTCGATGGCGAGATGCAGCTCGTGGCCGCCCATGATGTCGCCAACACGCTGGAGCGCAACATCAAGGAGGAATTCGGCGAGGACGTCGAGGTCGACGTCCATATCGAGCCGCTGGAGCCGGAACTGCCGTTCGGCGTCGACGCACCGCCGGAACGGGTGCAGACCATCGCAGCCGCGCTCGCGGGCTACGCGCGCGACGGCGAGATCCATGACATCCACAATGTCCGCGTCCGCAACACCGATGCCGGCGAGGTCGTCAACTTCCACTGCCGCGCGGTGCCCTCGATGAGCGTGATCAAGGTGCACGAGCAGGTCGACGCGATCGAGCGTGCGCTACGTCGCGCCTTCCCGAGCGTGAAGCGCGTGATCAGTCACGCCGAGCCGCCGCGCGCGTGAAGCAGAGCGTACGAAGAGTCACACGTTCTCGTTTCGGACTCGCCGCGCAGCTCAGTTTGCGTACGCGCGACGCGCCAACTCTCCATTGGATAAGAATTATTTCGCGTTAACGATTCGTTGACTCTCGACAGGCCGCGAAAACTGGATTCAAATCGCTGTGATTCGGAAGCGAGCGGGGGCTTCATTCCGAATTGTGGTGCAGCAATATCTCCTGGGGGCCTAAGGCATGGCGCGTGCTGACGCCGCGAACGCGTGCGCTCAATCCGATTCGATCAAGGGATTGGCGCAATCGATCGCGAAACCTGCCTACCACCGGCTGCTGATCGCCGAGCCGGCGCTGCGCCGCGCCGTGCCTACTCTCATCATCGCCTTCCTCATCACTATCTGCCTCGGCGCGTTCGTGCAGGTCGTCGACCAGACTCGCCAGAAGCGGCTGGTGATGCGCCGCGACATCTCCGCGCTCGCTGACCTGCTCGCCGAGCGCATCGACCGCCTCACCTCCGTCCGCATGGAGCGGCTGAAGAACATCGAGAACCTGCCGACGACGCTGCCCGATCTGATCCCGTCGTGGGGCACGGCCTCGGGCCGCCACGTCATCGTTACCTCGGCCGGCGTCGACCGCCGCATCCTCGCCCGCATTCCGGTCGACACCGATCCGGCCGGCAACGACCGCCTGCTCGATGCGATCACCACGGCGCAGCTGGTGGCGACGCCACCGCGCGACACCAACGTCTCCGACATGACGCTGCCGAACGGCAACGCGGCGATGGTGACCTCGCGCCCGATCCGGTCGCTGCCGGGCCTCGTCACCGTGATCCAGGAGCGCAACGAGCCGATCTGGGGCTCGGACGCGGCGCTCTCGGTGACACTGTCGGCGACCACCGGCTTCGTCGTCCTGATCCTCGGCTTCGCCTTCCACTGGCAATCGACCCGCGCCCGCGAAGGCGACCTGATCAACGACGCGGTTCGCGGCCGGATCGACACCGCGCTCAACCGCGGCCGCTGCGGCCTGTGGGACTGGGACCTGTCGCGCGGCCGAATCTTCTGGTCGCAGTCGATGTTTTCGATGCTCGGCCTCGACGGCCGCAACGAGCTCCTCACCTTCGGCGAGGTCAACGCGCTGGTGAAGTCCGACGACATCGACCTGTTCGCGATCGCCGACCAGCTCATCTCGGAAAAGATCGACCACATCGACCAGACCTTCCGCATGCAGCATGTCGATGGCCACTGGATCTGGCTGCGCGTCCGCTGCGAAAAGGTGCGCGGGGCGACCGACTCCAGCGTGCATCTGATCGGCATCGCCGTCGACATCACCGAGCAGAAGAGCCTCGCCGAGAAGACCGTCGAAGCCGACCTGCGCCTGCGCGACGCGATCGAGACCATCCCGGAAGCCTTCGTGCTGTGGGACGCGAGCGACCGCCTCGTGCTCTGCAACTCGCACTTCCAGCGCCTGCACAAGCTGCCCGACAGCGCCGTCATCCCCGGCACGTCCTACGAGACCGTGCTCGAGGTCGGCCGCATGCCGGAAGTGCGCACCCGCCACAACGAGACCGCAAGCCAGGGCCCGGGCGCACGCACTTTCGAGGCGCAGCTCGACGACGGCAGCTGGCTGCACATCAGCGAGCGCCGCACCAAGGACGGCGGCTACGTCTCGGTCGGCACCGACATCACCCGCATCAAGGAGCACGAGCAAAAGCTCGTCGACAACGACCTGCGCCTGCGCGCCACCGTCATCGACCTCAAGCGCTCCCAGGCGGCGCTGGAGCGCCAGGCGGTCGAGCTCGCCGACCTCGCCGAGAAATATCAGCGCGAGAAGACCCGCGCCGAGGAAGCCAACCAGACCAAGTCGAAATTCCTCGCCAATATGAGCCACGAGCTGCGCACGCCCCTCAACGCGATCATCGGATTCTCCGAGATCATGGGCAGCGGCATGTTCGGCGAGCTGGGCTCGGAGAAGTATCAGGAATACTGCCAGGACATCCTGACCAGCGGCCATTATCTGCTCGAGGTCATCAACGACATCCTCGACATGTCCAAGATCGAGGCCGGCCGCATGAAGCTCGACATGGAGGAGCTCGACCTGTCGCGGGCACTCGCGGAATCGCTGCGAGTGGTCTCGGGCCGCGCGCAGGACAAGCAGCTGACGCTCGATGCCGACATCGCGAAGTCGATCTCGGTCGTCGCCGACCGCCGCGCCACCAAGCAGATCATCGTCAATTTATTGTCCAACGCCGTGAAGTTCACGCCTGATGGCGGGCGCATCGTGGTACGCAGCCGCCAGCTCGAGGACAGGATCGTGCTCATGATCGCCGATACCGGCATCGGGATCGCGCCGCACTCGCTGGCCCGGCTTGGACGCCCGTTCGAGCAGGTGGAGAGCCAGCTCACCAAGACCTATCACGGCTCGGGACTCGGGCTTGCGATCGCCCGCTCGCTCGCGCAGCTCCACGGCGGCTCGATGCGTCTGCGCTCGAAGATCGATGTCGGCACCGTCGTGCGCGTCACCCTGCCGCGCGATGCCAAGATCGCCGCCCGGATTTCGGCGGCGGCGTGAAACCGCTCTAAACCTGCAGTCCCGGCGCCACCTCGCGCGCGACATTGACCAGCGCTGCGATCAGCGGCGTCATCGGGTCGCGCTGCGGGATCACCATGCCGATGCTGTAATTGACATCGGGGTCGACGATCGGGATCGAGCGGACGGTGTCGGACAGGCCGAGCGTCTCGGCAAGCTTGGCCGGCATCACGCTCGCCCAGCGCCCGGTCTTGACGTGGGTGAACAGCACGAGCAGCGAGTTCGAGGTCAGCGTCGGCGTCGCCTCCGCGCCGACCGAGCGCAGCGCGCGGTCGATGATGCGGCGGTTCTGCATGTCGGGCGTCAAGAGGCAGAGCGGCACCTGTCCGACCTCTGTCCATGTCACGGTCTCGCGGTCGCCGAACATCGCATCCGGCGCGGTCAGGAGGCGATAGCTCTCGTTGTAGAGCGGAATGGTGCGCACCTTGCCGATCGGCTCGTTCTCGATGTAGGTCAGCCCCGCATCGACCTCGAGATTTTCCAGCAGCCCCAGCACTTCGGACGACGTGGTGGACTGGATGCGGAAGCGCACGTCGGGATGCCGCGCGCGGAACGGCGTCGTCAGCGAGGCGACCATGCCGAGCACGGTCGGGATCGCTGCGATCCGTATCTCGCCCGAGAGCTTGTCCTTCAGCGAGTTGATCTCCTGGCGCATCGCGCGCGCATCGCCCACGATCCGCCGCGCCCAGTCCAGTGCGCGCTCGCCTTCAGGCGTGAAGCCCTGAAAGCGGGAGCCGCGCTGGACCAGCATCACGCCCAGAATCTCCTCGAGCTGCTTCAGCCCGGTCGACATGGTCGGCTGGGTGACGCCGCAAGCCTCCGCGGCCCGTCCGAAATGCCGCTCCTTGGCCAGTGCCAGCAGCAGTTCAAGCTTGTCGATCAAGCGTCCGTCCCCTTGTCCGTCCCTTTGGGTTTGCGCGTGGCATGCAAGCTAGCACGCCCGGCCTGCACCAACACGCAAAAACCGGCAGCCAATACAAGTTTCATTACCATTCCGTATCGACCGATTACGCTCGTCAATCGATCCGAATTCCCGATCGCAGCATGAGACGGCTTTATTGATTTTCAAATGATTCCAAATACTCATGGGCTGTCGGACACCGAATTGAGAATGAAGAATGACAGCGGTTTACGAACCTTGGGATGAAACGCGCGGCGCCGAGATCATCGCCGAACACGCTCAGCAGGAGGGCGCGACGCTGGTCATCCTCCATGCCCTCCAGGAGGCGTTCGGCTACGTGCCGGAGGCCGCCATTCCGATGGTGGCGCAGGCGCTCAACCTGTCGCGCGCCGAGGTGCATGGCGTCTTCACGTTCTATCATGATTTCCGCCACAAGCCGGCCGGCCGTCACGTGCTGAAGCTCTGCCGCGCGGAAGCGTGCCAGGCCGCGGGCGGCGATGCGCTGGCTGCACGCGCCGAGACGAAGCTTGGCGTATCGCTCGGCAACACCACGGCCGACGACCGCGTCACGCTTGAACCGATCTACTGCCTCGGGCTGTGCGCGACCGCGCCATCCGCGATGCTCGACGGCCGCCTCATCGGCCGGCTCGATGAAAAGCGTCTCGACGCGCTGGTTGCGGAGGCGCAGCGATGAAGATGCGGATTTTCGTCTCGCGCGATGCAGGTGCGGTTGCCGTCGGCGCCGACGAGGTCGCGCTAGCGCTGGAGCAGGCCGCGGCGAAGCGCGGCCTTGCTGTCGAGATCGTCCGGACCGGCTCGCGCGGGCTGTACTGGCTGGAGCCGCTGGTCGAGGTCGCGACGCCGCAGGGTCGCATCGCCTTCGGGCCGGTCACCGATGCCGATGTGCCCTCCCTGCTCGACGCACTCGCCAGCAACACGCCGCATCTGCTGCGGCTCGGCGCGACCGACGAGATCCCGTGGCTGAAGCGCCAGACCCGCCTCACCTTCGCCCGCTGCGGCGTGATCGACCCGCACTCGCTCGACGACTATCGCGCCCATGGCGGCTACAAGGGCCTGGAGCGCGCGCTGTCGCTCGGCGCGGATGCGATCCTCACCGAAGTCACCGCGTCCGGCCTGCGCGGCCGTGGCGGCGCGGGCTTCCCGACCGGCATCAAATGGAAGACGGTCGCGCAAGCGAAGGCCGATCGCAAATTCATCGTCTGCAATGCCGACGAAGGCGACAGCGGCACCTTCGCCGACCGCATGATCATGGAAGGCGATCCCTTCCTGGTCATCGAAGGCATGACGATCGCCGGCATCACCGTCGGCGCGACCAAGGGCTACATCTACATCCGCAGCGAATATCCGCATGCGGTCGAGGCCATGAACGCGGCCATCATTGCGGCCAGGCGCGGCGGCTATCTCGGCGCCAATATCGGCGGCTCGACGCAGAGCTTCGATCTCGAGGTGCGGGTCGGCGCCGGCGCCTATGTCTGCGGCGAAGAGACCTCGCTGCTGGAGAGCCTCGAAGGCCGCCGCGGCATCGTGCGCGCAAAGCCGCCGCTGCCGGCGCATCACGGCCTGTTCGGCAAGCCGACGGTGATCAACAACGTGCTGTCGTTCGCCGCTGTCCCCTTCATTCTCGCCGAAGGCGCCAAGGTCTATGCGGATTTCGGCATGGGCCGCTCGCGCGGCACGATGCCGATCCAGCTTGCCGGCAACATCCGCTATGGCGGGCTGTTCGAGACCGCGTTCGGCGTGACGCTCGGCGAGCTCGTCGACGACATCGGCGGCGGCACGTACTCGGGCCGTCCCGTTCGCGCGGTGCAGGTCGGCGGCCCGCTCGGCGCCTATTTCCCGCGCGCGCTGTTCGACACTCCGTTCGACTACGAAGCCTTCGCGGCGCGCGCCGGGCTGATCGGCCATGGCGGCATCGTCGTGTTCGATGACAGCGTCGACATGCGCAAGCAGGCGCGTTTCGCGATGGAATTCTGCGCCGTCGAGTCCTGCGGCAAGTGCACGCCGTGCCGGATCGGCTCGACCCGCGGAATCGAGACCATCGAGAAGATCATGCGCGGCGAGCGCGTCACGGAAAACCTCGCGCTCGTCGAAGACCTCTGCAACACCATGAAATTCGGCTCGCTCTGCGCACTCGGCGGCTTCACGCCCTACCCCGTGCTCAGCGCATTGAAGCATTTCCGGGAGGACTTCGTCCCGGCGCCGACCACGCTTCAGGCCGCGGAATAGGAGAACGACAATGTCTCTGATCGAAGAAATCGACTTCGGCACGCCGCGCTCGAAATCGGAAACCATGGTCACGCTGACCATCGACGGCAATCAGGTCACGGTGCCCGAGGGCACCTCGATCATGCGCGCCGCGATGGACGCCGGCCATCAGATCCCCAAACTCTGCGCGACCGACATGGTCGACGCCTTCGGCTCCTGCCGCCTGTGCCTGGTCGAGATCGAGGGACGCGCCGGCACGCCGGCCTCCTGCACCACGCCGGTGATGCCAGGCCTCGTCGTGCATACCCAGACCGAGCGGCTGAAGAAGCTGCGCAAGGGCGTGATGGAGCTCTACATCTCCGACCATCCGCTCGACTGCCTCACCTGCGGCGCGAATGGCGACTGCGAATTGCAGGACATGGCCGGCGCCGTCGGCTTGCGCGACGTGCGTTATGGCTACGAGGGCGAGAACCACGTCTTCGCCAAGTCCAACGGCGACGCGAACCCCGCTTGGATGCCGAAGGACGAGTCCAACCCGTACTTCACCTACGATCCCTCAAAATGCATCGTCTGCTCGCGCTGCGTGCGCGCCTGCGAGGAAGTGCAAGGCACCTTTGCGCTGACCATCTCGGGCCGCGGCTTCGACAGCCGCGTCTCGCCCGGCATGAGCGAGAGTTTTCTGGGCTCCGAATGCGTGTCCTGCGGTGCCTGCGTGCAGGCCTGCCCGACCGCGACGCTGACGGAGAAGTCCGTGATCGAGATCGGCCAGCCCGAGCATTCGGTCGTCACCACCTGCGCCTATTGCGGCGTCGGCTGCGCCTTCAAGGCGGAGATGCGTGGCGAAGAGGTCGTGCGCATGGTGCCGTACAAGGACGGCAAGGCCAATCGCGGCCATTCCTGCGTCAAGGGCCGCTTCGCCTGGGGCTACACCAACCACAAGGAACGCATCCTCAAGCCGATGATCCGCGAGCGGATCGAGGATCCCTGGCGCGAGGTGTCGTGGGACGAAGCGTTCTCGTTTGCCGCCACCAGGATGCGCGGCATCCAGAAGAAGTACGGCCGCGACGCCATCGGCGGCATCACCTCGTCACGCTGCACCAATGAAGAAACCTATCTGGTGCAGAAGCTGATCCGCGCCGGCTTCGGCAACAACAACGTCGACACCTGCGCCCGCGTCTGCCACTCGCCGACCGGCTATGGCCTCGCCACCACCTTCGGCACCTCCGCCGGCACGCAGGATTTCGACTCGGTCGAGGACACCGACGTGGTCGTCGTCATCGGCGCCAACCCGGCCTCCGCCCACCCCGTCTTCGCCTCGCGGCTGAAGAAGCGGCTGCGCCAGGGCGCGAAGCTGATCGTGATCGATCCGCGCCGCACCGAGATGGTGGAATCGCCGCACGTAAAGGCGCTGCACCTGCCGCTGATGCCCGGCACCAACGTCGCGGTGATGACGGCGCTGGCGCATGTCATCGTCACCGAGGGCCTCGTCAACGAGGCCTTCGTCCGCGAGCGCTGCGACTGGAGCGAGTTCGAGGAATGGGCCGCGTTCGTCGCCCAGCCGAACAACAGCCCGGAAGCGACTGCGATCCTGACCGGCGTCGATCCCAAGGCGCTGCGCGAAGCGGCGCGGATCTACGCCACCGGCGGCAACGGCGCGATCTATTACGGCCTCGGCGTCACCGAGCACAGCCAGGGTTCGACCACCGTGATCGCGATCGCCAACCTCGCGATGGCGACGGGCAATATCGGCCGTCCCGGCGTCGGCGTGAACCCGCTGCGCGGCCAGAACAACGTGCAGGGCTCCTGCGACATGGGCTCGTTCCCGCACGAGCTGCCCGGCTATCGCCACATCGCGGGCGACGCCGTGCGCGAACAGTTCGAGGCGCTGTGGAACGTCAAGCTCAACCCGGAGCCGGGCCTGCGCATCCCCAACATGTTCGACGCCGCGGTCGAAGGCACGTTCATGGGCCTTTACGTGCAGGGCGAGGACATCCTGCAGTCCGATCCGAACACCTCGCACGTGGTGGCGGCGCTGTCCGCGATGGAATGCGTCATCGTCCACGACCTCTTCCTGAACGAGACCGCGAACTACGCCCATGTGTTCCTGCCCGGCTCGAGCTTCCTCGAGAAGGACGGCACCTTCACCAATGCCGAGCGCCGCATCCAGCGCGTGCGCAAGGTGGTGACGCCGAAGAACGGCATGGCCGATTGGGAGGTCACCATCGGCCTTGCCAAGGCCATGGGCTTCGAGATGAACTACAATCACCCCTCCGAGATCATGGACGAGATTGCGGCGCTGACGCCCACCTTCGCGGGCGTCTCCTACGCCAAGCTCGAAGAGCTCGGCTCGGTGCAGTGGCCCTGTAACGAGAAGGCGCCGGAAGGCACGCCGGTGATGCATATCGACGGCTTCGTTCGCGGCAAGGGCAAGTTCGTCGTCACCGAATATGTCGCGACCGACGAGCGCACCGGCCCGCGCTATCCGCTGCTGCTGACCACGGGCCGCATCCTCAGCCAGTACAATGTCGGCGCGCAGACACGGCGCACCGAGAACGTGGTCTGGCATGCCGAGGATCTGCTCGAAATCCATCCGCACGACGCCGAGCAGCGCGGCGTGCGCGACGGCGACTGGGTGCGGCTGAAGAGCCGGGCTGGCGAGACCACGCTGCGCGCGGAGATCACCGACCGCGTCGCGCCCGGCGTCGTCTACACCACCTTCCATCACCCTGACACGCAGGCCAACGTGATCACGACCGACTATTCGGACTGGGCAACCAACTGCCCCGAATACAAGGTCACGGCGGTGCAGGTCTCGCCGTCGAACGGGCCGTCCGACTGGCAGAAGGCCTATGATGCTCAGGCGCGGCACTCCCGCCGCATCGCGCCGGCCGAGGCTGCGGAGTAGCGCATGCACGTGCCGGTCCAGGCCATCGACCGCGAGATCTGGCGCGACGGCGCGCCCTCCGAAGGGGCGCGTCTGATCCCGGAGGAAACCCCGCTGGCGCTAACCTACAATGGCGGCACCTATGCCGTCATGATGGGCACGCCGCAGAACCTGGAAGACTTCGCCGTCGGCTTCAGCCTGAGCGAAGGCATCGTCAACTCCGTAGACGATATCCAGTCGCTCGAAGTGGTCCGCCTCGACGAGGGGATCGAGCTGCGCATGTGGCTGGCATCGGAGAATGCCGGGCGCATCAGCGAGCGCCGGCGGCACATTGCGGGGCCGACCGGCTGCGGCATCTGCGGCATCGAGTCGATTGCGGAAGCGGTGCGGCCTGCGGCTGTGGTGCCCGAGGGACAGAGCTTCACGCCCGAGCAGATCATGGCGGCGATGCAGGCCATCGCGCCGCTGCAATCGATCAACCTGCAAACCCGCGCCGTTCACGCCGCCGCGTTCTGGTCTCCTGCCGGCGGCATCGTCGCCCTGCGCGAGGACGTCGGCCGCCACAACGCGCTCGACAAGCTCGCCGGCGCGCTGGCGCGCAGCCGGACGAATGCGGGTGGCGGCATGGTGCTGCTGACGAGCCGCGTTTCGGTGGAGATGGTGCAGAAGACCGCCGCGATCGGCGTTCCGGTGATGGTTGCTGTCTCCGCACCCACCGCGCTCGCGGTCCGTACCGCGGATGCCGCCGGCATCACGCTCATTGCCATTGCCCGCCAGGACGGGTTCGAAGTGTTCACGCATGGCAGCCGGGTTGTCCCCCGCCATGCCACGGAGGTTGCCGATGTCGCCTGACCGCTTGATCTACATGGCCAACCAGATCGGCACGTTCTTCCGGAGCCAGGGCCATGACAAGGCCGTGCCGGGCATCGCCGAACACATCAAGAAGTTCTGGGATCCCCGGATGAAGCGCGCGATCTTCGCGCATCTGGACGCGGGCGGCGCGGGACTGGAGCCGAACGTGCGCGAGGCGCTCACCTCGCTGAAGCAGTCTACTGCCCTTCCAACAGCGCCGTAAACACGCGCCGCACCTCGCCTTGCGTCTCCTTCACGCGCGCCTCCAGCGATGAGAAATCCGGCGCATCGCCGGCCCGCGCCATCACGCGCTGAAGATCGACACCCGCCGTTTCCGGCTTGAAGCGGTCGCTGACGCAGAGCCGCAGGATTTGCGTCAGATCGTGATAGAGCCGCGCTGCGGCGCGCAGGATCTCGGCCTCCGATTGCGCGAGCAGGCCGAGCTTCGCCGCATTGTCCAGCACCTGCATCGTGCTGACATCGAGAATCTCCGGCTTGGCGTGGGCGTGCACGAGCTGGAGATATTGCGCGATGAAGTCGATATCGACCATGCCGCCGGCGGCATATTTGAGGTCCCAATAGTCGGTCTCGCCCTTCTCCTGCGCGATCGCGCGACGCATGTCGGCGACGTCGCTGGCGATGATCGCCACCTCGCGACGCCGCGTCAGGACCTCGCGGATGACGCGCTCGATCCGCTCGCGGAACTCGGGCGATCCCGACACCACGCGCGCGCGCGTCAGGGCCATGTGCTCCCAGGTCCAGGCTTCACTGGCCTGGTAGTCGGCGAAAGACGCGATGCTTGACGCAACCGGGCCGGCACGGCCTGACGGACGGAGCCGCATGTCGATCTCGTAGAGCACGCCGTAATTGGTGCGCGTCGTAAAGGCGCTGATCAGGCGCTGGGTGAAGCGCGCGAAATAATGCGCCCCCTGGAGCGATTTGGGTCCGTCGGAATCCGGATTTTCGCTGTCGAAATCGTAGAGCAGGATCAGATCGAGATCGGAAGACGCCGTCATCTCGCGGCCGCCGAGCCGGCCCATGGCGATGATCGCGGTCTCCTGGTCCTTGATCCGACCGTGCTGGGCGGCAAAGCGATCGGCGACGAGGCCATGCACGGTGTAGACGATGCCCTCGGCAACGTCTGCGAACGCGGTGCTCGCCTGCTGCGCCGAGACGGTGCCAGAGAGAATGCGCGTGCCGATCAGGAACAGGCTCTCCTGCCCGAACAGGCGGAGGCGATCGAGGAACTCCTCGTAGGAATCGGCGTCCCGCACCGTCGCGGCGAGCCGAGCCGACAATTCCTGCTTGTCCGGCATGGCGCCGAAGAAGCGCGGATCGATCAGGCCATCCATGAGCTGCGGCTGCCGCGCCAGCATCTCGCCGAGCCGCGGCGCCGCGCCCAGCACCAGGGCCACGAGCGCGACGAGGTCACGGTTCTGACTGAGCAGCGTGATCAGCCGCCCGCCGCGCTGCAATGCCTGGAGGAAATGATCGAAGGCCGCGACCGCGCGGTCCGGCTCCTCGGCGTGCGCAAGGCCGTCGATCAGGGCCGGCACGAACTCGACGAAAGCGCTTCGCGTCTGTTCGTTGCGGAACACGCGATAGTCGCCGGTGATCCAGTCGCGCACGGTCTGCGCCACCGCCGCAGGCTTCTTGAAGCCGAGCCCCGTCAGGTGCTGCAGCAGGCGCGAATCTTCGGGACCGGCACGATAGTCGATGGCCGGCAGGTTCGCCGTGCCGTTCGAATCGTCGCCCTCGAACAGCTTTTCATAGTGCCCCTGCACGATTTCGAGCTGACGCAGGAGATCGCGGGCAAAGGCCGCGCGATTCTCATAGCCAAAGAACCAGGCAAAGCGCTCGACTGCCTCCTTGTCCTCGGGAAGCGCATGGGTCTGCTCGTCGGCGATCATCTGGAGGCGGTGCTCGACCCGGCGCAGAAATTCATACGCCGTGGTGAGCTCGTCGCGCGCCTCGCGAGTGATCCAGTTGCTGGAGGCGAGCACGTCGAGCGCCGCGAGCGTCGGCCGCACCCGCAATTCCGGATGGCGGCCGCCGGCGATCAATTGCTGGGTTTGCGCAAAGAACTCGATCTCGCGGATGCCGCCGCGGCCGACCTTCACGTTATGGCCTTCGACCGCGATCTCGCTCTGGCCGCGATAGGTCTGCATCTGCCGCTTCATGTCGTGGACGTCGGCAAGCGCGGCGAAGTCGAGATGCTTGCGCCAGACGAACGGCGCGATTTCAGCCAGCAGCGCCTCGCCTGCCCTCGAATCGCCGGCGCAGGCGCGCGCCTTGATCATGGCGGCGCGTTCCCAGGTCCGCCCCTCCCGCTCGTAATAGTTCAGTGCGGCGTCGCGCGAGATCGCCACTTGCGTCGAGGACGGATCGGGGCGCAGGCGCAGGTCGACGCGGAAGACGTAACCGTCGTAGGTACGCTGCTGCAGAATGCGCGCCATCCCCTGCGTCACCCGGACGAAGAACGGCTGCGGCTCGATGTCGGGTGCCAGTGTCGTGGCCTCGGGATCGAAGAACACGATGAGATCGATGTCGCTGGAATAGTTGAGCTCGCCGGCACCCATCTTGCCCATCGCGAGCACGATCAGGCCGCAGCCCTCTTCCGGCGCCTCGGGATTGGACGGCGAAAGCTTGCCGCGTGCGGCTTCCTGTCGCAGCATGAACTGGAGCGCCGCCTGCACCGATGAGACGGCGACGTCGGTCAGCGCCGCCGTCACCCGCATCACCGGCCAGACCCCGCCGATGTCGCACAGCGCGGTCAGGAGCGCCGTCTCCGCCTTCATGCGGCGAAGCACGCGCATGACCTCCGCTTCGTCGGCCGCAGCAAACACCGCGCCCCTCGCCCCCTCGATCAGCGCGGCCAAATGCGCGTCGGGATCGCATTGCAGGAGCCGGATCAGGCGTGCCGGATCGGCGCGAACGAGGTCGAACAGATAGGGCGAGAATTCGGCGATGCCGGCCAGAATGTCCTTCGCGAACGGACGGGCGAGCTGTGCCTCGATACTGGCCGATTGTGCCGGCTCGAGCTCGGCCAGCCAATTCGCGAGGCGTTCGTCGGTTGCGGAAGCGGCAATATGGGGGGCTTCCGCGAAGCGTGCGGCCAGCCTCTCACCATTCTTGTCCGCGTTTCCCGGCGCGGAGAGGTTCATGCCACCTTCTGTGGCACATCCTGCATTGGGGGAGCAACCCTGTCGCCGGCGCCAGCGCGGGCCGGCAGAACCAGCGTGGCGACGAGGCCGGGCTGAGCATCACCCAGCCGCAGTTCACCGCCATGCAATGTCGCTACCGCCGATGCCAGGCTGAGGCCGAGCCCGGAGCCCGGCAAGGTGCGGCTCGCTTCCAGCCTGACGAACCGTTCCACGACATGCTTGCGGTCGGCCTCGGGGATGCCGGGGCCGCGATCGGTGACGCTGAGCAGAACGTGATCGTCCTCGCGCCTGGCCTCGATGGTGATCTGCCGGCTGTCCATGCTGACCACGGTTCCCGCAGCCTGGGCTGCCGGCTTGCCGTATTTGATCGCATTCTCGACCAGATTGGCGAGCGCCTGGCTGATCAGTTCGCGGTTGCCGTGAATGGGCGCTGCCTCCGCCTTGACCTTCAAGGCCATGCCGTCATCTTCGGCAAGCGGCTCGTAGAGCTCATGGATGCCATTGGCGACCTCGGCGGCATCGAAGTCGTCCATGTTGCCGCGCGCCTGGCCGGACTCGGCACGCGCGATCATCAGGAGGGCGTTGAAGGTGCGGATCAAGCCGTCGGATTCCTCGATGGTCCGCTCCAGCGCCGCGCGGTAGTCGGCCTCGCAGCCCGACTTCGCCAGCGCCTCCTCGGCGCGGTTGCGCAGGCGTGTCAGCGGGGTTTTGAGGTCATGGGCGATGTTGTCGGAGACCTCCTTGAGGCCCGCCATGAGCGCTTCGATGCGCTCCAGCATGGCGTTGAGGTTCTCCGCGAGCCGATCGAGCTCATCACCGCTGCGGCCCACCGGCAGCCGTTCGCTGAGATCGCCGGTCATGATGCGCTGGGCGGTGCCGGTCATCGCGTCGATGCGCCTCAACACGCGTCTTGCGACGAAGATGCCGCCGCCAAGGCCCAGCACGACGACGATCAGGATCGACCATTGTGCCGCCTTGGCCACGATGCCGAACAGCCGCCGCCGCTCGTCGAGATCGCGGCCGATCAGGAGGCGGAATCCGTTCTCCAGTTCGGTGACACGCACCAGCGCGCGATGATCGCGGTCGTCCGCATCCTCGATCCGCCGATAGGCCGTCTCGGACCAGCCGGGTGTCGCCATCACACCGGGCGCCAGCGAGCCGACATTGCCGGCAATCGCCTGCCCGGTCGGCGTGGTGACGAGATAGAGGTTTGCGCCCGGCCGTAGCGCGCGGTACTCGATCGCGAGCACGAGGCCGCGCAGGCCGCGGCGGCCATAGATCTCGTTGATCTCCGAGGTTTCGGCGTTCACCGTCTGCGTGATTTCCTCGGTGATCAGCCGCCGCGTATTCCAGGCGAAATAGGCCAGCAGCGAGGCCGCGAACAGCGCGAACAGCAGCAGATAGACCAGCGTCAGCCGGAATGCCGTGGTGCGGACGAGTTTACCGAATGCCGTCACGGATCATGTACCCCGCGCCGCGGATCGTGTGCAGCAGCGGCCGATCGAACCCCTTGTCGATCTTGGAGCGCAGCCGCGAGATGTGCACGTCGATCACGTTGGTCTGCGGATCGAAATGATAGTCCCAGACGTTCTCCAGCAGCATGGTGCGCGTCACCACCTGGCCGGCATGCTTCATCAGATATTCGAGCAGGCGGAATTCGCGCGGCTGGAGTGTGAGCTCGTCCTTGCCGCGGGCCACGCGATGCGAAAGCCGGTCGAGCTCGAGATCGCCGACGCGATAGACCGTGTCCTCGGCCGGACCGCCGCGGCGGCGCGACAGCACCTCGACGCGCGCCAGCAGCTCGGCGAAGGAATAGGGCTTCGGCAGATAGTCGTCGCCACCGGCGCGCAGACCCTTGATGCGGTCATCGACCTGCCCGAGCGCGGAGAGAATCAGCACGGGCGTCGGGTCGCTCTTTTCACGCAGCGCGCCGATCAGCGACAGGCCGTCGCGCTTGGGCAGCATGCGGTCGACCACCAGCACGTCGTAATCGCCGTTCTCGGCCATGGATAGGCCTTCCTCGCCGTCACCGGCGTGGTCGGCAATGTGGCCCACTTCGCGAAACGCCTTCACGAGGTAGTCGGCGGATTCGCGGTCGTCTTCAATGATGAGGAGGCGCATCGTGCGATCGGCGGCGGTCAAGGAGGTCAACCCTTTATGAACATGGCGCGAGCGGCACTCGCATGCAAGCCGAGCGAAACAGACTTGGGTCGAGAAAAAGGGGGGCGGTGAAGCTGGGGGACCTCACCGCCCTAGGCCCTTCCGACGGAGGGGGGCGTATTCCACCGGAAGGTAGATAGGGGGAGCAAGCATTGCGCTGCTCCCCGGAAGGGCGCCGACGGCGGGGGCGACTGATGCCGGCGACACCCTTCATTTCGTAAGCCTCCTGGGGTTAGCCCTTGGCGAGGGGCACCGCGACGAAGCGCGACTGGCCGCCGCTCTTCACGCGCATCAGGACGCTGTTCTTGTTGTCGGTCCGCGCCGCGTTGATCGCTTCGCGGACGTCGCCGGCAGTGCTCACGCTCTTGCCGCCGACTTCGAGAATCACGTCGCCTTCCTTGAAGCCGCGTTCGGCCGCGGCGCTCTTCGGATCGACTTCAGTGACCACAACGCCTTCCTTGCCGGCACCGGCCACGGAGTCGGCGGGCGCAACGGTCATGCCGAGCTTGGGCACGTCGGTGCCGCGGCTCGCACCCTTGCCGCTGTCCTTGTCGGTGTCGGCCTTCGCCTCGACCGTGTTCGGCAGCTGACCGAGGGTGAGGTTCACGACCTTGTCCTGGCCCTTGTGCAGCACGTTGAGCTTCACGGTCGCGCCCGGCGCCATGCCGCCGATGGTGCGGGCGAGCTCGCGCGCGTCCTTGACGGATTCGCCGTTGACCGCAGTGATCACGTCACCGGACTCGATGCCGGCCTTCGCAGCCGGACCGTTGGCCTGCGGCTCCGCCACCAGCGCGCCTTCGGCCTTCTTCATGCCGAGGCTGTCGGCGATGTCGGACGTCACGGGCTGGATCTGCACACCGATCCAGCCGCGGCTGACCGAGCCCTTGTCCTTGAGCTGGGCGACCACGCTCTTCACGGTGTTGGCCGGAATCGAGAAAGCGATGCCGACGCTGCCGCCGGAGGGCGAGTAGATCGCGGTGTTGACGCCCATCACCTCGCCATCGGTGTTGAAGGCCGGACCGCCGGAATTGCCCTTGTTCACGGGCGCGTCGATCTGGATGAAGTCGTCATAGGGGCCGTTGCCGATGTCGCGGCCGCTCGCCGAGACGATGCCCGCGGTGACGGTGCCGCCGAGGCCGAAGGGATTGCCGACCGCGAGCACCCAGTCGCCGATCCGCGGCTTGCCGTCGGCAAGCTTGGCGAACGCGAAGTTGGAGCCGCCCTCGACCTTGATCAAAGCGAGGTCGGTGCGCTGGTCGGTGCCGATCACCTTGGCGGTATAGGTCTTGCCGTCGTCGGTCGTGACCTCGACCTTGTCGGCGCCGTCGACCACGTGGTTGTTGGTCACGGCAAAGCCGTCAGCCGAGATGAAGAAACCGGAGCCCTGGCCCTGGACGACGCGGCCACGACCACCCTTCAGGCCGGGGAAGCCATCCGGACCGCCGAAGCGGCGGAAGAAGCGCTCCATCGGCGAGCCGGGCTGGAACGGCGTGGAATCGTCGCCGTCATCGTTGCTCGCGGTCTTCTCCTTGATGTTGACCTTCACCGAGATCACCGAGGGCTTCACGCGCTCGACGATGTCGGCGAAACCGACCGGACGTTCGACCTTCCGGACCTCGTTATTGACCTGCGCATGCGCCGGGCTGGAGAACAGGTCGGCCGGCGAGTGCGTCGGACTGAAGCCATAGACGGCGACGCCGAGACCGGCGACGACCGAAGCCATCAGCGCGATTTTGCGGGCCGAGAAGACCGACCGGCGCGGCTGCCGGTAGGATGGAAGGTTCGAAAGATCGGGACGGTCGTTCATGCAGAGCTCTCCAGGGCCTTGAAATCCTTGTGATGCCTGAGGGTGGCATCCTACGGTCCTGAAGATGGGATCTTCCGCCTTACCGTGCGCTGGCGGCGGGGTTAAACTTTCGTAATGAAGGGCCGTGCGGATGCGGCAGATTAACGCAGGAAAAAAGCCAGCTTCCACAGGAACTTAGTCGGGTTCTTGAAATCGGCGCGTAGGTGGCCTGTTCCACCACTTTAGCCCGCCCTGACGCTGACGATGAATTCGTCGACTTCGCGCTTCAAGGTTTCCGCCTGCTGCGACAAGTCGACAGCGGAATCGCGGGCCTCCGCGGCCATGCGCCCGGTCTCCGCCGAGGTCGAGGTGATCTGGACGATGTGATTGGAGACGTCGAGCGTCCCGTGAGCCGCATCCTGCGCGTTGCGCGTGATGTCCTGCGTGGCGTTGCGCTGCTGGGCGGTGTCGACCTCAATGCCGGACATGATCGACGAGATATCCGACAGCGTCCTCGAAATGCCGTCGATCGCGCCGCGCGTCTCGGCGGTGATGCCCTGGATGCTGGCGACATGAGAGGTGATCTCCTCCGTCGCCTTGCTGGTCTGGTGTGCGAGGCTCTTCACCTCGGAGGCGACCACCGCGAAGCCTTTGCCGGCCTCCCCTGCCCGCGCAGCCTCGATCGTCGCATTGAGCGCAAGGAGGTTGGTCTGCGACGCGATCGCCTGCACGAGTTGCACGACCTCGCCGATCTTGTCGGCGGCGTCCGTCAACGTATGGATCGTATCGCGGCTCTTCTCGGCCTGCGCTGCCGCACCCTCGGCGCGCTGGGTTGCATCCGTGACACGGCGGCTGATCGTGCCGATCGAATTGGTCATTTCCTCGGCGGAGCCCGCAACCGTCTGGACGCTGGCGCTGGCCTGGCTCGCGGCGCTCGCCACCGCGTTGGCCTTGCTACTGGTGTCGTTGGCCGCGCGCGACAAAGTCTCGGCATTGCGCTTCAGTTGCACGGCCGAGGACGCCACGCTGTCGACGACGCTGGCGACGAGCCCGTTGAAGCTCTTGATCCGGGCGTCGAGATATGTCGACCGCTCGGCCTGGTGCTGCGCCTCCTGTAACTGCCGCTCGGTGAGCCGGCGCCGCTCGATGCCGTTGGTCTTGAAGACCTCCAGCGCCCCGGCCAAAAGGCCGATCTCGTTCGAGCCGCCCAATCCCGGAACGGGCGTGTCGAACTTCTGGTCGGCGACCTCGCGCATGGCATGCACGATCGCCGCCAGCGGGCGCAGAATGCCGTTGCGCACGGCAAACCAGGTCGAAAGACAGATCGCGAAGGCGATGACCGCGATCGCGCCGCAGGCGACCAGGAAATAGGAGAACGCGGTCTGCGCCTGCTGATAGATCTGCATCGCGTGGTCCCGCGAGGGGCCGCTCAGCGCGGCGAAATCGGACGAAAGGCTGGTGATCTCGTTGTTGAGATAGAGCACCGCGACAAATCCGGTGCCTCCGCCGATACCCAGCAAGAACAATAATGCCGCGACGACGGCTCCAACCAGGAAACGGATCGTCAGGTTGCTGTTGGCGAACATCGGAAGGACTCTACGTCTGGAATCGAATCTCGCGACAAGCTTCCAGACAAAGGTCAACAGAACATGAAACGCGCTACCTTGCGCAGCCTACGTATCATTGCGTAGCTAGCGCGACGTCGCATCGTCCGACATCAAGGCGGCAAGGCGCGCCTTTTCGTCGGGCGTGAGCGGCGGCATTGGTACATCTGCACCACTCCGCGAGCGCCGCCGAATTTGCAGCCACAGGGCCAGACCGCCACCGCCGAGCAGAACCGGTGCGAGCAGCCAGAGCAGCAAGGTTTGTCGCTCGAAGCGCGGCTTGAGCAGCACGAATTCGCCGTAACGCGCGACCAGGAAGTCGAGCACCTGCGAATTGCTGTCGCCGGCCGCGATCCTCTCGCGCACGAGCAGCCGCAGGTCGCGCGCCAGCGGCGCATCGGAATCGTCGATCGACTGGTTCTGGCAGACCATGCAGCGCAGCTCCCGCGACAACTCGCGCGCGCGCGCCTCCTTCGCCGGATCGGCCATGATCTCGTCGGGCTGTACTGCGCGGGCAGCCGGCACCCCCAGCAGCGCGAGCGCAATCAGCGCGACAAACATCCGACGCATGACGATCACTCCGCCGGCTGCAGGCTTTGCTTCGCCCGCGCCGGCTTCGGCGCACCGACGCGCAGGCGACGGTCGGACAGCGACAGCATGCCGCCAAACGCCATCAGCACCGGTCCCCACCAGATCAGCAGCACGAAGGGCTTGTGATAGATGCGCACCGCGACGGCGCCCTCGGCAGTGACGTCACCGAGCGAGATGTAGAGCTGGCTCGCGCCGCGGGTCAGCAGCGCGGCCTCAGTGGTCGAGGAGCCGCGGGTGGTGAAGCTGCGCTTTGACGGCGTCATCACGCTGAGGGTCTCGCCGTCGCGGCTGACGTTGAACTCGGCGATCATCTCGCGGAAGTTCGGCCCCTGACGCTGAAACAGCCCGTCGAGCTTCAGATCGTAGCCGGCGAGATGCGCGACGTCGTTCTGCTTCATCGTCGCGATGTATTCGCTGTTCCAGGTGGTCTCGCAGACGATCCCGAGCAGCGCGACGCCGAGGCCGGCATGCGCGAACGCGGTGCCCCAGGCCGAGCGCGGCAGGCCGCGTGCCCGGTGCAGCGTCGTCGCGAACGGCAGGCGGAACAGGCCGGTCCGTTCGGCGAGGTCCGTGACCGCGCCGGCGATCACGAAGATGCCAAGCCCGATCGCCAGCGGCGCGAGCGCACTGCCGCCGCGCGCCCAGCCCCACGCGATGGCGACGGCGACGAGTCCGGCGGCGCCGGCCGCGAGCAGACGCTGGGTAACGCCGAGCAGATCGCCCCGCTTCCACGCCAGCATCGGCCCGAACGGCACGGCGAGCAGCAACAGCGCGAACAGCGGAACGAAGCTGAGATTGTAGAAGGGCGCGCCGACCGACATCTTGAAATCGGCCAGCACTTCCATTGCCAGCGGATAGAGCGTGCCGAACAGTACGACCGCGCAGGCCACCGTGAGCAGCAAATTGTTGAGGACCAGCGCCCCCTCACGCGAGATCGGCGCGAACAGGCCCCCCTGCTTCAACGAGGTGGCGCGCCCCGCGAACAGCGACAGGCTGCCGCCGATGAAGAGGCAGAGGATCAGCAGAATGAACACGCCGCGCGTGGGATCGTTGGCGAAGGCGTGGACCGAGGTGATGACGCCCGAGCGCACCAGGAAGGTGCCGAGCAGCGACAGCGAGAAGGTCAGGATCGACAACAGGATGGTCCAGACCTTCAGCGCGTTGCGCTTTTCCATCACCAGCGCCGAGTGCAGCAGCGCCGTGCCGGCGAGCCACGGCATCAGCGAGGCGTTCTCGACCGGATCCCAGAACCACCAGCCGCCCCAGCCGAGCTCGTAATAGGCCCAGTAGGAGCCCATGGCGATGCCGAGCGTCAGGAATATCCAGGCCACCAGCGTCCAGGGCCGCACCCAGCGTGCCCAGGCCGCGTCGATCCGGCCCTCGATCAGCGCCGCGATCGCGAAGGAGAACGAGATCGAGAATCCGACATAGCCGAGATAAAGCATCGGCGGATGCACCGCGAGGCCGATGTCCTGCAGCACCGGGTTGAGATCGCGTCCCTCGATCGGCGGATTGGCGATGCGCAGGAACGGGTTCGAGGTCATCAGGATGAAGAGGTAGAAGGCGCTGGCGATCCAGGCCTGCACGGCCAGCACATGCGCGCGCAGCGACAGCGGCAGATTGTCGCCGAAGATCGCGACCAGGCCGCCGAACAGCGCCAGGATCGATACCCAGAGCAGCATCGAGCCTTCATGGTTTCCCCACACGCCGGTGATCTTGTAGATCAGCGGTTTCATGGAGTGCGAATTCTCGTAGACGTTGGCGACGGAGAAATCCGAGCTCACGTGCAACATGACGAGCGCCGCGAACGAAGCGCCGACGAACAGAAGTTGCGCAAGCGCGGTGGAGCGCGCGACATTCATCAGGGCGGGATCGCGCAGGCGCGCACCAATCAGCGGCACGAAGGACTGGATCAGCGCGAGGCCAAGTGCCAGCACCAGCGCATAGTGTCCGGATTCCGCGATCACCGCACCGCTCCCTGCGAATTGCCCTGCGCGGTCGTCGCCGCAGGCTTGACACCATCAGAAGCTTTGGCGCCGTAATCGTCCTTCCAGTGGCCCTGCTTCTTCAGGGCATCGGCGACGTCCTTGGGCATGTAGGTCTCATCGTGCTTGGCGAGCACCGTGTCGGCCTTGAACACGCCGTTGGCATCGAGCGCGCCTTCGGCGACGACGCCCTGCCCTTCGCGGAACAGATCCGGCAGGATGCCCTTGTAGGCGACCGGAAGCTTGGCGCTGCCGTCGGCGACCTCGAAGGTCACCGCGAGATTGTCGCCGCGCTGAAGCGAGCCGGGTTGCACCAGCCCGCCAAGGCGAAACCGCTTGCCGGGTGCGAGGTGCTTCTCCGCGACCATGCTCGGGGTCGAGAAGAACACGATGGAGTCCCGCAAGGCATTCAGCACGAGCGCGGCGGCGAGCGCGAGCACGGCGAGCGAACCGCCGATGATGGTCATACGTCGCTGCTTGCGCGTCATGGCGTGTCTCTTCTCCGCTCGTCCCGTCCCGCAATCATCATCCGTCGAGCCCGAGATTCTTCAGGCCTTCGTTGAGCTGGCGCAGCCGCTCGGCGTCATTGGCCACAGCCTGGCGGGCGTCGGTCGAGGCGCCCATCGCCTTGTCGCGATCGCCCATCACGAGATAGGCACGGACCAGGCGCAGCCAGCCGTCGACATCGTCGCCGTTCTGCTTGAGGCGGGTGGCCAGGCGCTCGACCATGCCGCGGATCATCGCGCTGCGATCGCCCTCGCTCATGTCCTTCGCGGCCGCCATCGTCTCGTCCGACAGCGCCGGCACGGCGCTGCCGCCGCCGACCCGCGCCAGCGAGGATTGCACCAGGGACCGCCACGGCGCATCCGCCGGCGCCTTCACAAGCAGCGCCCGCCAGATATTCGCCGCATCGTCCTTGCGGCCGTCCTGCTCGGCGGCGAGCCCGAGGAAGTAGTTCGCCTTGGGATCGTCGGCGTTCAGGCCATGCGCGCGTTCGAATTCGGTCTTGGCCTCAGCGGTCACGACGCCGCCGGCAGCGGCCGAGAGCGCTTCGCCGAGATCCGACCGGCGCTCCGCGCTCTCGCCATTGTAGGTGAGCGCGTTGCGATAGGCGCGCACCGCATCGTCGTAGCGGCCGAGCCGCTCCAGCACCGGCGCGAGCACGTTCCAGCCGCGACCGTCGGTCGGATTCTTTTCCAGATGCTGCTCGACCTGCACGACGAGGTTCTCGAGCGATTGCGCCATTCCGGGCGCGCGGTCCCGCTGCGCCAGCGGAAAGTCGCGAAGCGCCGGCGAACCAAGCGGGATGTAGACCGCGATCGCAACCAGCGGCAGGCCAACGAGGGCAAGCACGGCCGCCGCGCGGCGCCATTTGACGCTCGATTTCGGTGCCGCCGCAGGCTCGCTGCCGGCAGCCGCCAGCAGCCTGCGGCTGATCTCGACACGCGCGGCCTCCGCCTCCGGAGCCGCGATCAGTCCGGTCGCAAGGTCACGCTCGATCTCGACGAGTTGGTCCTTGTAGACCGCGACCTCGCTGCCTTGATTTTCAGTGTCTTGCCGCTCAGCGCGACTGCCACGGCCGAGCGGCCAGAGCACGGCGAAAATCGCCGCGACCGTCATCAGCGCGAACACGAACCATAGTGTCATCAGGCAAGCTTCCGGCAGCGCGCAATCCGCGCCCATCGGTGGCTTTACACCACGGCTGGAGCATGCGGCAATTGACAATTGTCAATTTGGCGCGACCGGCCGCAGTCCCGAAACAGTGAAAATCCAACAACTTAGCCGATTTCGAACTCTGCGCTCTGGGCGGCGTCCTCGCCGTGCCCGTTAAGGGCCTTCAGAAAGTATGTTCCCGGCTTGATGGTGTCGGGCAGCCTGATGCGCAACGCGCCGACGGGAACCGGGGATGCAATCGTCGTGACCGGATCCGGCAGTTGCAGGCCGCTCGCCTTCTCGACCAGCACCACCTTCGCCCTGACCATTAATCTCCGATAGGTCGCCGAGATCACGCGATTCTCGAGTTCAACAAAGCTGATAATCGGTTTCATGCGCCCACAAATAGAAATTCCCAAAATGTGCACGAAACCGTACGGCCCGCCACCGGCAGCGTCAACCACAAATTGTGATTGCAAAAATATGCGCCTAAATCAGCTCGCGCGCGACGATTTGCGCTCGCCGGTCAGCGCGTTTTCCGCGGCCCGGCTCATCAGCGACGCATAGTCGTCGCCGAACAGAACCTCGCAGAAGCGGATCGCGGCCTGAACCTGCTGCTGCCGGTAGGTGCGGACCTTGTGGTCGGCGGCGCGCAGCGACTGCACCAGCGATTCCGTCGACCGCTCGACATATTGCTGGAGGTCGGAGAACGTGCGCAGCGTCACCTCGTTGATCGCGAGCTCGCTGGCATAGTTGCGGCAGGTGGCGACGAAATCGATCAACGCGGCCGCCTCCTCCACCTCGGTGCTGTCGACCCGCGCGCCCGGGGGAATGTCCTTCTCGGCACGCTGGCGCAGGATGCGGCGGACGCGGCCGGGAACGCTGTCGATCTCCGATTGCAGCGCGTTGGAGATATCCGCACGGATCGAGGTCAACTGCTTGCCCCAGGCGGAATCGTTGCGTAGGTCGAGCTCGGTGCGCAAGCCGCGCACGCCGTCGTGCAGCGCCTTCAGGTTGTCGGCGACGGTGTCGAAACGCCCGCGCTTGATGTCCATGCGCAGGATGGCGGCAAGGCACGACAGGTCGTGCAGCGCGATGGTGACGGCCACGCCATACGGCGTGGCCGCGACGCGGATCTCGTCGTCGGAGGCGGCAATCTTGATTGCGAGGCGAATGATCTGCCAGGGCGCGGTCATCCGCTGGATCACCATCGACAGCGCGAAGGGCAGCATCTGAGGCGTCTGCAGCACGGGGATGTTGAGTGCCGCCGTCACCGAGGCGATCTGGGATTCGCCGAACGCGCGCAGGAAGCGCGGCAGTTTTTCGTTCAGCGTTACCATGGCCTCGCGGACGGTGAGCACCGCGCCGATCGAATAGAGATCCTCGATCACGCTGGGCGCGCCGACACGGGCGAGCGCGCGCGACTTGTCGCCGCCGCCGGGCCCGATCAGTTCGGCGATGGCGTCGGAGGCCGCCGCCTGCAGCTTCAGCGCGAGAGCTTCGACCTGGCCTGCATTGTCGGTCGGCAGGCGCGCCAGCGTCGCCTCGAATTCATTCAGCTTGGCCGGGGCGCCGTCGCGGCCGAGCCACTGCCAGATCGGGTGCAGCGAGGAACGGCGGATCTGCCCGACCCGGATCGGCGCGCCGGCCTCCACGAGGAACGGTTCCAGCGGCTGGAACAGGAGCCGCGACAGGTCGTCAGTACGGGCGGGCGCGGCCTCGTCGGCCTCCGTCTTGCGCACGATCTTGCGCAGCTGCTCGAGCACGAGGGTGGCGACCGCCGTATCCTGGCCGCGCTCCAGCGCACGCTCGAACTCCCGCATCAGCAGCGCCTGCGACTGCGGCGGGAGCTGCGCGAGATACTCTCTCAGCCGCTCGATCGATGTCTGGCTCATACGCCCGGTAATGCACGGTAAAATGGCGGACGTGGGATGCGTCCGAGCGCGATCATAGGAGGTCGCGCCTTAAGAAGCCGTTTAGGAAGTTGGGTAGGACGTCCCGTCTTTCTCCAGGCCGGCCCCCGCCGAGACGAAAAAGCATGATAGGACAAGCACTAAATGCCGGGGAGCACCAGCTCCGCCCGCAAACCGCCGATCGGTGCGCTGCCGAGGGAGAGAGAGCCGCCGTAAAGCCCGGCCAGATCGACCACGATCGACAGACCCAGCCCCGATCCCGGCTTGGATTCGTCGAGCCGCTGGCCGCGCCGCGAGACCTGGGCGCGCTCGGTCTCGGACAGGCCGCGACCGTCGTCATCGACGAGGATGCGGAGACGCGGGCCCGCGCCGGACTGGTGTGGCGTCTCCACCAGGACCTCGATGAAGACCCGGGAGGCTGCCCATTTGCAGGCATTGTCGACGAGATTGCCAACCATCTCCTCCAGGTCCTGGCGCTCGCCGCGAAATTTCGCGGATGGCTCGGCCTTGGCCTCGACGATGATGCCGCGGTCGCGATGGATCTTCTCCATGGTCCGCCGCAACGCCTCGACGGCGGGCGCGACGTCGGTCACGGTGGCGACGACCGAGACCCTGGCCGCGATGCGCGCGCGCTCCAGATGATGGGCGACCTGGTCGCGCATCACATCGGCCTGCTCCATGACCTTGGCCGCGAACGGCTCGGCTGCGTGCACGCCGGCCTCGTTGACGATGACCGAGAGCGGCGTCTTGATCGCATGCGCGAGATTGCCGACATGAGTGCGCGCGCGTTCGACGATCTCGCGATTGGCATCGATCAGTGCATTGGTCTCACGCGCCAGCGGCGCGATCTCGACCGGAAACTCGCCTTCGAGCCGCTCCGCACGCCCGGAGCGAATGTCGGCGATCGCCTCTGATATCCGCTTTAGCGGTGCAAGACCGAAGCGGACCTGGAACACCGTGGTCAGCAGCAGCACGATGCCGAGCGCGGTGAAGGTCCCGCCGAGGTAGTAATCGAAGCTGCGTGTCTCGTCGAAGATCTCGGTCGCATCGCCCGCGACGCTGACCAGATATTTGCCGTCCGCGCCCAGATCGACCGGCCGCTCGACCATCCGCAAATTCTGGCCCTCGGGCCCGTCGACATAGGCGAGCCGGATGCCGGCAGCGGTGAGCTCGGCGCCCTGCTCTTCCAGCTTCGGCAGCTTCTTGTCCCACAGCGAGCGTGACGAGCGCACCTCCGGCTTCTCGGTATCGGTGCGCGTGATCTGCCAGTACCAGCCGGACAGCGGCAGCTCGAACAGGGGCTCGCCGAGCGACTGGAACTGGCGGTCCGGCGGCTCGTCGGGGGTGGCGACCTCGGCGATGAGCGTGCGGAGATAGAGATTCAGGCGGCGGTCGAAGGCGCGCTCGGTGGCGTTCTTGTAGACCGAGGACAGCACGACGCCGGTGATCGCCAGGATCACCACGAGCCACGCGGTCGCCGACAGGAACAGGCGGTTCGCAAGCGAGCTAGCGGCCATCGGAATGGTCCCGGGAGGCGCAGGACGGCGAGTCGTCAGGGGTCATGGCCGAGCAAGAGCCTCGTTCCGCCGCCCGGTCAAGCCTCGGATGTTGCGAGCCCCAGGCTTCAGCTGCCGTTGGCTGCCGGCGGGGTCAGGAGATAGCCCAAGCCGCGGACGGTCTGGATGATGTCGACGTCGAGCTTCTTGCGGATGCGGCCGACGAAGACCTCGATCGTATTGGAGTCGCGGTCAAAGTCCTGGTCGTAGAGGTGCTCGACGAGCTCGGTGCGGGAGACCACGCGACCGGAATGGTGCATGAGGTAGGCCAGCAGCCGATATTCGTGCGAGGTCATCTTCACGGGATTGCCCGACACGCTGACGCGGCCGGTTCTCGTATCCAGCGTGACGGGACCGCAGCTGAGCTCGCTCTGGGCGTGGCCGGTCGAGCGGCGCAGCAGCGCGCGAATGCGGGCCAGAACCTCCTCGAGATGGAAGGGCTTTGCGACATAGTCGTCGGCGCCGGCGTCGAAGCCCTGGACCTTGTCGCTCCAGCGGTCGCGCGCGGTGAGGATCAGCACCGGCATGGTTCGGCCATTGCGGCGCCAGGCCTCCAGCACCGAGATGCCGTCCTTCTTCGGCAGACCGATGTCGAGCACCACGGCGTCATAGGGCTCGTTGTCGCCGAGATAGTGTCCCTCCTCGCCGTCGAAGGCGCGATCGACGACATAGCCGGCGTCGCTCAGCGCCTTGGTAAGCTGGCGATTGAGATCGGGGTCGTCCTCAACAACGAGCAGGCGCACGCTTCTCTCCAGCAATGGTTCGACGGGATCGACGGCAGAAGATCCGCGCCAAGATGATCAATTCCGGCGTGAACTGAATATGAACGCCGGGAACCGGGAAACGTTACTTTTTCGTCATAAACGATTTTCACGCCTTGACGCGACTGCGCCCGCCAGGCCAGCGGACGAGCCGTTGGCTTGGCGGGCGCAATGTGCCGCGTTACGCGGCGAGTCGGAAGGTCAGAACCTCCTGTCGATCGCGGTCCTTCAGGTCCGGAAGAACACGAACCAGATGACGGCGAGGATCAGGATCGCCAGCCCGGTCGAGATGGCGAGCAATGCCGCCACGGACGGGCCAGGCTCGCCTTGGCGCGCCTCGGTCGGGGTTTCGATGATCTGATGTTGGTCTCGCGTGGTTGCCATGGTGACCTCGATCTCTGGCTGGCACGTCCGATTGCCGCGATCTCCTCGCGGCCTTGAGTCTCTGGGGCAACGCCCGATCGTAAACGATGTTCCGGGCGGACTGCCCTCGCCCGATGGCAACCAGAGCCGGCGCCCGCGGTTAACGTCGTTGCAAGATTCCGTGGCGCCGCTTGCTATGATTCGCGGAACAGCGATGGTATTCTTGTGGGCTGTCCCTGTTGCGTTTGGAGTAACCCATGGCCCCCCGAGCCAATTGGAAGGGTTTTTTGCGCCTCTCGCTCGTGACCTGCCCGGTCGCGCTCTATCCCGCCACTTCGGATACCGAGAAGGTCTCGTTCAACCAGATCAACCGCAAGACCGGCCACCGGATCAAGTATCTCAAGGTCGACGCCGAGACCGGTGACGAGGTGACCTCCGAGGACATCGTCAAGGGCTACAAGGTCGACACCGACACCTATATCGAGGTCACCAAGGACGAGCTCGACGACATCGCGCTCGACTCGACCCACACGATCGAGATTGACGAGTTCGTGCCCAAGGCCGACATCGACAACCGCTATCTGATCCGCCCCTATTATCTCGTGCCGGACGGCAAGGTCGGCCACGACGCCTATGCGGTGATCCGCGAAACCATCCGCAGCATGAACAAGGTCGCGATCGGCCGCGTGGTGCTGACCAACCGCGAGCACATCATTGCACTGGAGCCGCTGGAGAGCGGTTTGATGGGCACGCTGCTGCGCTACCCCTACGAGGTGCGCAGCGAGTCCGAGTATTTCGACGACATCCAGGACGTGAAGCTCACCAAGGACATGCTCGACCTCGCCAAGCACATCGTCGAGAAGAAGTCCGGCGCATTCGAGCCTGAGCTGTTCGAGGATCATTACGAGACCGCGCTGATCGACCTCATCAACAAGAAGCGCAGCGGCATGCCGATCACGGCCAAGGCCACGCCGAAAGCGGGCGGCAATGTCATCAACCTGATGGATGCGTTGAAGAAGAGCCTCGCAAGCGAAAAGGAAGCGCCGCCCGCAGCCAAGGCCGCCAAGGGCAAAAAGCCGAAGAAGCGCGTCGAAGGCCAGCGCGAGATGCTGCTGCCGATCGCCGGTAAAGGCGGCAAGGAAGCTGCTGCGGCCAAGGAAGCCCCGAAGAAAGCCGAGAAGCCCGTTCGGACGACCGCGCGGACGAAGAAGGCCGGATAGCAGCAGCAGCCGAGGGGCAAAGCGCGTCGTGATATCTCCTGCGGACGGGCCGGCCTGACATGCCCTGGTCGGCGCCGTTCGACGATCCCATTTCCCTGCGAGGCGGGCGCAAGCTGCGGACGCTGCAAGAGGCGGCCGATCACATCATGCAACTTCCCGAGGACGCGCAGCACGCGAGCCACTGGCAGACCGCGATCGAGACTCTGATCAATGCGGCTGAGACCGGGGGCGGTTGGATGATGTTTGCCCGCATCGCGATGTTGCGGGCGCTGAACAAGGACGTTCCTCGCAAGTGAGCCCTGCCCGGCCGGCGCCGTTCTGCGGGGGCTGGCCGATATCGTGGCCCCTCGCCGCCCCCTTGAGGAACAGCCTCAACAATCCGTTAAGCGGCGCCGTCGTTTTGCGCGCCCGGCCTCACCATCGTGAGGCGCCACGTAGTCCTACGGAAGACAAAATTAACCGTCGGTTCCCGCCCAGCACAGCAAGGTCGCGCCGTTAATTGTGTCAAGGTTCGCATGCCGTGCAGCAGCAGAACACCAGAAAAAACTACATCGGCATCGTCAATGACGGGACCGAGGAAGAACGGGCCGCCGACAGTGCGGCGTGGTCGCAGCCGCGTGTGATGAGCTATCTGGTCGACCGCATCGCAGCGGCGCTGAGACGCCCCGGCAAGGGCACGCCGGGACACTCGATCACCTCCTGAGACGCCAAGAATCAAATCCACCCGAATTGGGTGACGAAGCCTTAAGCTAATCGATGGCAACATGTGCCGGAGCAGGCGGGGACGACCCGAACCTGCTTTTTTCACGCGCGCAAAAAAGTTAATGGATCAATTTACCTTTCCGAAAACGGCGCCAGCGTACGTTAGACGCACGAATAGGAGTTGACGATGCCTTTGCTCAGGTCCTTTTTTGCCGATGAAAGTGGTGCCACCGCCATCGAGTATTGTCTGATTGCCTGCGGTATTGCGCTCGCGATCGTTACGGTCGTGAACGGCACCGGAAGCGCGCTCCTGAACAACAAGTTCAACTCGATCAACACGGCCACGAAGTAACCGTCGTAGCCGGCACTCCCCAATCTCGTCTTCGCAAGCGCAGCGAGGTAACCCAGAGTCATGCCGCAGAGGGATTCTGGATTGCTTCGCGAAGCCTGTCATCGAGCTGCGCTTCGCGCGGACCCGTTGGCTCGCAATGACGAAGCATAGGTAACGGCGCTTCTCTTTCCAGCGCGACCGCGCGACACGGCCCGCGCTCGCGAACCCGTGAACAGACTTCGTCAACGGCGCGGAACGAAACAATCGCCCCCTGGATCGAAGCCGCTTTCGAGCGACCACGAAGTCACCGCAAAACATCACCGAGCTACGATGCGAACCGTTCCGATTGGGAGAGGCAACAATGCGGTCGCATCAGGCTTTCGTCGCTCCGGTAGTCATCCTCAGTTTCTCGCTGCTGAGCATCGCCACCCTGGTGATGGTCGGGGCTTGGTAATCCCTGGGTCAAACGTCCATGCGTGAAGAATTCACATCGCTCGCTTTTCTGGCCGTGACTGTCGCAGGCGTCGCTCTGCTCGGGTCAGGCCTGCTCGCACTCGTCTTCGTGGGATAGGCCGCGCGGCGACCTGAAGCCGCGCATTTCGAGATCGCCGGGGCGGACCTGCACGCTCGCGCTGCATAGCTGACCTACCGCAGCCCGCCCGCGCCCGCGCTTTACGCTTCTCCAGATTCCTGATCCTCTCTCCTCCAAATCGGCCGGACCAACCGGCCTCTCAGGGAGAGAGACGCCATGAAGCTCGGCACTGCGATCGCGGAAATCATGAAGCGCGAGGGCATCGAGATCCTCTGCGGCTATCCCGTCAACCACCTGATCGAGCACGCGGCCGAGGCCGAGATCCGCCCCGTGATGGTGCGCCAGGAGCGGGTCGGGATCCACATGGCGGACGCGATCTCCCGCGTCACGTCGGGACGCAGCATCGGCGCGTTCTGCATGCAGCATGGCCCGGGCGCGGAGAACGCCATGGGCGGCGTTGCGCAGTGCTTTGGCGAGTCCGTACCCGTGCTGGTGCTGCCGATGGGCTATCCGCGCCGGCTGTCGCATATCGAGCCGAACTTCAACTCCAGCGAGGTGATGAAGGCGTTTGCCAAATCATCCGAGCCGATCATCCTGGCAGCCGAGGTCGCCAACATTTTCCGCCGCGCCTTCACCAAGCTGAAGAACGGCCGTGGCGGGCCCGTCATCGTCGAGATTCCCTCCGACATGTGGAACGAGGAGGTGCCGGAGCCGCTCAACTATACGCCGGTGCTGCGCACCCGCTATGGCGCCGATCCTGTTCATGTGAGGGAGGCGGCGGCGCTTCTCGTCAACGCGAAACGGCCAGTGATCTATGCCGGCCAGGGGGTCCACTATGCGCAGGCCTGGCCGCAGTTGAAGCGGCTGGCCGAACGGCTGGCGATTCCGGTCACGACCAGCCTCGGCGGGAAGTCGTCGTTTCCCGAAACCCATCCACTCTCGCTCGGGTCCGGCGGCCTCGCGGTGCCGCGCGCTGTGCCCAAATTCTTGGGCGAAGCCGACGTCATCTTCGGCATCGGCTGCTCCTTCACCGAGACCAGCTTCGGCATCGCGATGCCGAAGGGCAAGACTGTCATCCATTCGACGCTCGATCCGAACCATCTCAACAAGGATGTCGAAGCGAGGGTTGGCCTCGTCGGCGACGCCGGCCTCGTGCTCGATGCGCTGCTGGAGGAGATCGGCAGGACCGTGACATCGGATCGCGACGCCTCGGCCGTCACCGCCGAGATCGCCGCCTCGCACAAGGAGTGGCTTGCGAAGTGGATGCCGAAGCTCACCGGCAACGACGCACCGCTGAGCCCCTATCGCGTGCTCTGGGACCTCCAGCACACCGTCGACCTCCACAACACCATCATCACGCATGATGCCGGCAGCCCACGCGATCAACTCTCCCCGTTCTGGAAGGCGGTCGAGCCCCTCTCCTATCTCGGCTGGGGCAAGACGACGCAGCTCGGCTACGGCCTCGGTCTTGCGATGGGCGCCAAGCTGGCAAAGCCCGACAAGCTCTGCATCAATGTCTGGGGCGATGCCGCGATCGGCTTCACCGGCATGGATTTCGAGACCGCGGTGCGCGAGCGTATTCCGATCATGTCGATCCTGCTCAACAATTTCTCGATGGCGATCGAGCTGAAGGTGATGCCGGTCTCGACCGAGAAATACCGCTCGACCGACATTTCCGGCGATTACGCCGCCATGGCGCGCGCCTTCGGCGGCTATGGCGAGCGGGTGACCAGGCCGGAGGACATCGTTCCCGCGATCAGGCGCGGCATCCAGAAGACGCAGGAGGGCGTGCCGGTGCTGCTGGAGTTCATCACCAGCAAGGAGACCGAGGTGTCGCGACCGGGCACCTGAGGCTTGCTTGAGGCCCCTTGGCCGCGCGAGCTTTTGGCGCTAAAGGCGCGGTCGTGGGACCGGCCGCATCGGACGATCAATGACCGCGCTTTCCGAGGACATGGCTGCCGCGCTGAAGCGCAGGATCGACGAGCTCGAGCAGCAGCTCAAGTCCAGCACGGCCGAGAACGCGCGGCTGGCCGACGAGAAGCGGCAAGCTCTCGAACGGCAGGCCGCAACGGCCGACATCCTGAAGGTCATCGCGGCCTCCCCCTCCGATGCGCGACCGGTGTTCGAGGCGATCGCGTCCAGCTCCAAGCGCCTGCTCGACGGCTTTTCCGCCACCGTGCTCCAGTTCATCGGCGATGAGCTCCATTTGGTCGCCTACACACCGACGAGCCCCGAAGCCGACCGGGGATTGAAGGCATCGTTCCCGCGACGGATCGCGGATTTTCCGACCTTCGAACTGGTTCGCGGCGGCGAGACGATCCAGTTTCCCGACAGCGAAGCCAATGACGTCCCGCAACTCAACCGGGATCTGGCGCGACTGCGCGGCTTCCGCAGCGTGCTGTTCACGCCGCTGATGAACCGGGGCACCCCGGTCGGCATGATCAGCGTCACGGGCGCCCAGCCAGGCGCGTTCGACGCCGAGCACGTGCAACTGCTCCAGACCTTCGCCGACCAGGCCGTGATCGCGATCGAGAATGCGCGGCTCTTCAACGAGACGCGGGAGGCGCTGGAGCGCCAGACCGCCACCGCCGACATCCTGAAGGTGATGGCGGCCTCGCCCGCCGACGTGCAGCCGGTGTTCGATGCCATCGCGTCCAACGCCAACCGCCTGATCGGCGGCTTTTCCACCGCGGTGCTGCGCTATGTCGACGGCGCCGCACATCTGGCTGCCTTCACGCCGACCGACCCGACCGGCGACCGCGTGCTGCAGGCATCGTTCCCAGTGCCCTTCGCAAAATTCCCGGCGTACCAGCTCGTGGCGAATGGCGCGGCAGCGCAACTGCCCGACACCGAGCTCGAACCGGCCGCGCGGGACGTCGCGCGCGCCCGCGGTTATCGCAGCATGCTGTTTGCTCCGTTGATGAGCGAGGGCCAGGCCATCGGCGTCATCATCGCGACGCGCAAGGCCACCGGCGCATTCAGCGAGCATCATGTCCGCCTGCTGCAGACTTTCGCCGACCAGGCAGCGATCGCGATCAAGAACGTCGCGCTGTTCAACGCGACGCGAGAGGCGCTGGAGCGCCAGACCGCGACCGCCGACATCCTCAAGGTGATTGCAGCCTCGCCATCGGATGTCACGCCGGTATTCCAGGCCATCTCCGACAGTGCCAAGGCGCTGATCGGGGGACATTCCTCCGCCGTCACCCGCGTCATCGACGGCATGCTGCACCTGGCCGCCTTTACCACCGACAATGACGGCGGCAACGAGGATCTGCTCCGCTCGTTCCCGGCACCGCTGTCCGCGTCCGGCATTCATAGCCGCGTCGCGACGAGCGGACAGTTCGCCTTCCGCACCGACATGCAGAGCGAGCCCGACCTCACCGTCGCGATGCGGGAGCTGGCGCACACAAGAGGCTATCGCAGCATTCTGGTGGTTCCGATGCTGCGCGATGGCGTTGCGATCGGCACCATCGGCGTGACGCGCCCCGAGGCCGGTCACTTCCCGGACAAGGCGATCAATCTGCTCAAGACCTTCGCCGACCAGGCCGTGATCGCGATCGAGAACACGCGGCTGTTCAACGAGGTGCAGGCGCGAACGCACGAGCTTACCGAGTCACTGGAGCAGCAGACCGCGACATCGGAGGTGCTCGGCGTCATCAGCCGATCGGCCGGCGATCTCGCGCCGGTATTCGAGGCGATGCTCAGCAAGGCAATGCAGCTCTGCGGCGCCAGTTTCGGCGTGCTCAATACCTACGATGGCACGCAGTTCAACTCGGCCGCCACTTACGGCCTGCCCCCTGCCTATGATGAATTCCGGCGCAAGGCGCCCCTCAACTATGGTCCGGCCACCGCGCCCGCGCGCCTTTTGAAGGGCGAACCGTTCGTCGAAATTGTCGACCTGCTGGAGTCGGACGCCTATCGCAGCGGAGAGCCGAACCGTCGGGCGCTGGTCGATCTCGGCGGCGCGCGCTGCCTGCTTGCGGTGCCGCTGCTCCAGGACGAGCGCGTGGTCGGCAACGTCATGATTTTCAGACAGGAGAACCGGCCCTTCTCGGAGAAGCAGATCACCTTGCTGAACCAGTTCGCGGCGCAAGCCGTGATCGCCATCGAGAACGCGCGGCTGCTCAGCGAACTGCGTCAGCGCACCGAGAATTTGACCGAGTCGCTGCAGCAACAGACGGCGACTGCCGACGTGCTCAAGGTTATTAGCCGCTCGGCGTTCGACTTGCAGGCCGTGCTCGATACCCTGGTCGAATCGGCGGCTCGACTATGCGAAGCCGATATGGCAGCGATTACCCGCAAGACCGGCAATGCCTATTTCCGGGCGGGCTCCTACGGCTTCCCAACCGAATTCGTCGAGTTTGTAAGAACTCTCCCGGTCCGTCCAGACAAGCGCACCATCACGGGCCGGACTTTGCTCGGCGACAAGGTGGTCCATGTCACCGATGTGCTCGAAGATCCCGATTACCTCTTTGAAGGCCAGGAATTGAGCGGCAATCCGCGTAGCTTCCTCGGTGTACCCTTACTGCGCGAAGGCAGCACGGTTGGCGCCATTGTCCTCGCACGTCGCGCAGTCCGGCCGTTCAGCGAAAAGCAGATCGAACTCGTTACCAGCTTCGCCGACCAAGCCGTCATCGCGATCGAGAATGTGCGCCTCTTCGACGAAGTGCAGGCCCGGACCAAAGAGCTTGCAAAGTCCCTCGACGATCTGCGCGCCGCGCAGGATCGCCTGATCCAGACCGAGAAGCTCGCATCGCTCGGCCAGCTCACCGCCGGCATCGCGCATGAGATCAAGAACCCGCTCAACTTCATCAACAATTTCGCCGCGCTCTCTGCCGAGCTCGCCGATGAGGTGAACCAGGTGCTCGCGGCCGTCACGACGGTCACGGGGGACGTTCGCGCCGACATCGACGAGCTGACCGGCCTCCTGAAGGACAACCTGCAGAAAGTGGTACAGCACGGCAAGCGCGCCGATTCCATCGTCAAGAACATGCTGCTGCATTCCCGCGGGGGCAGCGGCGAGCACGGGCCGGCCGACATCAACGCGCTGGTCGAGGAGAGCCTCAACCTCGCCTATCACGGCGCACGCGCGGAGAAGCCGCAATTCGATGTCACGCTGCGGCGCGATCTCGATCCCGAGGCCGGAACGGCCGAGATGTTTCCGCAGGAAATCGCCCGCGTGCTGCTCAACCTGATCTCGAACGGCTTCTATGCGGTGACGAAGCGCGGCAGCGAGGCCGGCAGGGGTTTCGAACCCACGCTCAGTGCCTCGACCCGCGACCGCGGCAGCCATGTCGAGATCCGCATCCGCGACAACGGCATCGGCATCCCACCGGAGGTGAAGGAGAAGATGTTCAATCCCTTCTTCACGACCAAGCCGGCCGGCGAAGGCACGGGGCTTGGCCTTTCCATCAGCCACGACATCATCGTCAAGCAGCACGGCGGCACGCTCGATATCGAGACCGAGCCCGGCGAGTTCACCGAGTTCACGATCCGGTTGCCGCGAAAGAGCATTTTTTCGGACAAGGACAGAGGATAGCCGTATCGTCGGGTCTGCGGGTTGAGGAAGATCGTCGCTCGATGGGTGCATTCAAAAATCTGGCTTGGCTCATTCGGCGGCAATTGCTCTCGCTGTCCGGCGTCGGCCTCATGCTGGGCGCCCTGTTCTTCGCGGCTGCGCTGACGCCGACGCTGATCCCGCGGAGCTATCTCACGCAAGGCGTCCTCGCCGGCGCCTGCTTCGCGATCGGCTACCTCGCCGGCATCGTCTGGCGCTGGCTGTGGCACTATCTCGAATTGCCCGAACCTTCGGCGCGCGCAAGAGCGATCGCCAATGCGCTGGTCGCGGCCGGCTGCCTGCTCGTCGTCATCATCTATCTGCGGCGAGCCTCCGAATGGCAGAACTCGATCCGCGCCGTCATGAACATGGCGCCGGTCGAGACCGCGCATCCGCTCAAGGTCTGCGGCATCGCCCTGGTCACGTTCGTCGTGCTGCTGATGCTTGCGCGGCTGTTCGCGCTTCTCGCTCGCTTCCTTGCCGCGCGCAAAGGGCGTTTCGTCCCGAGAAAGATCGCAAACGTCCTCGGCGTTCTCGTGGCGGCTCTGCTGTTCTGGATGATCGCCAACAACCTCCTCATCCGCACGGCCTTCCGCGCACTCGATTCGTCCTTCCGCGAATTCGACGCACTTCTCGAGCCCGAGCGGCCGCAACCGACGGCCCCCGGGAAGACGGGAAGTCTCGCGTCGCTGGTGAAGTGGAAGCAGCTTGGGCGTGCGGGGCGCGAATTCGTTGCCTCGGGTCCGACCGCAGCGGAGATCAGTGCCGTCACGGGGCGGCCCGCGCAGGACCCCGTACGTGTTTATGTCGGCCTCGGGGGCGGCAACACGGCGCAGGCGCGCGCCCGGCTTGCGCTCGACGAACTCAAGCGCCAGCACGGATTTGAACGCTCGGTCCTGATCGTCATCACGCCGACCGGCACCGGCTGGGTCGACCCCGCCGCGATGAATACGGTCGAATATCTCCACCATGGCGACGTCGCGAGCGTTGCGGTGCAATATTCCTATCTCAACAGCCCGCTATCGCTGCTGTTTCAGCCCGAATTCGGCGCGGAAGCTGCGCGCGCGCTGTTCTCTGAAATCTACGGCTACTGGACGAGGTTGCCGAGGGACAAGCGGCCGAAACTGTACTTGCACGGGCTCAGCCTCGGCGCCATGAACTCGGAAAAATCCGCGGAGCTGTTCGAAACGATAGGCGATCCGATTGCCGGCGCGCTGTGGAGCGGGCCGCCGTTCGAGAGCCGCATCTGGCGCTCGGTCACTGCGAACCGCAATCCGGGCTCGCCGGCCTGGCTGCCGGAATTCCGCGACAGCCGCTTCGTCCGCTTCATGAACCAGAACGGGCCGACGGTGCCGGCGGATGCGCCCTGGGGCGCGCTGCGCGTCGTCTATCTGCAATATGCCAGCGACCCGATCGTGCTGTTCTCCTACCGCGACGCCTACCAGGCCCCGGCCTGGATGGCAGCGCCGCGCGGGCCCGACGTGTCACCGGAACTGCGCTGGTATCCGATCGTCACCATGCTGCAACTCGCGCTCGACATGGCGGTCGCGACCAGCACGCCGATGGGCTTTGGCCATGTCTACGCGCCCGAGCACTACGTTGATGCCTGGGTCGCGGTCACCGATGTGCATGACTGGTCCGCCGACGCGCTGGCGCGGCTCAAGACCCAGCTTGCGGCGCAGGCGCGGAAGGCATCCGAGAGCAGCGCCGACGACAACCCCTATGCCGATCGTGGCGGTTGAGGCCCTACTCCGCCATCTCGACGGGCGGCGCGGTGGCGGGGCCGGCCAGCGGCCGTTCCTCCATCAGAATCAGGCAGAGCGCGGCGGTGGCCATCATCGCCGCCGCGGCGCCGAAGACGTAGCGGAACGCGACCATCATGTCGGCCGAGGGAATCGCATTGACCGCAGCGTGATGCTCGCCTGCGAGCGGAATGTCCGCCCCCAGCGCGATCAGCAGGATCGCGGCGAAGGCCGCGACCGTGAACGAGGACATCAGCGAGCGGAAGAAATTCATCGCACCGGTGATGGTGCCGACTTGTGCGCGGACAACCGAGTTTTGCAGCGAGACGACGCACACCGGGAAGGTCGTGCCGAGCCCCAGCGCGAACGCGGCCATCAGCAGCAGAAGCCCCCACAGCGGCAACGTCAGGAACGTGAGGCCGAGGCCACAGATCGCGGCCCAGGAGGTGCCGACGACGGCGACGCGCTTGTAGTGCTTGGCGCGCGCCATGGTGCGGCCGGCGATGGCCGCGCCGCAGGTCGAGACCGCAGCGAGCGGGATCAGTGCGAGCCCCGCCTCGCTGGCGCTGAGGTGATAGACCGACTCGTAGTAGAGCGGGAGTTGAACCGTGAGACCGGTGATTGCGCCGAGCGCGCAGCCGCCGGCCGTCAGCGCATAGGGCGCGACCGTTCCGCCGAGCAGCGGCAGCGGCAGGAACGGCTCGTCCGCCTGGCGCGCGTGCCAGACGAAAGTGAACGCCAACGCGACCGCCACACCCACCATCGCAAGAACGGTCGGCGAGAGCCACGGGAACCGCGTGCCGCCCCAGGTCAGCACCAGCATGAAGACCACCGCGGACGCCATCAGCAGCACGCCGCCGAGCCAATCGACCTCGCGCCGGTGGTGGAACACCGGGATCTTGTTCATTTTCGGAAGCAGCAGCGCCAGCGCCGCGGCCGCGAGCGGCAGGTTGATCCAGAAGATCATCGACCAGTGCAGATGCTCGGCGAACACGCCGCCGATGACGGGGCCGAGGATGCCGCCGACCATCCAGACGCTGGAGAAATAGGCTTGGTACTGGCCGCGTTCGCGCGGTGAGACAACATCGGAAATCACGGTCTGCACGACCGGCATGATGCCGCCGCCGCCGAGGCCTTGCAGGCCGCGCGCCAGGATCAGCATCGGCATGCTGGGCGCGATCGCGCACAGGATCGAGCCCGCCACAAAGAGACTCAGCGAGGTGATGATCATGGCACGCCGGCCATAGATGTCGCTCAGCGTCCCGAACACCGGTGCAACCGCGGTCGAGGCGAGCAGATAGGCCGTGATCACCCAGGAGAGGTTCGAGACGTCCTGGAACTGGCGCCCGATGGTCGGCAGCGCGGTCGCCACGATGGTCTGGTCCAGCGACGCCAGGAACATCGTCAGCATCAGGCTGATCACGATGGTCCGCACCTCGTCCGTCGAGAGCGGAACTGGCGGCGCGATGGAGGGCGCGTCGCTAACGCTGATGACCTCGGACGGAAGGCGGGAGAGCTCTTCGGCGATGTCGTCGGGCAACGCCTGGATGTCGGCAGATTGGCTCGTCTGCCGTTCGAACTTGTTCATGTCGGTCGGACGTCGGGTAGCGGCGCAACGCCGCGGAGGATTCGTTCTGTCCAGGTAATCTAGACAGCGAACTTCTTCTCGGGCAGGCGCTGCGGCGCATGGGTGCATCCCACCCCCTGGTCATCCCGAAGACGTGATCGCTTCACACAGCGTTAGGCCTGAGACGTCGCTTTCAGTCCTTTGGACGTCGCTTGAGGCGTGCCCGTTTCGGCAGCTGCGCCGGCCACTGCACGATGTGCTCCTCGAGCTCCTCGTCCGGGATGTCCTCCTCGCTGCCCTCGACCCGGCCGCGCACGGAGACGCCGGCCTCATGAACGGTGTTGGGATCGCCGGAGACTAGCGGGTGCCACCAATAGAGGTCGCGCCCCTCCGCGACGAGCTTGTAGCCGCAGCTCGGCGGCAACCAGTTCAGGGTGCGGACGTTGGCAGGGGTCAGGCGGACGCAGTCCGGAACCTTGTCCGAGCGATTCGGATAGTCCTTGCAGGCGCAGGTCCCGGCGTCGAGCAGCTTGCAGCCGACATGGGTGAAGTAGATCTGGCCGGTATCCTCGTCCTCGAGCTTGTTCAGGCAGCAGCGGCCGCAACCGTCGCAGAGGCTCTCCCACTCAGCCTCCGACATCTCTTCCAACGTCTTGGTTTTCCAGAAGAATCCTTCCTGGTCTGAAGGTCGTTTGGGAGCTGCGGTCATGCGCCTCAACAAGATTCAAAAGAGCTACGGCCAATTCCATCTAGGGCGAGGGCCGATACGGCTGCAAGCAGCGCCCGCGGGGGCCCCGTAAAGAAACGGGGTCAATTAGGCCTGTTGTTCAAAATCGCGAGCGTAGCCATTGGTTTATAGGCCCCGCTCGGTTAGAACAAACCCTCAAGTCCCCTCGGACGCGAACCGGGCGCCTTGGGTTTGCCGCAACACTCCCGCAAGACGTCTCGATGCCGCCCCGGCCGGGTGCTTGAACGCTTTCGAACCGAGCCTCAAGGGTTCTAGGTGCGCCAGATCATACCACCGCAGTGGAAGACCAGGGTCCGGAATTTCTTCCTGGATCTCGATGCGCGCATCGACTCCTCGCTGTTCTCATCGGCCAAGGGCATTCGCGAGCTCTATGAGCGCTACTCGACCTTCATGGATCGCTTCTATGTCGGGCGGTGGAAGCGCTGGGTGTTCATCGAGCCGCTGTCGGAAGCCGCAACCCTCGGGCTCGGCGGCCTGGTGCTGCTGCTCGCCCTCGCCATCCCCGCCTTCCGCGAGACCGCGGACGAGGATTGGCTGAAGAAGTCCGACCTCGCGGTGACCTTCCTCGACCGCTACGGTAACCCGATCGGCAGCCGCGGCATCAAGCACAACGACTCGATCCCGCTGGAAGACTTTCCGGACGTGCTGATCAAGGCGACGCTCGCCACCGAAGATCGCCGCTTCTACGACCATTTCGGCATCGACATCGCCGGCACCGCCCGCGCCCTCGTCACCAACGCACAGGCCGGCGGCGTCCGCCAGGGCGGCTCCTCGATCACCCAGCAGCTCGCCAAGAACCTGTTCCTGAGCAACGAGCGCACCATCGAACGCAAGATCAACGAGGCGTTCCTCGCGGTCTGGCTGGAATGGCGCCTGACCAAGAACGAGATTCTCAAGCTCTATCTCGACCGCGCCTATATGGGCGGCGGCACCTTCGGCGTCGACGGCGCGGCGCATTTCTACTTCAACAAGTCGGCGCGCGACGTGACCCTCGCGGAAGCCGCGATGCTCGCCGGCCTGTTCAAGGCGCCGACCAAATACGCCCCGCACATCAACCTGCCCGCCGCGCGCGCCCGCGCCAACGTCGTGCTCGACAACCTCGTCGATGCCGGCTTCATGACCGAGGGCCAGGTGTTCGGCGCCCGCCGCAACCCGGCCTTCGCGGTCGACCGCCGCGACGAGGCCTCGCCGAACTACTATCTCGACTACGCCTTCGACGAGATGCGCAAGCTCGTCGACACCTTCCCGAAGTCCTACACCGAGCGCGTCTTCGTGGTCCGCACCGCGATCGACACCAACGTGCAGAAGGCCGCCGAGGAGGCGATCGAGAACCAGCTCCGCCAGTTCGGCCGCGACTATCACGCAACGCAGGCGGCGACCGTCGTCTCCGATCTCGACGGCGGCATCCGCGCCATGGTCGGCGGCCGCGACTACGGCGCGAGCCAGTTCAACCGCGCCACCGACGCCTACCGCCAGCCCGGCTCGTCGTTCAAGCCTTACGTCTACACCACCGCCCTGTTGAACGGTTACACACCGAACTCGGTCATCGTCGACGGCCCGGTCTGCATCGGCAACTGGTGCCCGCAGAACTATGGCCACTCCTATTCCGGCTCGGTGACGCTGACGCAGGCGATCACGCGCTCGATCAACGTGGTGCCGGTGAAGCTGTCGATCGAGATCGGCCGGCGGGAGCAGCCGAAGGCGCCGAATCCGGCCAAGATTGGCCGCGCCAAGATCGTCGAGGTTGCACGCCGCTTCGGCATCAAGGCGCCCCTGCCCGACACGCCGTCGCTGCCGATCGGCTCCGACGAAGTCACCGTGCTCGAGCACGCGGTGGCCTACGCGACCTTCCCGAACCGCGGCAAGGCCGTGACGCCGCACTCGGTGCTGGAGGTGCGCACCGGCGCCGGCGACCTGGTCTGGCGCTGGGACCGCGACGGCCCGAAGCCGCGGCAAGCCATTCCGCCGAACATTGCCGCCGATATGGCCGGCATGATGAGCCACGTGGTCAGCGAAGGTACCGCGCGCCGTGCTGCGCTCGACGGAATCCCGACCGCGGGCAAGACCGGCACGACCAATGCGTATCGCGACGCCTGGTTCGTCGGTTACACCGGCAACTTCACCTGCGCGGTCTGGTACGGCAATGACGACTACTCGCCAACCAACCGCATGACCGGCGGCTCGCTGCCGGCGCAGACTTGGCACGACATCATGGTCGCGGCCCATCAGGGCGTCGAGGTCAGGGAAATTCCCGGCATCGGCATGGGCCAGAAGCTGCCGCCGCAGCCGGCGGCCGCCAACGCGCAAGCCAATGCGGCGCCAAAAGTGCTGGAGACCAAGCCCGGTCCGCCGCCGGTATTGACCAAGCGCGGCGCCGATATCCTGGTGCGCGTCGAGAAGCTGCTCGACGACGCGGCCAAGACCGCGACAAAGACGACTTCCGACGACACGACGAAGACGGCCAAGCCGGCCTCGTCATCGAGCGCGCTCGCCTTCCCGCAAAACTATGCGGCGGAGGAGAATGCGAACTCGTCCGCTCCACGCAAGAACTGATCGTTTTCCCGTGCGGCTGATCATTATCACATTGACTGCGCTTCTGCTCGCGACCGTCGTCGGCGTCGGCGCCACCTGGATGACGACGACGCGCGGCACCGACATCGGCGCGCTGACCATCGGCGCCTGGACCGCGCGGCCCCGCACCGGCACCGCCGACGTCGACCCCTACTCGCGCGCCACCATCGTGCGCAACGGCGAGCTGCCGATCGGCACCGGCGACGGCGTCGCCTTCACCGCGATCGCCGACGACAAGAAGAAGGCGCTCGACGGCCGCTGCGATGTGGTTGTCTCCGGCGTGACGCCGCCGGCGCGGTTCTGGACGCTGACGCTCTATGACCGCAAGGGCCATCTCGTCGCCAACTCGCTGCAGCGCTACGGCTTCACCAGCCAGGAGATCGTCCGCCAGTCCGACGGCTCGTTCGAGATCCGCATCGCCTCGCGCTCGCGCGCCGGCAACTGGTTGCCGACCGGTGGCATCGAGCGCTACGCGCTGATGCTTCGCCTTTACGACACGCCGGTGGGTGTTGCGACCCGCACCCAGCGCGATGCGCCGATGCCCACGATCACCACGGTGGGCTGCTCATGATCCGGCTGCTGTTCACCATCGTTGCCGGCATCCTCCTGGGCCTCGTGGTCCATCTGGTCAGCGTGCTGGCGCTGCCGCGGATCGCGACGCAGGACGCCTATTCGCGGCTGACGCCCATGACCAAGCTCAATGCGGTCACGCAGCTTCCTCTCGCCGACCCCAATACGTCGCCGATGCCGTTCATGGATCCGGCCTTTGCCCTGGCGATCTGCCGCTACGATCTGTCGGGCGGGCCGCTCAAGCTCACGGTGCCGGTAAGCCAGGCCTATACCTCGGTGTCGTTCTACACCCGCAACGAGATCGCCTATTACGCGATCAACGACCGTTCGGCGGGCAAGAAGGTGATCGAGCTCGACCTGATGACGGAAGCGCAGCACAACGAGCTGCCCGAGGACGAAGAGGTCACGGCAGCCGACCGCCTGATCATCGATTCTCCGAGCGCAACCGGCCTGATTGTGATGAAGGCACTCGCCGCCGAGCCCGGCCTCTTGCCGCAGGCGCAGGCTTCGCTGGCGGCCGCGACCTGCGCGCCCCAGACCGAGCCGCCTACCAAGGCCGAGACGCCGCGCAGCCGGCGCTGAGCGGACCGTCTCGCAGCACTTGCCCGGAAATCCGCAAAACAACCCCATGCAAAGTAGAAGGGGCAGAAGAGCAGACCTATTTTGTTCGTTTGAGTTCGGTCGGGTTCGGACGGTCCCCGCCCAGCAATTCTCTCAGCTTCTGCACAAGTTGATTGGCCGCCTGCTCATCAACCAGAAAGTCATAGTGTCCTTTCTGCGTGACGAGGGTAACCGTTCCCAGAAGCTCATGAGGAGAATCCTGGGCTGGTTGGACCCCGCATTCCAATACGATGAGGTCGATAATGTCGTCGCTCATGTTCAGTGGCGGATCGCGCATCGTGCCAATTGTCCGATTTCAATGAGCCATGATGCAGCCAACTCGGCAAATCCTGGTTGCTCAATTGAGCATTCTCGGGTCGTGGCGGTCTCCGCACAGCAACTCTCTCAGCTGGTGGACGAGCTGACGAGCCGCTTCCTCGTCGACCAGGAAATCATAGTGCCCTCTCTGAGTGACAAGGGTAACCGTCCCGAGAAGCTCATGAGGAGAATTCTGAGCCGCCAGGACCCCGCTTTCCAATACGATCAGGTCGACAATATCGTCGCTCATGTTGAGTAGCGGATTGGGCATAGCCGAATGTCCAATTTTGACGAGTCACAATGTATCCAACTCAGCAAATCATAGTGATGGCCAGCATCGAGCTTTTACAGGCCGGGTAGCTTGGGTCCGGATTCCTGTCGGATTTTCCCCGGACGCTTTCGACCTAGGAATCCCCGATCTCGCCCCGGCGTCCCAAGGCTCTTCGGAAGCCGAAACATGATCCGCGCAACTCTCAGATGTATCGCCGCACCTGTTAGCAAAGGACAAGCGAGGATCGTCCGCAAGCGCAGAACACTGACCGTGGTCAGTAACCACTGAGACTTTGTGAGAGTCATCAAGGGCTGACGTCGATCGAGAGCCGCGAAAAAACTTCCAGGGATCAGCGAGACAGCTTCCCGACTTCCGCACGTGCGATTGCCGTGTTTGTCAGTCCGCGTCGGTGAGGTCACAGCCAGACCACGGATTGCACCGCTCTGGATCTGCGGCGCAAGCAGGACGGGCCTGCCTACGATGACCGCAACTTCTCCGTCGAGAAGGGCGGTGACGGACTGCGCATCGCCGCGATACGGCACATGCACGCGCAGCGGCGCATGTCGAAGCGAAGCGCGCGCAAGGCTCCTAGCCGCGGACGCTGACGGAACGTCCGTAGGGCGGCTGCGCCGCGACCGGCGGATGGGCGGTCTGCGCGGCGAGTTCGCCGATCAGGCGGTCGGCATCGGCGGCCATGGGATCTGGCGCCTGGATCACCAGCCGCTCCAGACCCCAGCGATAGGAGGAGACGCGCTGCTCCAGGCACTGCTGCACCCACTGGATGATCAGCGAGTTCTCCTGCATGCGCGCGATCGCGTCTTCCCTTTCCCTCGGCGAGAGCTCGGAGACACGCGCCATGCTGGCATTGCGCTTCTTGTCGAGGTCGATGACGCGGATCGCGCTGGCGAAGAACGGCTCGAAGCGGGTGATGTCGTTGCGCACGTCCTCGATGAGCTGCGCATAGCGCGAGGAGTGCGTGCGATGCGGCTCGTCGATCAGCGTCCGTCCGTACATGGTGCGGTCGAACACGACCTTCTGCCGCCAGGGCGACGGCAGCGCCTGGTAGTCGCCGAACACGCTCTTCCAGGCCGGGCGCGACAGCGGCGGCTCGATCAGGGGATAGGCGAGATCGCGAAGCTGACGTTCTTCCTCGGTGAGCTGGAATTGAGACGCTCTCAGTCCGACGCTGGAGGTGACTTCAGCTCCAAGCCAGCGATGCATGTCGTCGCTGCGCATGTCGGCACGGGTGCGGCCGAAATCGCCGCCGCTGCAGCCCGCAAGCGCGGCGCCGATCAGCGCGAGCAGCACGCTTGATGAGAGAGACCGGATCTGGCGGATTGATTCCGGCATTGCATGAATGCCGGATCTAGCGACGGCGACGACGGCGCCCCGGCGCTGTGCCCTGTTCCGGCCCACGACCGCCGCTGGTCTCATCCGTCTCGCGCTCGATGCGGATCACGGGAAGGATCAGGACCGTCCCCGTTTCCGTGCGCGGCGCCACTTCCCCCGACGAGGCGAGCCGGCGACCGGCCGGAAATTCGATGATGGTCCCCATGTCAGCTCTCTTCAATTGCGGCGCGACCGAAGGCGGTGCTGCAACATGGCGTCAATTAAGATCAGGACATGGTTAACGGGGTGTAAACATGGCGTTCGGACCGTAACCGCACGGGCATGCCGCACCGTCCCGTTGCGGCACGACAACACCTTGAATTGCGCGGGGCGTTTCACATCTCGTTTTCCTTAACGAGCCTTTAAAGGAACCCGCGATAGGCTTCGCCCCAAGGACCCTTCCAAGTTGCGTACGCCTCAATGACCAAGTCGCTGTTTCCCGGATTCGACGGGCTGATGACCCTCTCCCGTCGCGAGGGCGTCGATATCCGCCCGACGCTGCTGCGCGTGCTGACGGACCTCTATGTCCAGACGAGCCGCCACAACGACGACGAGGAGCGGCAGTTCGTCGAGCTCGCCACGCGCCTGATCGACCAGGTCGACGACGCAACGCGCGCCGCGGTCAAGGCGCGGCTCGCAATCTATCCCGCAACGCCCGCGCCGATCATTCAGAAGCTTGGCCTGACGGCCGCGCAGGAAGGCCGCCGGATCCCGCTTGCACGGGAGATCCCCGCGCCGCCGCAGGCGCCCGCGCCCATGCGCACGCCGACCGATGCGGAATTGCGCATGGCCTCGAACCTGGCGATGCAGCCGATGGATGCCGCCGAGATCCACGACATGTTCTTCCGCGCCAGCGCTTCCGAGCGCGCCCTGGTCCTGCAGAACCTGGCGCAGACGCCGCTCAAGGCCGCGCCGCGGATTCCGACCGTGCGCGCCAAGCGCGCGATCCAGATCCTGGAGATGGCGGCAATCGCCAACGACGCCGAGAACTTCACCCTCGAGCTCGGCGACAGCCTGATCCTGTCTTCGCGCGTCGCGGCTGAAATCGTCGACGATCCCGGCGGCGAAGCGCTGGCGGTCGCCGCGCGCGCGCTCGACATGCCGAGCCCCAACTTCCAGCGCATCCTGCTGTTCTTCAAGCCGGAGATCGGAACGTCCGTGAACGCGGTCTACCGGCTGTCGCGGCTCTACGACCGCTTGAGCGACCGCTCCGCGCTGGTGATGTTAGCTGTCTGGCGCAGCTCGACGCTCGCCGTCACGCGCGCCAAATACCAATCCTCGCTGCATGACGGTGAACGCCAGCGTGCGCGTTCGAGCGCGAACCAGCCGCGGCCGGCCGTGCAGCCCGGCTCGAGCCCCGCGGCGCGGACCGGCACCGGCGGCTCGTTGGATCGCTGATTTGCTCGCCCCGGCTTCCGGAAGCGGTGGCGCTGAGTGTGGGACACGCGACGCGTCCCAAGCTCGTCATTGCGAGGAGCCCTTGCGACGAAGCAATCCAGAGTCCCTCCGCGGAGAGAGTCTGGATTGCTTCGCTGCGCTCGCAACGACGGTTGGCGCTAGTTACGCCTTCGCGAGCTCAAGGAAATGCCGCCCCGCGCGGTCCTCGGTCTCGACGATCCAGGCATCCGGGTCGAAGCGGATCTCCTTGGTCAGCCGCTCTTCGACGGCCTGCTCAGTCTGGGGCTGCGGAGCAACGGGCATGAAGAAGCGATCGACCGGCCGGCCGTCCTCATAGACGGTCTGCGGCGCAGGCGCGTACAGCATCGCATTGCCGTCGAGCAGCGACACCTTCACGAACACCGCGCCCGCCTCCTCGGCGCCGCGACGACGCACCGCGCCGAACACGCCTTCGGTTTGGCACCGGCGCAAGTAAGCCGCCACCCAAATGCTGGATTTCAATCTCATGAGCATGAAGGATAGGCCAGCGCCGCGATCGACACCAGCCTCCGCGCAATGATGACGATTATTCGACGGGATGCCCGATCGCGGCCGCGAGCTCGCGCAGCAGGCGCTCAGACACCTGGCCGGTGACAGCCATGCGATGCTCGCGCTCGAACTTCTGGATCGCGGACTGGGTCTCCCCGCTCATCGTGCCCGTGACCTTCAGCTGGCCGTAGCCATATTCGGACAGCGCGCGCTGCACGCCGGCGATGCGACGTGCCGCAGGGCTCTGCTGCACCGGAATCGGCGCCGGGGGGCGGGCAACGGCGACGGCAGGCGGTGTCGGCGCAGACGTCGTGGCCTTCACCAGATTGGTCAGGGGATCGCCCGATCGCGGCGTCGACGCGGTCGCCTCGACCGGCTTCTCCGGCGCCTTCTCGGCGGGCTTCGGTTCGATGCGAAATTCCGTCGGCTTCGGCTCGAGCGGCGACATGTCGGCGCCGACCGGACGTGGGCGCGGCAGCGGGCTCGACAGCGCGGCAGACGACGGCGCAGGCAGATTGATCACGGTGCCGAACATCGGCGCCGGATGCCGGCCGGTCTGCAGGAACAGCGCGTTGGCGACGATGGCGCAGACAGCAGCAACGGCGACGAAGCCGGCCAGCGTGTCCTTGGGGCTGTGCAGAAGGACCCGCATCACGAGATTGCGCTCGGTCTCGATATCGACAACCGCGGCCTTGGCGCCACGGCGGCGCGGAGCAGCATCGTCCTTTGCAGACTTTCTAGGCACTTTTCTTCACCAGAGCAGGTTGGTCCAGAGTTTGGTCTTGAATTTCCTGGCGCGGCGCCGGCGTCAACGTCGCGATCTTGCTCTCGGACGGCTTGACTTGCGGCGACGTGTAGACGAGCGGCAGCTTGACCGTGACGGCCGTCCCCTCGCCGAGCCTGCTTTGTACCGTCAATTCGCCGAGATGCAACGCCACGAGGCTCTTCACGATCGAAAGACCGAGGCCGGTTCCTTCATGGCGACGCTGATAGGTCTTGCCGGCCTGGAAGAACGGCGCGCCGATGCGCTTGAGATCATCGGGGGCGATGCCGACACCGGTGTCGCTGATGCGAAGCGTGAGCTGCGACGCCGACGCTGATGCGGCAACCATGACCTGACCGCCACGCTCGGTGAACTTGATCGCGTTGGCGACGAGGTTGAGCACAACCTGTTTGAAGGCACGCGGATCGCCGTCCATCATCGGTAGGTCCTGCGGCGCATCGGTGATCAGATCGATGCCGTTCTCCCGCGCTTTGAGCGCCAGCAGATTGCAGCAGTGAAGCAGCGCGGCGCGCGGCGCGAACGGCTCCGACGAAATCTCGAAATTGCCCGATTCCATCTTGGACATGTCGAGGATGCCGTTGACCACGGACAAGAGATGCTGGCCGGAATCATTGATCAGCTGCGCATATTCTTTGCGCTGGGCCGCCCCTAACATCAGCGTTTGCTCCTGCGCGATCATCTCCGAGAAGCCGATGATGGCATTGAGCGGCGTGCGCAGCTCGTGACTCATGGTGGCGAGGAAGCGCGTCTTGGCGGCATCGGCGGCTTCGGCGGCGCTGCGCGCCTCTTCGAGCGCCTGCTCCTGGATCTTGCGATCGGTGACGTCGCGCATCACGGCAACGACCTCGGCTTCGCGCGACATGTCGCGAGCGGACTCCTGCTCGAGCGGCCGGCAACGCATCTCGACCCAGACGAAATCGATTTGACCGCGCTCGGATCCAACATGCTCGCGCCGCAGCCGGAACTCGACGCTGCGCACCTCGCCACGGGCGGCGTCCGACAATGCTGTCAGGTAGGCCGGACGATCGGCGACATGGACGCGGTCGAACAGGCCGTGGCCGAGCAGTTGCGCAACCGGCATCCCCAGCATGGTCTCGGCCGCGGGCGAGATGAACTGCACCGCGCCGTTGCGCCGATGCCGCGAGATGACGTCGCTCATGTTGCGCGCGAGCAGACGGTAGCGCTCCTCTTCGCGCGACAGCAGCGTGACGCTGGTGCGCGCCAGCGACTCAGCACCGAAGGCGAGGCCCGCTGCGTAAAGGGTCGCCGAGGCGACGCCGAATGCCATGTAGACGCCGCGTTCGGCAACGCCCAACTCTGCCGGCGGCAGCCAGCCGAGCTGGCTGACGAGGATCAGTATCCCCGCGCAGGACAGCGCGAGCAGCGAGGCGAAGGCCGCGACGCGGCGCGAGGCCGACAGTGCGGCTTCGAGGGGAACCACGACCAGCCAGACCGCGGCAAAGGACTCAATACCACCGGTTGTGGCCGCGACCGCCATGATCAGGCCGGCGAGCGCCAGCGACGACAGCACATGCGCGCCTTCGTAATGGCCCGTGCGCGACAAGAACCACGACAGCAAGATCGGCGCGATCAGCCACGCGAATGCGGCGGCCTCGATCGCGCTCGGCGCGCCGCGCATCGCAAGATAGACCGGAAAGGCGGCAAAGGCGGCCAGGCTGCCGAGCAGCCGCGGCGCCATGAAGGCACGATGGCGCGCTCGCGTCAGCGCATCGTAACGCGCGGAGGGATGCAGCAGCGCATCGAGACAATCGCGGATGATACTCAAAACTGTCACGGGTCTCGCGCTTCGGCTCATTCGTCGAAAAGACGCGCCGGAACGCCTCCTTGTCGTTGAGCCACCGTGTCAGAGTGACATTAAACGAACGCTAAGGCGGCCGCCCTCGCCGCCGAACACCGTGTCATCGCGGACATTTTTAGACGATTTGACGACGTCTTCCGTAGGGATGGTGAACGCGGGGTTTCGCGTCCGCCCTCATGGTTTCGAATTGGTGGACGCGCGAGCGCAGTGTGCCGCCGTCAATCGAAAATTTACGACACCGTCGGCGGCCAAGAAATTTGCGTCAATTTTCGAAGAATTAAGCTCAAGGCAATCACTTGCGATTTATCGAGGATTGCTAGGTCGAAACGCGCGCGGGCATCGCCGCGGGCGGGATCTAACATACAGGTCGCAAGATGCGCTTTTTGCTTCGCATCACATTCTGGCTCGGGCTGGTGCTGGTACTCCTGCCGCGGGACAAGACGCCCGAATCGGAGAAGCTGCCGCAGATCGGCGCTGCCGATGCCGTGCAGGCTGCGACCGCGGCTGTCTCCGACGCGACCCAGTTCTGCAAACGTCAGCCGGCGGCCTGCGAGGTCGGCGGACAGGCGGCGACCATCATCGGCCAGCGGGCGCAGGACGGCGCGCGCAAGCTCTACCAGATGATCAACGACAAGAAAGAGCAGATTACCAACGGCAAGAATGACAAGAACGAGAAGAAGGCGCCCGATCATACCGGCTCGATCGCGATGGCCGGCGAAGGCGATACGGCCGCGAGCGAGGCGCCGCGCGACACCCTGACCCAGGACGATCTCGCGCTGGAATGGCGAGGGCCGGGACCAGCGAATTAGCGCCCAAACCCTATCGATTTCGCTGCTTTGCGTCCCTATATTGGCGGGAACAGGGATTCACGGGCCGATATGACGACGATTGACGAGATCCGAGACAATTTCGAGATTCTGGACGATTGGGACGACCGCTACCGCTACGTCATCGAGCTCGGTCGTACTTTGGAACCGCTGCCGGAGGCGGAGCACTCGGCCGCTAACAAGGTGCAAGGTTGCGTCAGCCAGGTCTGGCTATCCAAGCGCATCGAACGCGGCAACGGCGCCCCGGTCCTGAAATATCTCGGCGACAGCGACGCGCATATCGTGCGCGGGCTGGTCGCGATCCTGCTTTCGCTCTATTCCGGCCGCACGCCGCAAGAGATCCTGTCGACCGACGCCATCGCGTTGTTCGACGAATTCGGCTTGCGCGACCACCTGACGCCGCAGCGCTCCAACGGCCTGCGCTCGATGGTCGAGCGCATCCGGGTCGATGCGAAAGAAGCACTCGCGGAAGCTTCCTGAAGCGCGATGAAGATCGCGCTTCAGGCTAGTGTCTGAGCATGATCTCGCCGGAAATCCGCGGCACACTTTTCCGGATCATGCTCTCGCAACGCTACTTCCGCTTCCGCTGCTGCTGTCCGAGCCCCATCTGCTTCGCCAGCTGCGAGCGTGCCACCGCATAGTTCGGCGCGACCATGGGGTAATCGGCCGGCAGGCCCCATTTCTCGCGGTATTGCTCCGGCGTCATATTGTACTGGGTGCGCAGATGGCGCTTCAGCGACTTGAAGCGCTTGCCGTCCTCCAGACAGACCAGATAGTCCGGCGCGATCGACTTCTTCAGCGAAACCGCCGGCTTCGCCGGCTCGAGCGGCGCCTCGGTTCGGCCCGAGGAGACCCGCACCAGGGCGCCATGCACCTGGCTTATGAGGTTCGGAATCTCGCCGGCCGGCGTCGGGTTGTTGCTGAGATAGGCCGACACGATGTTCGCCGTCAGCTCGATGAAATTTTTGCCGCCGGCATCCGACATGGCTCGCCCCCTCCATAAAGCTGGCTTCGTCGCAGTGGATTGGCGACGTCCGAGTATTCTCTGTCAACAATACGTTCGGCTGAAATACGACGACTGGCGAATAACGGCTGGTTACTGGTGGGCTACCACGAACTGCGGCGCTTTACTTGCTCGATGAAAAGCGTCAGGAGCGCTGGTCCAGATGGGCGCGCAGCTCGTCAATCGAGGCGAAGCGCATCATGCCTTCCGGCATCTGCGCTTCGATCGACCCGTCGGAATAGAGCGAATAGGCCATGCCGTCGACGATGCCGGACTTGAGCACGGTGACGGGCGGCTGCTCGGCCGGCGGTGGAGGCTCAGGCGCAGGCGGAGGCGTCGGGGCAGCAGGCTCGGTGAAGATCGAGGGCGTGCGCGGCGGTGGCGCCGGGCGACGCGACGCGGGAGGCTCCGGCGGCCGCATCCGGTCCGGCTTCGGCCAGGCATCGTCGAAGCTCGCGGGCGGCGTCTCCGGCGGAGCGGGGGTCGCGGGCTCTGCATGGGGGTACGGCGGCAGGCCTTCGGCAGCCTTCGCCTCCGCGCGCTCGCGCTCCTTGCGCGAGGTGGAGGCGAACAACAGATTGCGACGGCGCGGCGCCTCGGGCGCCACCGGCGGAGGCTCCTCCGGCGCCGCAGGAGCCTCGACGCGCGACCGCTCGCGTGCGGCAGCATCGTCCAGCCATGGCGGCGGCGCGGCAAATGGAGGCGGCGGCATCGGTTCGACCTTCATCGCCGGCGAAGGCGCGAGGTCTGGGGCAGCCGTTCCTGGAGGCACGAGTCCCGACGGCAGCACGGGCCGGACGCGAACGTCCGATGGCGCGACCGAGCCCGCGAGGCGCCGCGCGATTCCCTGCAGCTCCAGCACCACGACGTAGAGGCCGGCCAGTAACATTCCGGAGCAGACGCCGATCGTGCCGGCGATTATGAGGGTGCTGCCGAGGCTGAAATCCCTGACGGAGTAGCCAAAAAGGACCGTAAGGAGGCCCGCCAGGACGGCGAAGATCCCCGCGATCAACAATGCCAACGTCATCGAATACACCCCCGGCCGCGCACCGACGCGCGACAGCTAGGCCACGATACCGTCATATTGCGTTCCTCGCCAACGGCCAATTGCCGCCACCGTTCCTTAAAGGAAGGAAATCAGAGACTTATTCACATTCCCTTCAGCATCGGTTCGGTAGCTTCAAGGTGCTTCCAAAGTCAGGGATTGCTGCGTCGCATCAGGAATTTAGCCATAATGCCCAATTACTTGGTAATGGAACTGCGCTATAGGGATTCCGGGGAACAGGCCCGCGCGCACCAGCTGGGCCAAGAGGGGATTCCGGGTCACCAATAGCCATGACGTCCATTACGACCTCGGCGATCGATACGCCTGCGCGGCGCTCGATTGAACGGACTTGCGATGATCTCGCCATGCTGGTGCTGGCGATGGTCAGCGTCATCGCGGGCCTGACGTTCCGCGACTATGGGCTCGGCTGGGACGATTACACCCACGCCGAATATGCCGACCTCCTGCTGCGCCTGTTCGGTTCCGGCTTCAAGGACACCGCGGCGCTGTCCTTCGCCAACCTTTATATGTATGGCGGCGGCTTCGACATGGCAGCCGCTCTCCTGCACAAGATCCTACCGCTCGAGCTGTTCGAGACGCGCCGTCTGGTCGGCGCGATCGTCGGCGTCATCGGACTTGCCGTGACATGGCGGCTCGGCCGCCGCATCGGCGGACCGCTCGCAGGACTTGCGACGCTGCTCCTGCTCGCGCTCTGCCCGATCTTCTACGGCCACATGTTCATGAACCCGAAGGATGCGCCCTTCGCGGTGGCGATGATCATCCTGATGCTGGGCCTGGTGCGGCTCGCCGAGGAATATCCGCAGCCCTCGCCGCGCACGATCCTGATCGTCGGCCTCGGGGCCGGCCTGTCGATCGGCACGCGCATTCTCGGCGGCCTCTCGCTCGTCTATGCGATGATCGGTTTCGTGCCGCTTTTCATGGAAGAGCTGCGCATCGAAGGCGCGCGCGAAGCGGTCCGCCGCTTCGCCCATGTCGTCTATGTGCTGCTGCCCGGCCTCGTGCTCGGCTATCTCGTGATGGGCCTGATCTGGCCATGGTCCATCATGCAGCCCGGCAATCCCTTCGAGGCCCTGACCTATTTCTCGCACTTCTTCGAAAAGCCCTGGAAGGAGATGTTCGACGGCGCGATCGTGTCCGTGCCCGACATGCCCTGGTCCTATCTGCCGACGCTGTTCGCGCTTCAGCTTCCCGAGGTGATGCTGGTGCTGATGACCGGCGCCGTGATCGGCACCTTCGCCCTGCTGCCGCGCCGCGAGGTTCCTGCGCGTCGCAAGACCATTCTCCTGATGCTCACGCTCGCGGCAACACTGCCGCTGGCGATCGCGATGGTGAAGCGGCCGGCGCTCTACAACGGCATTCGCCATTTCGTCTTCGTGATCCCGCCGATGGCGGTGCTCGGCGGCGTCGCCTTCGCCTGGGCCATGGAACGCCTGCGCGCCAACCACCGCGCCTGGCAACCCGTCGTGCTCGCCACCTTCTGCTTCGGCCTTGCGCTGCCGCTCGCCGAGATGATCCGGCTGCATCCCTATCAATACACGCACTTCAACCACATCGCCGGCACCGTGCGCGCCGCCGACGACCGCTTCATGCTCGACTATTGGGGCCTCGCGCTGAAGCAGGCCTCGGACGAGCTGCGCGAGCAGCTGGTCGAGCGCCAGGAAGTGCCGCCGCGCAATCGCAAATGGAAGGTCGCGGTGTGCGGCCCGCAGCGGCCGGCGCAGGTCGCGCTCGGGCCCGATTTCACCATTGGCTGGGATTCCAATGCCGCCGATTTCGCGATGACGCTCGGCGAATTCTACTGCAAGGGCCTCACCGCCCCCGTCATGGTCGAGATCAAGCGCGACGACGTGGTGTTCGCCCGCGTCTACGATATCCGCGGCCGCAGCATTTCCAGCCTGCTGTCGATCCCGGCGCCGTAGTATTTTTTTCCGATCGGCCGTTGCTGCAGACGGAACGTCATCCAGGCTTCCGCAGCCCGGCTGGAGCGAAGCAAAATCCGGGACAGCAGGACTCCCCGCATGCCGCTCCGCTCCATGCGGGCTACGCTGAACTGCCGCGCTCTGGGCGCCTTGCCGCCGACATCGGCCGCGACTACCCTCCCTCCCCGCAACAACGATGTTCGGAGAGACCAGCCATGTCGCCAGCGGAAGCGCGCCTGAAGGAAGTGCCGTCGAACATGACGGAGGCCGAGTGGCAGCAACGGGTCAATCTCGCCGCCTGCTATCGCCTCGTGGCGCTGTACGGCTGGGATGATCTGGTCGACACCCACATCTCGGCACGGGTGCCGGGTCCCGACCATCACTTCCTCATCAACCCCTACGGGCTGATGTTCGACGAGATCACGGCGTCGAGCCTCGTCAAGGTCGACCTGCACGGCAACCAGCTCACCGAGAGCGAGTACAGCATCAACCCCGCCGGCTTCACCATCCATTCGGCGATCCACGAGGTGCGCGAGGACGCGATCTGCGTGCTGCATCTTCACACGCTCGACGGCACTGCGGTCTCCAGCAGCGCGGAGGGCCTCTTGCCGCTGAACCAGACCGCGCAGCTCGTCACCCACGACCTCGCCTACCACGACTATGAAGGCATCGCGCTCGATCACGACGAGCGGCCGCGGCTGCAGAAGGACCTCGGCGACCACAACCACATGCTCCTGCGCAACCACGGCACGCTGACGGTCGGCCGCTCGGTCGCCTCCGCCTTCGAGCGCATGTATCACCTCGAGCGCGCCTGCTCGATGCAGGTGCGCACGCGCGCGTTGGGCACGCCGGTCTATCCGGTCGACGAGGTCGCGATCGACAAGAACACCGAGCTGTTGTCCAACCGCGATCGCGCCGAGCTGCGCGCCACCAACCTCGTGTGGCCGCCTCTGCTGCGCAAGCTCGACCGCGCCAACCCGGGCTACCGGACTTGAGATTTTCGGGAATTGCTGTAGAGTAGCCTTCAACTACCTCTGCACGATTTGGAATGGAACGCCGTCCAATCCCGGGCGGCGTTTTTATTTTGTGCGCTCTTCGTCGGGTCGGCAAAGCGAAGCGTAACCCACTACTTTTGTCGCCGCGCGAGAAGAGGTGGGTTACGCCTAGCGGACTGCGCTTCGCGCAGCCGCAGGTCTAACCCACCCTACACACGGCGCCCTATTTCACATCCGCCAGCGCGGCGAGGATGCGGGCCCAGGAGCGGATACCCTTCTGGAAGCTCTTCAGGTCGTACTTCTCGTTCGGCGAGTGGATGTTGTCGTCATCCAGCCCGAAGCCGACCAGCAGCGAATCCAGCCCGAGCGTGCGCTTGAAGTCGGCGACGATCGGGATCGAGGCGCCTGAGCCCATCAGCACGGTCTCCTTGCCCCATTCGTCGGTCAGCGCCTTGCTGGCGGCGGCGAGCGGCTTCATGTTCCAGTCGAGCGCGACCGCGGGCGCGGCGGAATGGTCGCCGAACTCGACCTTGCAATCCCCCGGAATCCGCGCCGACACGTAATCGCGGAAGGCCTTGCGGATCCTCGCGGGATCCTGCCCCTGAACCAACCGGAACGACACCTTCGCCGACGCGTGCGACGGAATCACCGTCTTGGAGCCTTCACCGATATAGCCGCCCCAGATGCCGTTGACGTCGCAGGTCGGACGCGTGGACGCCTGCTCGACCAGGAGCCTGCCCTTCTCGCCGGCCGGAATCGACAGCCCAACCGGCTTGAGGAACGTCTCCGGCGTGAAGGCGAGCTTCTTCCACTGCTCCAGGACGTCCGGCGGCGTATCCTTCACACCATCATAGAAGCCGGGAATGGTGATGCGGTTGTCGTCGTCGAACAACCCGCCGAGAATTTTGGTCAGCAGGCGGATCGGATTCATCGCGGTGCCGCCGAACACGCCGGAATGCAGGTCGCGATTGGCGGCGGTGATCTTCACCTCTTCATAGAGCAGGCCGCGCAGCGACGTCGTGATCGCCGGCGTGTTCGGGTCCCACATGCCGGTGTCGCAGACCAGCACATAGTCGGCCTTGAACTCGTCCTTGTTGGCTTCGATGAATGGCACGAAGTTCTTCGAGCCGACCTCCTCCTCGCCTTCGATCAGGAAGGTGATGTCGATCGGCAGCGAGCCCGTCACCTTCTTCCAGGCGCGGCAGGCCTCGACGAAGGTCATCACCTGCCCTTTGTCGTCCTCGGCCCCGCGCGCGACGATGATCTTGCGGCCATCGGCGTGATCGGTGACGACGGGCTCGAACGGCGGTCGGTGCCAGAGATCGAGCGGATCGACCGGCTGCACGTCGTAATGGCCATAGAACAGCACATGAGGCCGCCCGCCCACCTTGCTTCTGCCGAAGACGGCGGGATGACCGGCGGTCGGCCGGACCTCGGTCGCGACGCCGAGGCTTGCGATGTCCTTGGCCAGATGCTCAGCCGCGGCCTTGCAATCCATGGCGAAGGCCGGATCGGCCGAGATCGACTTGATCCGCAGCAGCGCGAACAGGCGCTCGAGGCTGTTGTCAAAATCCTTGTCGATATGGTCGAGCACGGACCGGAGCTGCGCGTTGGACATTGGCGTGTTCCTGATTGCGGGCCTGCGGTTTTAGCCCTGCTGCGGCGCCGGGACCAGCGCAACGGGCGGATGGCGGATGTGCCAAGCGAGCGCACCAGCGAGAACAGAAGCTGCCACGAAATTGTTACCCCAGGCCTGGATCACCAGCGGAAAGAGCGGCAGCGACAGCAGCATCAAGATTCCCGCAGCGCCCAGCGCGATCCAGGTTCCCAGCCTGACACTCGGCCTTTCGTCAAAGGCGGCGCGATGCATCAGCACCGTCATCGGGAAGAACAGCCACATGAAGTAGTATTGCCGCGCCAAGGGCGAGGCGACTGTCATCAGGCAGAAAAGGATGCCCAGCTCCTCGGCATCCGAGCGCGCGGTTCGCCGCCGCTGCGACGGCATCACGGCGAGGAAGCCGAGCCCGAGCGCGACCGAGACCGCGAGCACGATCCAGTTCGCCGTCTTGTAGTCGACGTCGATGACATTCATCGTGCGCGGCGGCTTGGCGGGATCGTCCTGATTCCAGTTGATCGGTCGCACCAGCCGATGGGTCATGGCAATGACGGACTGGTTGACCCACGACCAGTTCTGCTCGTCGCGCTGGCCAAAACCCTTTTCGGAGCTCGAGCCGACCATGCCCTGATACCACGTCTTCAGTTCGGCCGCGTTGCGCTCGAAGCCGCGAATGGGCCCCGGCACGGCATAGAGAAGGATGCCGGTGAAGGCGATCATGCTGACAACGGCAGCCCACTGCCGCCGCCAGACGAGATAAGGCAGCACCGCGACCGGAAACACCTTGATGGCGGTGGCGAGCGCGAACATGAAGCCCGCGAGCCAGGACCTCTGGTGCTGCAGGCTCCAGAAGCCGTAGAGCATCATCGCCAGCAACAAGAGGTTCGGCTGGCCGAGATCGAACATGTCGAACACGAAGGTCACGGTGACGACAGCCGGCAGCGCCTCCAGCCAGCGGCCGGGCGTGCGGCCGGAGCCGGTCATGGCATTCGAGAATATCCCCGTGTACCACCACGCCACCGCGTTCAGGATCGACAGCACGACGTAGAGTGGAATCCTGCCGAACCAGCTCGGGATCGCGAGCAGGATCGCCGGCAGCGGCGGGTAGATGTATTCGAACGGCTGCGTGACGTCGGGATAGAGCGCCCCGCCCTGCAGCACCTGCTGGCCGGCCCAGTACCACAGCCCATAGTCCTTGGTCTTGCCGTGGCCGAATATCTCGGGGACCAGCACGTCGGCGGTCAAGAGGACGCAGCAGAACAGGAAAAGCAGATCGAGCGGAGCGCGTAGCGACGGACGTCTGAGCGCGCCAAGCTTATCGGGAGAATGGGTCGCGGTCACAATGCCTTCGATCTGCAGCCAGCAAGGTGTCGATATATGTCTATTAAAACTCCGGCCGCAAGTAGATCCCTCTCCCGGCTGGCGGGTAGAGGCGAATTACGGCGGCATAAAGAGTCGCTTCAAAAAATGTCCGACCCTGCCTACCGGCGCAGCAATCCGCCGAGGGCGCCGCGAACGAGCGCGCGGCCGACCGAGCTGCCGAGCTGGCCGCCAACCGACTTGCCGAGGTCGGCCACGACGCCGCCGACCACCTTATCGGTGACCGTGCGCGTCACGTCGCGCGCGATGCGCTGGCCGGCTGTCAGCCGGCCGCGTCCGGTGTTGGTGCCGAAGATGGTGCCGACGATCGAGCCGATCTGGCCGAGGATGCCGCCGCCCTCGCCTCCCGTGCCGTCCGCCGTCGGCGCGGTGCCGGCGATGCGCTTCTGCAGGATCTCATAGGCGGATTCGGAATCGATCGCGGTGTCGTATTTGCCCTTCACGGGGCTTGCATCCATGATCGTCTTGCGCTCCTCCGGCGTGATCGGTCCGATGCGCGCCGATGGCGGCCGGATCATCACCCGCTCGACCATCGCCGGCGTGCCATTGCCTTCGAGGAAGGACACCAGCGCCTCGCCCTTGCCGAGCTCCATGATTACCTTCGCGGTGTCGAGCTTCGGGTTGGGCCGGAAGGTCTGCGCGGCGGCGGCGACCGCCTTCTGATCACGTGGAGTGAAGGCGCGCAGCGCATGCTGCACCCGGTTGCCCAATTGCCCGAGCACGCGATCGGGCACGTCGATCGGATTCTGCGTCACGAAATAGACGCCGACGCCCTTTGAGCGGATCAGGCGCACCACCTGTTCGATCTTGTCCATCAGCGCCTTCGGCGCGTCATTGAACAACAGATGCGCCTCGTCGAAGAAGAACACCAGCTTCGGCTTGGGCAGGTCGCCGGCCTCCGGCAGCTCCTCGAACAGCTCCGACAGCATCCAGAGCAGGAATGTCGCATAGAGCCGCGGGCTCTGGAGCAGCTTGTCGGCAACGAGGATGTTGACCATGCCGCGTCCGTCGCGGTCGGTCTTCATGAAGTCCTTCAGCGTCAGCGCCGGCTCGCCGAAGAACTTGGTGCCGCCCTGGTTCTCGAGCACGAGGAGCTGGCGCTGAATGGTGCCGACGGTGGCCTTGGTGACGTTGCCAAAACCCTGGGCGGCTTTCCTGATGGGCGCGAGCGGATCCTCCTCCGCGTCCGGCCCCTTCTTGCCGCTGTCCGGCACGATCGCGTCCAGAAGCGCTCGCAAATCCTTCATGTCGATCAGGGCGAGCCCGTTGTCGTCGGCAACACGGAAGGCGACGTTGAGCACGCCTTCCTGCACGTCGTTGAGATCGAGCATCCGCGCCAGCAGCAGCGGCCCCATCTCGGTCACGGTGGCGCGGACCGGGTGGCCCTGTTCGCCGAACACATCCCAAAACACTGTCGAGAACTGGTCCGGCTGGAACGTCAGTCCCATGTCAGCGGCGCGCTTGAGAATGAAGTCCTTTGCCTCGCCGACCTCGGAGATGCCGGAGAGGTCGCCCTTGATATCGGCTGCGAACACCGGAACACCGGCGCGCGCAAATCCTTCCGCCATGACTTGCAGCGAGACCGTCTTGCCGGTTCCGGTTGCACCGGTGACGAGGCCGTGGCGATTGGCGAGTGCCAGCGTCAGCCAGGCTGGCTCGTTTCCCTTGCCGACGAAAATCTTGTCGTCGGTATCGCCGAGCTTGCTGTCCTGTGCCGTCATAAGTCTCTTGCCTCGTTTGCCTCGGCATGTTCGCGTATTAAAGCGCAAACGCACCAGTTCCGTAGTTTAACGCATGTTGTGAGCCGATTAAAACGGTTCAACGCGCCGTTCGTATGCGACATTGTCGGAAGATGAGTGCATCTCATCCGCCAAAAGTCGGAATGACCAGTTCGCACCGCGGCAATTTTTCGCTGATTCCATCTCCGCTCTTGCATTGCTGCAACACTTTTCGCGCGATTGGAGATGAATCGCGACGCCGCCTGCGTTCGTCGCTTGAATTTCGCATCGCACCGGCTCAAGATCATTCCCGAAAATAAAACTCCGGCATGTGAACCGGCTGAGGGGCAGGCCATATGGACGAGCTGATCGGACGGCTGGCGACAAACGCCAGCATCGATAGTGCTGTCGCTGAAAAAACCGTCGGCATTATCCTGGGCTTCCTCCGCAGCGAGGGGCCTTCCGATAGCGTCCAGGCGCTGATCGAACAGATTCCAGGCGCAGAAGCGGCGATCGAGGCGTCCAAGAGCGGCGGTGGACTGTCGCGACTGATGGGCGGCGGCCTCATGGCGGTCGGCACGCGCCTGATGAGCCTGGGGCTCGGCATGTCCGACATCCAGAAGGTCGCCCGTGAACTTTTTCGCTTCGGCCGAGACAAAATCGGAGCGGATCAGATGGGCAAGATCATCGCGGGGACGCCGGGCCTCAGCCAGTTCGCCTGAAGCGCGCAGTGCATCGAGTAGCATGACATATCCCATCTCCGAGATTGAGGGTCTGCCGGCCTTCGCCGCCAGCAAGCTGAAGGCGCAAGGTATCCGCACCACCGACGCCCTGCTCGAAGCGGCGAGCACCGCCAAGGGCCGCAAGACGCTTTCCGCCAAGACCGGCATCAGCGAGCAGCAATTGCTGGAATGGGCCAACGTCTCCGACTACATGCGCATTCCCGGCATGGGCAGGGCCAAGGTCGGCCTGGTCCGTGCGGCCGGCGTCACCACCGTGCGCGAGCTCGCTTATCGCAACCCGACGAGACTGGCCCAGAGCATGCGCGAAGCGAACGAGAAGAAAAAGCTCGTCCGCATCCTGCCGTCGGAAAAGTCGGTCGGCGACATCATCGCCAAGGCCAAGAAGCTGGCGCCGAAGATTACATATTAGAGCCAACGCTCGCAGTATACGAACGTGGGCAACGGCCCTCGCGATCGTCGTGAAGCACCCAAGCATCCCCAACATCATGGCCGGGCTTGACGACGGAGCGTATGGCGGCAAATACCATCCAGATCGTCATTGCGAGCGCAGCGAAGCAATCCCGGGTCTTTCCGCGGTGAGTGTCTGGATTGCTTCGCTGCGCTCGCAATGACGGAGCCAGGGTACCCCATCCGTCTTGACTCCCCCTGCCCGACCGCGCAAATCGGGCCGCATGAACACCTCGCCCTCCCCATCCGTCGCGCCGGCCGCCTCTGCCGGGCTTGGTGTGCTGCGGACGCTGCTCGGACGGCCAATCCCGGCGGTGATGGGCGTGCTCAACGTCACCCCGGATTCCTTTTCCGACGGCGGGCAGTTCATCACGCCCGACCTGGCGCTGGCGCGGGCGCGGGCAATGATCGCTGATGGCGTCGACATCATCGACATCGGCGCCGAATCCACCCGCCCCTACAAGGGTGCCCAGCCGGTGACCGCGGCGGACGAGCTCGGACGCTTGAAGCCGGTGCTGGCCGGGGTGGCGGCGCTCGGCGTGCCCGTGTCGATCGACAGCATGAAGGCAGAGGTCGTGGCTTTCGCGCTCGACCAGGGCGCTGCGATCGCCAACGATGTCTGGGGCCTGCAACGGGACGCCGGCATGGCGCCGCTGATCGCCGCGCGAAATGTCCCCGTCATCGTCATGCACAATCGCGACAGTGTCGATCCCGCCATCGACATCGTGCAGGACATGATCGCATTCTTTCAGCGCTCGCTCGACATCGCGGCGAAGGCCGGCATCGCGCGCGACATGATCGTGCTCGATCCCGGCATCGGCTTCGGCAAGACGCCCGAGCAGAGCATGACGGCGCTGGCGCGGCTCGACGAACTCGGCACGTTCGGCCTGCCGATTCTGGTCGGCGCCTCGCGCAAGCGCTTCATCGCCTCGGTGTCGCCGTCGGAGCCGCAGGAGCGGCTCGCCGGCTCGATCGCCGCCCATCTCCTTGCCGCACAGCGCGGCGCGAAGATCATTCGCACCCACGACGTCGCCGAGACCCTGCAGGCCTTGCGTGTCGCGGCCGCAATCGAGAGCAAGCAATGACCGATACGATCTTCGTCACCGGCCTGTCGATCCATGCCCGCCACGGCGTGATGGACCACGAAACCGAGGTCGGCCAGCGCTTTGTGATCGATCTCGAACTCTATACCGACCTGTCGGAGCCGTCGCGCACCGACCGGCTCGCCGATACGGTGTCTTACGCCGAAGTCGTGGCGACCACGACGGCAGCGTTCAAGAACACCAACTACAAGCTGCTGGAGCGCGCGGCCGGCGCGGTCGCCGACGCCATCCTGTCGCACTTCCCGCGCATCCGCGCGGTGAAGGTCACCGTGCACAAGCCGCATGCCCCGATCGCGGCGATCTTCGACGACGTCGGCATCATGCTGACGCGGTCTCGGCATCCCTGATGGCGAGCGCCCTGATCGCACTCGGCGGCAATGTCGGCGATGTCCGCGCGACGTTCAAGAAGGCGATCGGCCATATCTGCGGCATGGCGCAAGCCGCGCTGATCGCCCGCTCGGCGGATTATGCGACCCCGCCCTGGGGCGACGAAGACCAGGATCCCTTCATCAACGCCTGCATTGAGATCGAGACGAGCCTCGATCCGCATGCGCTGCTGTTCGTGCTGCAGAAGGTCGAGCAGAAATTCGGCCGCATGCGGACCCGGGAGCGGCGCTGGGGGCCGCGCACGCTCGATCTCGACATGATCGCCTATGACGATGTGTCGCTGCAGACGCCCGACCTGACGCTGCCGCATCCGCGCCTGTTCGATCGCGCCTTCGTGCTGGTGCCGCTCGCCGAAATCGCGCCGGACCGCGTGATCGGCGGCATCCGTGTGCGCGACGGGCTGGCCAGCATCTCAACGCAAGGAATTGAGCGGCTTTCGGATACCGGCTAACAAGAAAACAACCGTTTGCAGGGACGGCTGGCCGTGGCAATTTCGCCGCCGAACAACAAGGATTTTTGGGACCTAATGACCTCCGTGACTGACGACCTGCCGCTTGCGGCCGAGTTTCCCAAGGCGCAGTACGAGGACTGGCGCAAGCTGGTCGATGGCGTGCTGAAGGGCGCGCCGTTCGAGAAGCTGGTCGGCAAGACCTATGACGGGCTCAAGATCGATCCGCTCTATCAGCGCGCCAAGGACGTGGCGCCCGTGCCAGGACGGCCGGCGGCGGCGCCGTGGCAGATCATGCAGCGGATCGATCATCCCGACGCCGTACTCGCGAACGCGCAGGCGCTCACCGATCTCGAGAACGGCGCCACGGGGCTCGCGCTGGTGTTCGCCGGCGGCAATGGCAGCTACGGCTTTGGCCTGGAACCGACCGCGGATGCCGTCGCAAAGGTCTTGAAAAACGTTCATCTCGATGCCGGCATCGGCATCGAGATCCAGGTCGGTCCGCAATCGCGGATGGCGGCGATCCATGTCGCCGAATACGTCAAGGGCAAGGGCATCGATCCCGCCGCCTGCGACATCCGCTTCGGGCTCGATCCGCTCGCGGCCGGCGCAGTGTGGGGCCACAGCCCCTACACCTGGGAGGAGATCGTTCCCGCCGTCACCGGCGCCATCAAGGGCCTCGCCGCGCTCGGCTTCAAGGGGCCGTTCGCATCAGGCGACGGGCGCGTGATCCATGATGCCGGCGGCTCGGAGGTCCAGGAACTCGCCTTCGTACTTGCCTGTGGCGTCGCTTACTTGCGCGCGATCGAAAGCGCTGGCGTTCCGCTCGAGCAGGCGCAGGGCATGGTCTATGCGCGGCTCGCCGCCGACGCCGACCAGTTCCTGACCATGGCAAAATTCCGCGCGTTGCGGCTGCTCTGGGCACGCATCGAGCAGGCCTGCGGTCTGACACCCAAGCCGCTGTTCATCGCCGCCGACACCGCCTGGCGCATGCTGACGCAGCGCGATCCCTATGTGAACATGCTGCGCGCGACCATTGCGACATTCGCCGCGGGGCTCGCCGGGGCCAACGCGATCACGGTGCTGCCGCACACGCTGGCGCTTGGGCTACCCGATCCCTTTGCGCGGCGCGTGGCGCGCAACACGCAGCTTCTGCTGCTTGAGGAAAGCAATCTCGCAAAAGTCTCTGATCCCGCGGCCGGCGCCGGCGGCATCGAGACGCTGACGGCGCAGCTTAGTGAAGCGGCCTGGGCGCTGTTCCAGGAGAGCGAAAGAGCCGGCGGCGCCTTTGCCGCGCTTCAGCAAGGTCTTTTCCAGGGCAAGGTCGCGGCCGCGCGCAAGGCGCGTGAGGCCAACATCGCAAAACGCCGCGACGTGCTGACCGGCGCCAGCGAGTTTCCGAACCTGCATGAGAGCGTGACGGTCGTGCTCAAGGCGACGCCAGTCGCGCTGCCGCCCTATGGCGAGCAGAAATACAAGTTCGAAGCGCTGCCGCCGATCCGGCTGGCGCAACCGTTCGAAGTGCTTCGCGACAAATCGGATGCGGCGTTGAAAGCGCACGGCACGCGGCCGAGGGTGTTCCTGGCCAATCTCGGCACACCCGCCGATTTCACGGCACGCGCAACCTTTGCGAAAAGCTTCTTCGAAGCCGGTGGAATTCAGGCCATCGATAGCGAGGGCTTTGCCGATCCGGCCGAGCTTGCGACCGCCTTCAAGGCCTCCGGCGCCGGGTTCGTCTGCCTTTGTTCCAGCGACAAGGTCTATGCGGGCCAGGCGGAAGCCGCGGCGCAGGCCCTGCAACAGGCCGGCGCAGCACATATCTATCTGGCTGGCCGTCCCACTGATGCCGAGGCGGCCGTGCGCGCGGCCGGCGTCAGCGGCTTCATCTTCGCAGGCGCCGATGCGCTTGCGACGCTGCAAGACGCCTATCGACGGATGGAACAGTGATGACCGAAGCAGGCAAACCAGTTCTCACCGGCGGCTGCCAATGCGGCGCGGTGCGCTTTGCGGTGACGGCGGCACCGACCCGGATCTCGATCTGCCATTGCCGCATGTGCCAGAAGGCGAGCGGCGCTCCGTTCGCCTCCTTTGCCGACATCAACAAGACCGATTTCGCCTGGACCAAGGGCTCGCCCTCGGCGTTCCGCTCCTCCTCGATCGCGGAGCGCGATTTCTGCCCGGCCTGCGGCACGCCGCTCAGCTTCCGTCGCATCGATGGCGACCGGGTCGAGATCATGACCGGCGCCTTCGATCACCCCGATCGGGTGGCACCGACGCGGCAGTATGGAACCGAATCCCGCCTCGGCTGGGTGGTTGGCATCGCCAATCTGCCGAGCCAGACCACGCAGCAGAATTACGGACCGGAGAAGATGGCGACCATCGTCAGCCATCAGCATCCGGACCATGATTAGCTTACGCGCTCACCTCTGATATGGTTGGAACCATGAGCCGCATTCCCAATTTCGCCGATGTCGCCTTCGAAAGGGCTGCGAGCGCCGCACCGACCGGCGGCGCCGAGCCCTGGCTGACGCCCGAGGGCATCCTGGTCAAGCCCGCCTATGGCGAGGCCGATCTTGCCGGCGTCGATTTCCTCGAGACGTTCCCGGGCGTCGCGCCCTACCTGCGCGGCCCCTACCCGACCATGTATGTCAACCAGCCCTGGACGGTCCGGCAATATGCCGGCTTCTCCACGGCGGAAGACTCCAACGCGTTCTATCGCCGCAACCTCGCGGCGGGACAGAAGGGCCTCTCGGTCGCCTTCGATCTCGCAACCCATCGCGGCTACGATTCCGATCATCCGCGCGTCGCCGGCGACGTCGGCATGGCGGGCGTCGCGATCGATTCCATCTACGACATGCGCACGCTGTTCGCGGGCATCCCGCTCGACCAGATGAGCGTGTCCATGACCATGAACGGCGCGGTGCTTCCGATCCTCGCGCTGTTCGTTGCGGCCGCGGGCGAACAGGGCGTGCCGCCGGAAAAACTCTCGGGCACCATTCAGAACGACATTCTGAAAGAGTTCATGGTGCGCAACACCTACATCTATCCGCCCGCGCCCTCGATGCGGATCATCTCCGACATCTTTGCGTACACCTCGCAGAAAATGCCGAAGTACAATTCGATCTCGATCTCCGGCTATCACATGCAGGAAGCCGGCGCGACGCAGGATCTCGAGCTCGCCTATACGCTGGCCGACGGCGTCGAATATCTTCGCGCCGGTCTTGCCGCCGGGCTCGACGTCGACCGCTTCGCGCCACGGCTGTCGTTCTTCTGGGCGATCGGCATGAACTTCTTCATGGAAGTCGCCAAGATGCGCGCCGCGCGGCTGCTCTGGGCAAAGCTGCTGAAACCATTCGGGCCGAAGGACCCGCGCTCGCTCTCGCTGCGCACGCATTGTCAGACCTCGGGCTGGTCGCTGACCGCGCAGGATGTCTTCAACAACGTGATGCGCACGACGGTGGAGGCAATGGCGGCCACCCAGGGCCACACCCAGTCGCTGCACACCAACGCGCTCGACGAAGCCCTGGCGCTGCCGACCGATTTTTCGGCACGCATCGCTCGCAACACCCAGCTCTTCCTCCAGCAGGAGAGCGGCACCACCCGCATCATCGATCCCTGGGGTGGCTCCTATTATGTCGAGCGCCTCACGCGCGACCTCGCCGCCAAGGCGTGGAGCCATATTCAGGAAGTCGAGGAGCTCGGCGGCATGGCGAAAGCCATCGAGGCCGGGGTGCCGAAGCTGCGCATCGAGGAGGCGTCCGCCAAGACGCAGGCGCGCATCGATGCCGGCAAGCAGGCGGTGATCGGTGTCAACAAGTACAAGCCTTCAGACGAAGTGCCGATCGAGATCCTGAAGGTCGACAACACCAACGTTCGCCGGCTCCAGATCGACAAGCTGACGCGGCTCAAATCCGAGCGCAGCCAGAAGGACGTCGACGCCGCGCTCGCCGCGCTGACGCGCTCGGCCGGCGAAGGCAACGGCAATCTGCTCGCGCTCGCGATCGACGCGGCGCGCGCGAAGGCGACCGTCGGCGAAATTTCGGACGCGATGGAGAAGGTGTTCGGCCGGCACCGCGCCGAGATCAGGTCCATCACCGGCGTCTACAAGCGGGAGGCGTCCAGCATGGGTAACCAGGTCGAGAAGGTGCAGGCGCTGATCGATGCGTTCGAGGAGGCGGAAGGCCGCCGCCCGCGCATCCTCGTCGCCAAGATCGGCCAGGACGGCCACGACCGCGGCCAGAAGGTGATCGCCTCCGCGTTCGCCGATATCGGCTTCGACGTCGACATCGGGCCGCTGTTCGCCACCGCCGACGAAGCCGCGCGACAGGCGGTCGAGAACGACGTCCACATCCTCGGCGTCTCTTCACTCGCGGCCGCCCATCTCACCGCCGTGCCGGAATTGAAGGCGGCCCTGAAGAAGCAGGGCCGCGACGACATCATGATCATCGTGGGCGGCGTGGTCCCGCCGCAGGATTATGACGCGCTTCATGCAGCCGGCGCCGAAGCCATCTTCCCGCCGGGCACAGTGATTGCCGACGCGGCCGAGGAGCTGATCCGCAAGCTCAACGCCCGGCTCGGGCATAGCGAGGCGGCGGAGTAGTTCACCGACGCTCGGCACTCTGCATCAAACCGGCAGGCCCGTTGCCGCGACCAATCTTCACGACCCGGTGTTCGCACCGGGCGTTCTGCACCGGTTCATCCTGTGATGTTATGCCGTGGCAGATGTTCGGCCGCCGCCCTGGCGGCCTTTCGGAAGGCGCATGAAAATTCATGAATACTGATGTGACACACCATCGTGCAACTGCGCGCGCAGGGCTGCTCCTGCACACGATCGCGATCCTCTCGGCTATCGCTGCGATCTCCACAGCCTCCCCCATCTACGCCGCCGATCCCAAGCCCGACGCCGAGATCAAGACCAAGAGCATCGAGGCGCGCGTGCTGCTCGACGACAGGATCAAGGCGGATGCAGCGCTGGCGGCGGATTGCCTCGCCGAAGGCAAGAAATGGCTCGACAAGAACGCGACCGAAGCTGCCACCTCGCGCAAGCAGGACCCGCAGTTCTTCAAGGACGGCGGCTGGGATTTCGAGCGCAAGTACACCATCCGCTCGGTCGTCGCCGACCGCTATGTCAGCGTCCTGCGCAATGACAACATGGATACCCACGGCGCCCACCCCAATTCCGACGTGAACACGATCCTGTGGGACAAGACCGAGAACAAGCGCATCTCGATCCGCCCGTTCTTCACCGAGACCGCCGACAACGGCCCGACCATGAAGGCGATGGTGAAAGCCGTGATCGCCTCGCTCAAAATCGAAAAGAAGAAGCGCGACACCAGCGAGACCGCGACCGACGAGTGGTTCAAGGACGTCGCGCCGAGCCTGCTCAAGATCGGCGCGGTGACGCTGGCGCCATCGACTGAGGCAGGCAAGACCTCCGGCCTCACCTTCCACTATCCGCCCTACGCCGTCGGCCCCTACGCCGAGGGCGAATATGTCGCCTTCGTGCCCTGGGAGACGCTGAAACCGTACCTTTCGGCGGAAGGCGCGCGCATATTCGGCGGCGCACGGCCGAAGGGCGATGAGGATGACGGTCAGTGACCACGCTTTGAGCTGCACGTTGTTGCTCACAAGGCAGTGGTAGCGCTACCTTGCGGCGGCGCTGCAAAGCCGACTAGAATGCCGCCATCGACAAGAGCGCCCGACATTACGGGCGCCGCTGGGAGGCATTCATGTCCAAGCTCACCCGCCGCGCTTTCGCGGCCTCGTCCGCTGCTGTCGCAGCATCCGCCGCTTTCGGTTTCAAGCCCGCGCTCGCGCAAGCCTATCCGGCACGGCCGGTCACCGTGATCGTGCCCTGGGGCGCCGGCGGCGGCACGGATGCCACCGCGCGCATTGTCGCAGCACTGCTGGAAAAGGATCTCGGCCAGCCCTTCAACGTCGTCAACCGCACCGGCGGGTCTGGCGTGGTGGGTCACACCGCGATCGCGACTGCCCAGCCGGACGGCTACACCATCGGCATGCTCACCGTCGAAATCTCGATGATGCACTGGCAGGGCCTGACCGACCTGACGCCGCAGAGCTACACCCCGCTGGCGCTGATGAACGAGGACCCGCCGGGTATCCAGGTCTCGTCCTCCTCGCCCTACAAGACGGTCAAGGACCTCGCCGACGCGATCAAGGCCGCGCCTCCCGGCAAGTTCAAGGCCTCCGGCACCGGCCAGGGCGGCATCTGGCATCTCGCGCTGGTCGGCTGGATGCAGGCGATGGGTTTGCCCGCCAACCAGGTGGCCTGGGTGCCCTCGAACGGCGCAGCACCTGCGATGCAGGATCTCGCCGCCGGCGGCCTCGACCTCACCACCTGCTCGGTGCCGGAAGCCCGCGCCATCATCGAGGCGGGCAAGGCGAGAAGCCTTGCCATCATGGCGCCCGCGCGCAATCCGATCTTCCCCGACGTGCCGACGCTGAAGGAGTCGATGGGCGTCAACTACGCCACCGGCGCCTGGCGCGGCATCGGCGCGCCCAAGAACCTGCCGCCGGAGATCACGGCAAAACTCACCGCGGCGCTGAAGAAGGTCTACGACTCCGCCGAGTTCAAGGATTTCATGAGCAATCGCGGCTTCGGCACGGTGTGGGGCGACGGCGGCCAGTTCGGCAGCTTCATGGACAAGGGTGACGCTCAGATGGGCGAAGCGATGAAGGCTGCCGGCCTGACGAAGGCGTAATCTCGCATCGGCTCACCGGGATGATCTCGGGCCCGCACACTCTGCTCACCTCTCCCCGCAAGCGGGGAGAGGGAGAACTTCTCTCATAGGACTCCTCACATGCGTCTTCCCGACTCCGTCACGGGATCGTTTCTCGTCGCACTCGGCGCGGCGGCGGCCTATGGCGGCTGGATCCTGCCGCCGGTGCCGGGCCAGCCGGTCGGCCCCAACGTGTTTCCGCTCGTGATCGGTGTGGGCCTTGCGCTGTGCGGGCTCGCGATCGTGTTCGGCATTGGCCATTCCTTCGAGGAGGAGGAAGAGCTGATCCCGATCGAGGACGGCCAGGCCGCAGCCGCGCCGCCACCGCAAAACAAGCTCTACAGCCTGCGCGCCTTGCTGCCGCCGGCACTCTTGCTGTTCTACGTCTTCGCAGCCGACCGGCTCGGATTCATCATCACCGCGGCGGTCATGGTCTACGTGACCTCGACCGCGCTCGGCGCGAAGTGGAAGCTCGCGCTGCCGCTCGCGGCGCTGTCACCCTTCGCCATCCACCTCATCTTCGGCAAGCTGCTGCGCGTGCCGCTGCCCGCCGGCCTGTTGCCGACGCCCTGGTGATCCATGCTGAAAACCCTGATTGATGCGTTCGCGCTGATCTCCACCTGGGAGGTCGTCATCGCGATGTTCGCAGCCTCCGTGTACGGGCTCGTCATCGGCTCACTGCCGGGCCTGTCGGCGACGATGGCGACCGCCCTGCTCGTCCCCGTCACCTTCTACCTGTCGCCGATCGCGGCGATCGCGACCATCGTCGCGGCCTCCTCGATGGCGATCTTTTCCGGCGACATCCCCGGCGCGCTCTTGCGCATTCCCGGCACGCCCGCCTCTGCCGCCTATGCGGACGAAGCCTACGCCATGACGCGCAAGGGCCAAGCCGAGCTCGCGCTCGGTGCCGGCGTGTGGTTCTCCGCGGTCGGCGGCATCGCCGGCGTGCTGTCGCTGATGATTTTGGCGCCGCCGCTGGCCGAGATCGCGCTGTCGTTCTCGACCTTCGAATATTTCTGGCTCGCGTTGCTCGGCCTGATGTGCGCGACGTTGGTGGCGCGCTCCTCGCCGGTGAAGGCGATCGCCGGCATGTTCATCGGCCTGCTCGTCTCCTGCATCGGCATCGAGAATCCCGGCGGCGTGCCGCGCTTCACCTTCGGCATCACCGATCTGTTCGGCGGCATCGAGCCGATCCCGGCGCTGGTCGGCGTCTTCGCGGTGGCGCAGGTGATGCGCGCGATGCTCACGCCCGAACCGCCGCCGCTGCCGCGGCGAAGGTTCGGGAGCATCATGGCCGGCCAGTGGTCGCTGACCAGGAAATACCACTGGCAGATGACGCGCGGGAACATCGTCGGCATCATCATCGGCGTGCTGCCGGGAGCGGGCGCCGACATGGCCGCCTGGGTCTCATACGCGATGTCGAAGCGCTTCTCCAAGGAGCCGCAAAAATTCGGCACCGGCCATGTCGAGGGCCTGGTCGAGGCGGGCGCCAGCAACAATGCCAGCATCGCCTCGGGCTGGGTGCCCTCGCTGCTGTTCGGCATTCCCGGCGACACCATCGCGGCGATCGCGATCGGCGTGCTCTACATGAAGGGGCTCAATCCGGGCCCGACGCTGTTCACCGAGAAAGCGTCGAGCATGTACGCGATCTATCTAATGTTCATCATCGCGAACATTCTGATGATCCCGCTCGGCATCGCCATGATCCGGGTCGCGGCCTACATCCTGCTGGCGCCGCGCTCCACCGTGATGCCGATCATCATGCTCTGCTGCGCGGTCGGCTCGTTCGCGATCGGCAACAACATGTTCGGCGTCGTCACCGTCGCCGCCTTTGGCGTGATCGGCTACGTGATGGAGGCAAACGGCTATCCCGTGGCCGCCATGGTGCTCGGCATCGTCATGGGCACCATGGTCGAGCAGGCCTTCGTCACCTCGCTGATCAAGTCCGACGGCAGCATCTTGCCGTTCTTCGAGCGCCCGGTTGCCGCGATCCTCGCCGCCATGGCGATCGGCGCGCTGCTCTGGCCGGTGATGGTGTGGGTGTGGCGGAAGGTGAAACCGGCACAGACGGCGGCGGCGGCAACATCGCGGTGATATGGGGCGAGCAGCCCTCGCCTGCCCCGCCGGGGCGTTGTAAAGCAGGGCATGACTGAGAAGAAGTCCTCGCTGGACACCCAATCCCTCGCACGCGACCTCCGCGCGGGTCACCGCGCCGCGCTGGCGCGCGCCATCACGCTGATCGAGAGCCGGCGCAGCGACCATCAGGCACTGGCGCGCGAGCTGGTGCAGATGCTGTTGCCCGAGACCGGCAAGGCGGTTCGCGTCGGCATCACCGGGTCGCCTGGCGTCGGCAAATCCACCACCATCGATGCGCTCGGCACCTACCTGATCGAGCAGGGCCACAAGGTCGCGGTGCTGGCGGTCGACCCGTCCTCGGCGCGCAGCGGCGGCTCGATCCTCGGCGACAAGACGCGGATGGCGCGGCTCTCGGCCTCCGACCACGCCTTCATCCGCCCCTCGCCGTCCTCCGGGACGCTCGGCGGCGTCGCTGCGAAGACCCGCGAGGCGATGCTGCTGTGCGAGGCGGCCGGCTTCGACGTCATGCTGGTCGAGACCGTCGGCATCGGCCAGTCGGAAACGGCGGTCTGCGACATGACGGACTTCTTCCTGGCGCTGATGCTGCCGGGCGGCGGCGACGAGCTTCAGGGCATCAAGAAGGGCCTCGTCGAGCTCGCCGACATGATCGCGATCAACAAGGCCGATGGCGACAATCTCAAGCGCGCCAACATCACGGCCGCCGACTATCGCGGCGCACTGCACATCCTCGCGCCCCGCTCCGAGCACTGGCACCCGCCGGTCGTCACCTATTCGGCACTGACGGGCAAGGGCATCGCCGAGCTTTGGCAAAAGATCCTGGATCACCGCAAGGCAATGGGCGCGTCCGGCGAGTTCGCGGCGCGACGGCGCGAGCAGCAGGTGAAGTGGATGTGGTCGATGCTTGAGCAGCGCATGCTGGCGCGGCTGCGCACCGAAGCATCCGTGCGCACGAAGGTCAGAAAGATCGAGGCCGAGGTCGCAGATGGTCATCTCACCCCGGCCCTCGCCGCCGAGCATATCCTGGAGTTGCTGCGATGAGTGCAAAGCTCCGCATCCTCCTCACGGGCTTCGGGCCGTTCCCCGGCGCGCCCTACAACCCGACCCAGCCGCTGGTCGCGCGATTGGCGCACCTGCGCCGTCCGGCACTCGATGATGTCGAGATCGCAAGCCACATCTTCCCGGTCACCTATGCCGCGGTCGACCGGCAACTGCCGGAGGTGCTCGCGAAGGTGAAGCCGGACGCGCTTCTGATGTTCGGCCTCGCAGCACGCACGCCCTTCCTCCGGATCGAGACCCGCGCGCGCAATGCCGTCACGATGCTCTGGCCCGACGCCGCCAATACGCGCTCGCGCAAGCGTGCCATCGCCGGCAATGCGGACGCGATGATGTTCGGTCCGCACACGGCAAGGCTGCTGCGCGCTGCACGCTTCACCGGCATCGACGCGCGGTCTTCTCGCGATGCCGGCGCCTTTCTCTGCAATTATCTGAGCTGGCGCGCGATCGAAGGCGTGAATGCCGGCGGGCCGCGGCTGGCGGCGTTCATCCACATCCCCCTGCTCGCGCGCAGCGGCGCGGTGCGGCGGAAGGGCGCGCCGCGCATCACGCTCGAGGAGCTCGTGGATGCCGGAGAAGCGATGCTGATGGAGATGCTGCAATTGGCGCGGAAGACGCGGAACACGCAGCCGTAGGGTGGGCAAAGGCGCGCTTGCGCCGTGCCCACGACGCATCCAGATCCGCGGCGACGACGGTGGGCACGCTTCCGCCTTCGCTCTTCGAGCTACGGCGGACAAGTCGCTTTGCCCACCCTACGGCACTACGGCACCTCGCTTGCGTAAACATTTAACCCTACCTCGAACAATCCTTCCGGTCCCGGCCGCCCTGCCGCATTTCTGCGCTACCTAATTCGCGCGGACGCTTCCCGCGTCCGCCGGAGGACGCATCATGGACCTCAACCGCCGCCATCTCATCGGAGCTTCCGCCGCAGGCGTTGCGGGCGCGCTGGCCGTGCCTGCCGACGCCGCGCGCGCAGCGCCACTGACGTCGCTGCTCGGCCGCGACGCCACGCAATATGGGGTGCGGCCCGGCAGCGGCGAGGACCAGACGCGCGCGCTACAGCGCGCGATCGACGAGGCCGCGCGGGCGCAAATGCCGCTCGCCTTGCCGCCCGGCGTCTACCGCACCGGCCTGTTGCGGCTGCAAAATGGTTCGCAATTGATCGGCGTCCGCGGCGCGACCAAGCTGGTCTTCACCGGCGGGGCCTCGGCCATCCAAAGCGACGGCTCCGATGCGATCGGCCTCACCGGCATCACTTTCGACGGCGGCGGCATCCCGCTGCCGACGCGGCGCGGCCTGATCCACTGCCTCGGCGGACGCGACGTCCGCATCACGGATTGCGAGATCACGGGCTCGGGCGGCAGCGGCATCTGGCTCGAGCAGGTGTTGGGCGACATCTCCGGCAACATTTTCACCAACATCGCCGTGACGGCCGTGGTCTCGTTCGATGCGAAGGGCCTCAGCGTCTCGCGCAACACCATCATCGGCACCAATGACAACGGCATCGAGATTCTGCGCACCGCGGTCGGCGATGACGGCACACTGGTCGCCGACAACCGCATCGAGGACATCAAGGCCGGCCCCGGCGGCTCGGGCCAGTACGGCAACGCCATCAACGCCTTCCGCGCCGGCAACGTCATTGTGCGCGGTAACCGCATCAAGAATTGCGACTATTCCGCGGTGCGCGGCAATTCGGCCTCGAACATCCACATCTCGGACAACAGCGTCAGCGACGTGCGCGAGGTCGCGCTCTATTCCGAGTTCTCGTTCGAGGCCGCCGTGATCGCCAACAACACGGTGGATGGCGCCGCCGTCGGCGTCTCCGTCTGCAATTTCAACGAGGGCGGCCGCATCGCCGTGGTCCAGGGCAACATCATCCGCAACCTGATTCCGAGGCGGCCGATCGGCACGGCGCCGGATGACGATGCCGGCGTCGGCATCTACGTTGAGGCGGATTCGTCGGTGACCGGCAACGTGATCGAGAACGCGCCGTCCTACGGCATCGTCGCCGGGTGGGGCAAATATCTGCGCGACGTCGTGATCTCGGGCAACGTGATCCGCAAGGCGCTCGCCGGCGTCGGCGTCTCGGTCGTGCCCGGCGCAGGCACAGCGCTCGTCAACAACAACATGATCTCCGAAACGCCGCGCGGCGCCGTGGTCGGGCTCGACCATGCGCGCGTGGTGACGGCGGATTTGTCCGCGGACGGCGCCCAGCGCTTTGCGCAGGTGGTAATCGGCGGGAATGCGGTGCGGCGGTAGATGCGCAAGCAGTCTGCTCGCTGCGCCTTGGCGCGGCGGGCCGATGGCCGTTCATCCTTCGAGGCTCGCCCTGCGGTGCTCTGCACTGCAGGGCGAGCACCTTAGGGTGATGGGGCGAGAAACGGTGGTCTTCCTCCCGACGCTAAAACGCGTTGCGCAGCAGCGGGTATCTGGCTTCGATGCCGTCAAGGCTGAGGGTGAATTCGACGACGCGCTCCGGTGCTGCGACGACGTCGGCGGCGGGCGGCGAGAAGGTCGGCAGGAACGTCGCAATCCGCGCGCCCGGTGCGGTTGGAGCGGCCGGTGCGATGGGAGCGAGTGGTGCAATTGGAGCGATCGGGGCTTCGGTAATCTCGGCGAGCACGTCCGGCGTGGGGTCGAGTGCGACCGGCACGGCCGTTTCACGCGCGATGTGCACGGCCTTCGGCTGCACGGTCTGGGCCTGCTCGCGCGGAGCCATGCGCGGCATGGTGGCCGGAGACCAGCCGAACGCGGGCGTCACGCTCGCCGCGGCCGCCTGCACGTCCCCGCCAGTCGCAATCGCGCGCCAAGTCTGGAGCGCGCGCTTGGCTTCCTGGATGTTTTCGAGAAATGCGAGCTCCGAGTGATAGCGGCGCCAGCGCCCGGTCTCGAACATTTCGGTGAGATGTTCCAGCCGCTGCTCGGCGAGCGCGCACCAGCGCTCTGCAACGTCGCGGCGGCAAGCCACGCCTTGGCGATGTGTCATTAACCAGCCCGTCAGGAGAAAATACGGACGCGGGGGACGCAACGCTCACGAATCAATTTAGACGCGACATGAATATTTTGTGGAAAAGTTTTGACTTGTCCAGCAGCGACGCGGTCTTCGTCGTCAAACACCGTAGTCGTGCGGAGATTTTGTGTGATTTGGAGTCAAGCTTCACGCAAGCATAGCGGTCTTGCGGCGTAGCGGCAGAAGCAACGACGAGGGACCGCCATCGCCAGCTCAACCAGAAGCTGACCGGAGCGGCGCTTCAAGAAAGCAGCCCCCAAAAGAAAAGACCCGTCCGGGGGGACAACCGGACGGGTCGAGCCATATGGGCGCTTGGGGTGGATGGGCGCTCGCGCCTGATATGACCTATGGGGAGGGATGACCGCTCCCACATATTTTGGTCGTGGCAGCGGGCTGAACGTTCAACGCGGGGTTCGATTTTTTAACCTTCTCGCCGCGTGCAACTTTGTCGCAAGCGTCTATCGCGCTGCCGGCCTATCCGTCTGGGAAACCGTCGATTTATCGTCCGCGCTCGACAGCGATGGCTGCTCGATCGCGCGGATTCCAGGCTCCTCGCGACGCCCCTCGCCGCCTTCACGTTTTGTTGTACCGGACGCGGCGGCAACGGGGGCCGCACTGTCGGACGGAATGGCCGTCACAGCCGCGTAGGCGTCGGCCTCGCCGTCGCCGAACAGATCATCACGACCGGGTGAACCGAGGTCGTGCGCAGTCTTCGCGAGCGTCATGCGCAGCGCTTCCGGCTTCAGAGCGTAGTTGCGCTCCAGGAGCAGGGCCGCGACGCCGGAGACATAGGCAGCCGAGAACGAGGTGCCCGACGTCATCTGATACTTGCCGTCCGGCGCCGGCAGGAAGATGTCGACGCCGGGCGCCGCAAGCGCGATGTAGTTGCCGCGGTTGGAGGCGGTGAACAGCTTGTCCTGCTGATCCGTCGCACTGACCGCGATCACATTGGGATTGGCGGCGGGATAGAGCGGCGGCGATTTCGCGCCGGCATTGCCCGCGGCCGCGATCAGGACGAGACCGCGTGCGGCAGTTGCCGCGATGGCGCGCTCGATCACTGCGTCCTTCGGACCGGCAAAGCTCATATTGACGATCTGCGCGCCGTGCTCGGCGGCGTAGTTCAGCGATCGCAGGATGATGTAGGAAGAGCTCTCGGCGCCGCCCGTGGTGCCACCGAAGGCGCGGATGGCGATGATGCGCGCTTCCGGCGCGCTGCCCATCAGCCGCCCATGGGCGACGATGGCGCCGGCGATGCCGGTGCCGTGGACATGCGGGCCTTCGGAGCTGCCGAGCGCATCGAAATTGTCGGCGATGGAATTGGCGAGTTCGGGATGCTTCGCATCGATCCCGGAATCGATCACCGCGACCGTGACGTTGGCACCGTGCACCAGCGCGTGCGCCTGCGGTAGCCGGAGCTTCGCCAGCGCATATTGCGCGGGATCGCCCTCAGTCGGCGCCGCCACCTTCTGGTCCTGGAGCAGGTAGCGATAGTTCGGCTGGAGCGAGCGCACGCTGCCGTCGGCGGCGAACTCGCGCCGCACCGTGTCATAGGGCCGGCCGTCGGCGATGCGGAACAGGCCGACCGTGGCGCCAATCAGCGGGAAGTTCTCCGAGGCGACGCGCCTCAAGCCGTGCCGCCGGGCCAGCTCGTCGGCCTCGGCCAGCGAAAGCGCGCCGTCGATCTCGGCGACGAACTCGTTGGCGAAGGTGCGCGGGTTTGCGGCGACGGGCGTGTTGTTGCCGCGCCCCTTGCCGGCGCTCTTTTTGCCCGACTTGCCGCTGCCGCCGCCATCCCCGTTCGACTGCGCGAGGCACTCGCCGTCGGCGTCACGATAGGGCGCGGTGCAGGCCGGATAGAGATTCGGCGAGTAGTGCACATAAGGATGCACCGGGGCCGCCAGCCGCGCCGTCACCCGGGCCGTGGTGCCGATCCCGCGCGGGCCGCGGTCGACGCTCACGGCCCTCGCGGCAATGCTCGGACTGATGGTCGGCGTGCGCGAGGGAACACTGATCGTGGGCGTGCGCATGATCGCCTGCGCATGGGCGACCTCGATGTCGAGCGAGGTGGCAAGGAGAAGCACGGCGCCCACGGATGATGCGCAGGCCCCTGCTCTCACCCCGCTCTCGAATTTGCGCGTCATCGGCTCGAGGGCGCCCTTAGGGCGCCGCAACGGCGAGGTTGACGAACTTCTCGCGCTGCATCCGGCCGAGCAGCGCGGTCAGCTCGTCCTGGCTCATCGCCTTGTCGAACTGAAGGCGGAACATGCCGCCCTTGGCACTGTCGATGATCGAGGCCTGGTAGCTGTCGAGCAGCGACGTGATGTCGGCCACCCGCGCCTCCGGCGTGAAGCGTACCAGCGCACGCGCTGGCGTCGCAGTGGATCCGCCGAGCTCGCGCGTAATCGGGGCGGTCGAGAGCGACGCCGTCTGGAAGGTTGAAGGTTGGGTCTTCATCAGCACCGCGCCGATGATGCCGGCTTGCAGTACCAGCGCAATCGCGCCGAGGCTCGCCGACCAGGCCAGAGTGCGCGGCGACAGGCCCGCGAAGAAGGTCGAGATCCGCGCCGACAGCGGCAACGAGCCGGTCGTGCGCGAGGGCTCGGCGTCGATCGCCGAGAACAGCTTCTGCATCGCGCGCGCCGACGGTGCGCCGAGGCTCTCGTTCAGATGGATGGTCTCTTCGTACTCGCCGCGGATCGCGGCATATTGCCGGGCGAGCTCGGGATCACGCGCGAGCGCTTCTTCGACGCGGCGGGCGTCGCGCGCATTCAGCGTGCCGGCGGCATGCCACGGCAGCAGCATTTCAATTTCACTGGGCTCTTGCTCCAGCATCTTCTTGCTCAAAGCCATCATGGCCAGCCTCGCTCAACGCCGGCTGCCTTCAGCAGTTCGGCCAGTTTCTTGCGCGCATAGAACAGGCGCGTCTTTACCGTGTTCTCCGGTATTCCGACGATCTCGGCCACCTCCTCCACGGACTTCTCGTGGTAGTAGACAAGGTCGACGATTTCCCGATGTTCCGGCGAAAGTGACGTCAGGCACTCCCGCAACGCTTCACTGGTATCCTTCTTCTGCACCGCCGTTTCCGGATCGTCGGACGAATCCTCGATCGCGTTGGCAGCTTCGTCGTCCAACTCGAGGTCCTTCCTGCGCCGGAGCGCAGACAGGGCCTTGAATCGGGTGATTGCCAGCAGCCAGGTGGAAACAGCGGATCGGCCCTCGAACTTGCCGGCCTGACGCCAGACGTCGAGAAACACCTCGCTTATGAGGTCCTCCGCCACCTGTTCGTCGCGCACGAGCCTGAGCCCGAAGCGATACACCCTGACATGATGCCGCCCGTACAGCACCTGCATGGCGAGCCGGTCGCCTTGAGCGATCCTGGCGATCAGGACCTCGTCCGAAGCCGCCTGTGTCACGCTCAAAGGCCGTCTCGCAAGGTTGGTCGGGTCGAAACGGCGGACGGTTCGACGGGAGGCGCAAGATTCTTCAGCTTACCGCAGACACACGGGGCCCTGTGTGATCTACCCCACATACGCGTATTTTCCTTTCGCCGCCCGCGGCGGTTGGCTGCCCTGCTCCATATCGGTAACATAATACTGAAAAACTTTCCTGCGGAGTGCCTGTCGGGCGCACGCGGCCCGACCAAAGCTCGATCCATGGCAGCAGCCCTGCACGACGTATGTCTCACGAACCCCTGCTTTGGCTCGACCGATCGTCAACGATCCCTAATCGCTCACTAAATTTCGTGTCGGATCAAGGCCATTTGCCAGCGCAACGAGCCCGGATTCGCAAGGCGAGGATACCAAACCTAAAGGCTTGCCACGTAGATTTTTGGACCGACACCCACCAACGGCGAGAGCATGAGCACGGCCGCGACGTCCCTCCCGGACCGGAATGCCGCAGAAGCCGCGGAGCTTGCGCCGGCGCCCGGCGCGACGGCGCCGGAGGTGCGCGCGCGACGGATGCGGCAGCGGCGGCAGATGTATGTCGGCCAGGTCGTGAGCTATTCGCTCGGCGCGTCGGTCCTGCTGCTCTACGCCCATGACGGCGCGATTTCGATGGCCGTGCCATCGCTGTTCTGGTTCGGCGGCCTGATGATCATCGGCACGTTCGCCGTGCTGTCTGAATCCGGCTTCGGCGACCAGTTCGAGGACCATTACCTGACCGTCTTCCAGATCTCGGCGCATATGGCGCTGCAGATGATCTTCCTGCTCGCGGTGCCGACGGTCGGGGTCGCCTTCATCAGCGTGCTGTTCCTGATCTTCGCGTTCGGCACGCTGCGCATGACCTCGCGTCAGGCGATGCTCACCTGGAGCCTGGCGACCGCCGGGCTCGCATTCGTCTTCCTGGTCTCGGACCTGCCGATCGGACTGCCCGTCGCAACGCGTCTCGAGCGGACCGCCTCGATGCTGTGTTTCGTGCTCGTGATCGGCCAGTGTGCCTTCCTCGGCCTGTTCGGCAGCACGCTGCGCAAGATCCTGTACCGGCGCAGCATCGAGCTGAAGGCCGCCTATCAGCGCATCGAGGAACTCGCCGAGCTCGACGAACTCACCGGCTCCTATAACCGCCGCTGCATCATGCGGCTGCTCGACGCCGAGATCGAGCGATCGCGCGAGACGGCAAAATCCTTTGCGATCGCGCTGATCGATCTCGACTGGTTCAAGCGCATCAACGACGCCCACGGCCATCCCGTCGGCGACGAGGTGCTGCGCACCTTCGCGATCACCATTTTCGCCAATATCGGTCCGGAAGACCGCTTCGGCCGCTACGGCGGCGAGGAATTTTTGCTGCTGCTTCCGAACACGCGAGCCGACGCCGCCGCGCGGATGCTCGAGCGGCTGCGCGGGATCGTCGCCGATCTCGACTGGAATACATTCTCCTCCGGCATGAACGTGACGATTTCCGCCGGCGTCGCCTCGCTGCGCGACAACGATACTGCCGACTCATTTCTCGCGCGCGCCGACAGCGCGCTCTATTCCGCCAAGGCGCAAGGGCGCAACCGAATTGCAACGAGCTGACCATTCCATTGCCGCCGGTCGCGCAGAAGCCGCCGGACCAAACGCTCCAGGACAGGGCTATGAGATCCAAATCCGCCAAGCCTTCCGAAAACCTGCTCGATGAATTGCAGGCCGCGCTCTCGCACGGCACGGTCGCACGCCGGGTGGAGACGCTGCGTCGCGTCACCGACCTCTTCATCAACAACGCGGTGGATTATTCCGACCAGCACGTCCGCCTGTTCGATGACGTCTTCCAGTGCCTGGTCGAGCGGATCGAGACTTCGGCCAAGGCGCTGCTCGCCGACCGCCTCGCCCCGATCGGAGCTGCGCCGCCACGGATCATCCGCACGCTGGCACTCGACGATGTCATCGACGTCGCCGGTCCTGTGCTGTCGAAGTCGGAACGGCTGGACGAGGCCACCCTGATCGAGATCGCGCGCAGCAAGAGCCAGGCCCACCTCAAGGCAATTTCGTTGCGGCGGGTGCTCTCGGACGCGCTCACCGACGTGCTGGTGGCGCGCGGCAACGACGACGTGGTGCAGTCGACCGTCGCCAATCCGGGCGCCCGGTTCTCCGAGGGAAGCCTTACGGACCTCGTCACGCGCGCCGAGCGTGACGACGACCTCGCCACCTGCATCGGCCTGCGGCCCGACCTGCCGCGCCATCATTACCTGAAGCTGGTCGCGAAGGCTTCGCTGAGCGTGCGCAGGAAGCTCGAGGCCGCCAATCCGGAGCTTGCCGGCGAAGTCGCCAGCGTGGTTCAGGAAGCGACCCAGCGCGTCCGCGCCGCCGCCATGACCAGGCAGACCGAGATGGCGCGCGCGCTGGTGAAGTCGCTGCACGAGGACGGCCGCCTCAACGAATACCAGGTCATGACCTTTGCCGAGCAGGGCAAGTTCGACGAGACCAACGCCGGGCTGGCGGCGCTCGCAGGCGTCGCGGTCGAGACCGCCGAGAACATGATGGTCGAGAGCCGCAACGAGGGTGTGATGATCCTCGCCAAGGTCGCGGGCATGTCGTGGTCGAGCGTGCGCGCGATCATCGCCATGCGCGAAAAGCTGTCCGGCGGTGCACAGACGGACATGCTGACGCTGCGGGATACCTACGATGCCTTGCGTAGCTCCACCGCGCAGCAGGTGCTGCGCTTCCATCGCATGCAGCAGAACACGACGTCGCCGGCCTGAGGCGGCGCGCTAGTAGCGCAAGACCTTCGATCCCGCGAGCGCGCCGACCGCGGTCACGAGCGCGGTCGCAATCGTGTACCAGGTCGCGACGAACAGCGGCGAGTCGTCGGTGCAGTGCGAGGCATAGAGCGTCGCGGCGAGCCCCGCCGACAACATGCCGGCCAGCGCGCCGGCGAGCGCGGGACGCGACGGTGCGCCGTGGCGCAATCCGAACAACGCGCCGGCAAGCAGCGGCAACGACATCGCAGGGATCGCCGACAGGCAGACCCTGGAGTTCTTGCCCACCATCCGCATCGTCATCGGCATCGCCGGCGCCATCATCATCTCGCCGCCGATCGCGACCGCGAGCAGTCCGACGGGAAGCAGCAGCAGCCAGCCCCAGCCGCGCATCAAGGCTTCAGGACGCGACAGATGCAGGCTGATGATGATCGCGGGGATCGCGAGCGACAACGTCACCGCGAACTTCATGTCGAAGAACGGGTTATGCATCGCGCTCATCACATCGGGCCGCACGCCGAGGAAGGTCGCGAAGATCAGGATCGACAAGGGAGCCGCCACCAGCAGCGCCATCGTCAGCACCGCGCCGACGCGCGGCGCGCGATGGGCATTGTCGGCGGCGAGCGTGCGAATGAGTTGATCGGTATCCATGACTAACGGTCCCGCAGTTTGGCCGTGAGCGCGGCAAGGCCCCGATGCAGCGCGACGCGCACCGCACCTTCGCTCATCGAGAACTTTGCCGCCGTGTCCTTGATCGAGGCGCTATCGACCGCGATCGACTGCAGGACGTCACGCTGGCGCTGCGGCAGGGTGTTGAGCTGGGTCGCGACCTCGCTCGCCGAAGCCGTCTCCTGCGGCGCCTCGCCGGGCAGCGTCTCGGCGAAATCGTCGATGTTGACGAAGATGCGCCTGCCGCGTCGCCGGAGAGCGTCGATCAGCTTGTTGCGGGCGATCGCGAACAGCCAGGGGGCGAAGGGGGCCTCGCTATCCCAGGTGTGCCGCTTCAGATGCACCGCCAACAGAATTTCCTGCACGATATCCTCGGCCTGGTCGGGAGGCTGCCCGGCCCGCGCCAGGCCGCGCCTCGCGGCAGCGCGCAGCACAGGCGTGATCGCCCTCAACAGGCGTTGATACGCCGCATCATCGCCTGCCATGGCCGACCGCATCAGGCCGGTCCACTCGTCCTCACGTCCGCGCACGCGCGCCCCTCACCATGCAATTCGGCCGTTCTTTCAATTTGTTACGCTCGCACCTCATGATCACGAAGTCGTGATCGATGCGCCGTCCCCGTCCGCAAAGGCCCGGGAGGCTCATAACACCGATCGCTCCCGCTGGCACCCGGCGGCAGCCCGCGAGGCAGCGGTTTGCCCCGTTTTTGCCCGCTGTAGCCCGAAGATTCCCATTTTCCGCCCCGCTGTGGTCACGCGCCGGCGTCTCTGTTCGCCCCGGGACGGGCCAATTGGGGAGATCGTCAACATGATGAAAGCCAGCGGGCGCGCGGCCTTGATTCTTCTGGCCGGACTTTTCTTGCTGTTCGGAGGCGCTGCGCAGGCCGCGCCGGATGCGACCACCAAAACGGACAGCGCGAGCAAACAGGCCGACGAGGTCAAGCCCAGCAAGCACCGGCGCCACGCCTCGCACCGCAGCAGCAGCAAGACGGCGGAAAAATCCGCCGACGACAAGGCCGACAAGAAGGACACGGCAAAGGCAGCCGATGCAAAGACCAACAGCGACGCGCCGGCCTCCAGCCAGATGCCGCCGACCGTCGCCAATGCCAACGCGCAGCTCGCTGCCGCCGACACCCCGACCGCCGCCGCGGCCACCGCGATGACCAACCGGGCCAACGACAATGTCCAGGCTGCCGCCGACGACTCAGCCGCCCCCGGTGCCGAGAACCAGGTGGTTGCGCCTGACCAGCTCAACGACGTCGATCGCGCCCTGCAACAGGACAACCCGCCCGCGCAGAAGGCGGTGATTGCCGCCACCGACGCGCAGCCGCGTCCGGCGCCGGTGATGGCCGCGAGCAGCCAGCAGAGCTCGGCCTGGGACCAGAGCTCCCTGATCGGCAAGATCTTCATCGGGTTCGGCGCGTTCCTGACGCTGGCGTCAGCCGCGCGCATGTTCATGGCCTGACGACCTGTTCCGGGGCGCGCTACCCGCGCGTCCCGCCTTTGGCCCCTTGAAGCCCACCGCGCCAGCGGGCAAATTGCCCGCTCAATCAAAAGCGTGGGTGGAGCATGAGCACGTTTGAACACATCATCGTCGAAAGCAAAGGCGCGGTCGGCATCGTCAAGCTGAACCGGCCGAAGATGCTCAATGCGCTCTCGTTCGGCGTCTTCCGCGAGATCGCGGCAGCCGTCGACGATCTCGAGGCCGATGACGCCATCGGCTGCATCGTCGTGACCGGCAGCGACAAGGCCTTTGCCGCCGGCGCCGACATCAAGGAGATGCAGCCGAAGGGCTTCATCGACATGTTCTCCGAGGATTTTGCCGCGATCGGCGGCGACCGAATCGCGCGCTGCCGCAAGCCGACGATCGCCGCCGTCGCAGGCTACGCGCTCGGCGGCGGCTGCGAGCTCGCGATGATGTGCGACATCATCATCGCGGCCGACACCGCAAAGTTCGGCCAGCCCGAGATCACACTCGGCACCATTCCCGGTATCGGCGGCACGCAGCGCCTGACCCGCGCAATCGGCAAATCCAAGGCGATGGATCTCTGCCTCACCGGTCGGATGATGGACGCGGCGGAAGCCGAGCGCTCCGGCCTCGTCAGCCGCATCGTACCCGCCGACAAGCTGATGGACGAGGCGATCGCGGCGGCCGAGAAGATCGCCGCGATGTCGCAGCCTGCCGCCGCAATGGCCAAGGAGGCGGTGAACCGCGCCTTCGAGACCACGCTCGCCGAGGGCATGAGCGTCGAGCGCAACCTGTTCCACGCGACCTTCGCGCTGGAAGACCGCTCCGAGGGCATGGCCGCGTTCATCGAGAAGCGCAAGCCGGTGAACAAGAACCGGTAGGGCAAGCACCGGCAAGGGAAGCACCGGTAAGGCTGGTGTAAGGCTTCAGCCGCTTCCTATGGAATCGCTGTGACGCAGCTGCAACAAGCACGGATTTCATGGGGGTATTGCCCGCGGCAGTTTGCCTGCGGGACCGGCGCTGGTTAAACAGGTATGAGGGCCGCCGTCGGCGGGGGCGGACAGCCGGGGTTTTGCGGGAATACATGATTGGGCATGCCGCCAGAGCTGGTCGCGTCATGACGCGACATCGATCGGGCGTCGGTCCTGTCTTGGCGACATGGACCGCGCTGGCACTTTGCTGTGCCCTGCCCGCAACTGCCGGCGCAGAGGCCCTGCCCGAGGCCCTGGTCAAGGCCTACCAGACCAACCCGCAGCTCAATGCCGAGCGGGCCCGTCAACGCTCAACCGACGAGAACGTGCCGCAGGCGCTGGCCGGCTACCGGCCGCAGATCGTGGCGAGCCTGAGCGCCGGCCTGCAGACGGTGCGCAACCTGCTGCCCGACAACACCATCCAGACCGCGAGCCTGAAGCCATGGGTCATCGGCGTCACCGTGACGCAGACCCTGTTCAACGGCTTCCGGACCGCCAACAGCGTACGTGTCGCCGAGCTCCAGGTGCAATCCGGCCGCGAAGCGCTGCGCAATGTCGGCCAGGGCGTGCTGCTCGACGCCGTTACGGCCTACACCAATGTGCTCGCCAACCAGTCGCTGGTTGAGGCGCAGCGCTCCAACGTCGCCTTCCTGCGCGAGACGCTCGCCGTCACCCAGCGCCGCCTCAATGCCGGCGACGTCACCCCGACCGACACCGCACAGGCCGAGGCCCGCCTCAACCGCGGGCTCTCCGATCTCAACGCCGCCGAAGTCGCGCTTGCCGTGAGCCAGGCAACCTATGCCCAGGTGATCGGCAATCCGCCTGCGCAGCTTCGCCCCGCCGAGGTTGTCGATCGCTATCTGCCGAAGAGCCGCGAGGATTCGATGGCGATGGCGATCCGCGAGCATCCGGCGGTGATGGCCGCCGGCTTCGACGTCGACGCCGCCTCGACCAAAATCCGCGTTGCCGAAGGCGCGCTGCTGCCCAGCGCCAGCGTCCAGGGCAGCGCCAGTCGCAGCCGCGACAACGACCCGTCGCTCAGCACCTTCGCGACCGACCAGGCCTCGATCGTCGCCAGCGTCACCGCACCGATCTATGACGGCGGCACGGCCGCCTCGCAAACCCGGCAGGCCAAGGAGGTCACGGCGCAGAGCCGGCTCGTGCTCGACCAGGTCCGCAACCAGGCGCGCACGGCCGCGGTCAGCGCCTGGGTCGCCAATGAAGGCGCCAAGATCGCGGTCTCCGCCTCCGAATCGGAAGTGAAAGCGGCGACGGTCGCGCTGCAAGGCGTGCAGCGCGAGGCCGCCGGCGGCCAGCGCACCACGGTCGACGTTCTGAACTCGCAGGCCGACCTGATCCAGGCCAAGGCACGCCTGATCGGCGCGCTGCGCGACCGCGTCATCGCCTCCTACACGCTGCTCAGCGCCGTCGGCCATCTCGACGTCAAGACCTTGAACCTGAGCACGCCGGACTACCTGCCCGAGGTGCACTACCACCAGGTCCGCGACGCCTGGCACGGGCTGCGTACGCCGTCGGGGCAGTGATTCATTAACTGCACAAGCAGTGCGCCTGCACTTTGCGGCTGGCTCGCTGCTCTACCTCCGCTAGAGTATCCGCCACATATTCGCGTCGGTCTGCCGAGGGCCATTTGATCTCCAGAATTCTTCGCGGCGCGGCCAAACTGTGCCTGATCGTTGTGTTGCTGATCGTCGCCGCTATCGCGGCATTTCGGATTGCAGCGGCCGCGCGCGAGACGGCGGGCCGCGGCGATCTTGCGCCGTCGACCGGGCATTGGGTTGCGACCCGCTCCGGCGATGTCTTCATCCAGGAGAAGGGGCCCGCGAGCGGCACGCCGGTCGTGCTGTTTCACGGCACGGCCGCCTGGAGCGAACTATGGCGCGCGACGACCGATGCGCTTGCGGCCGCCGGCTATCACGTCATCGCGCTCGACCTCCCGCCGTTCGGCTTTTCGGACCGGCCCGGCAGCTACACGCGACAGGATCAGGCCGAGCGGGTGAACGACGTGCTGGCGCGGCTCGATGCGCAGCCTGCCATCATCGTCGGACATTCCTTCGGCGCGGGAGCGGCGACCGAACTGGTCCTGCGCTTTCCCGAGCGTGTGCGCGCGCTCGTGCTGGTCGATGCGGCGCTCGGCCTGATGGCGACGCCATCGGACGCGCCGGCGCTGCTGCAGCCGAAATGGCTGCGCGAAATACTGGTGTCGCTGACCGTCACCAATCCCTTTGCGACAAAGATGCTGCTGAAGTCGCTGATCGCGAAGAAGGAGCGCGCGCGGCCCGAATATGTCGAAATCCTGCAGCGTCCCCTCACCCGGCAGAACAGCACGTCCGACGTCGCCGACTGGCTGTATTATTTCGCGGGCTCGGATCGCGGCGCAGAGAGTGCCGACCGCAGCGCCTATCCACGGCTGAAACGGCCCGTCGCCATCCTCTGGGGCGAGATGGACACGGTGACGCCGCTCGGGCAGGCGCGCGATTTGAACGCCCTGCTGCCGCAGGCGCACTTAACCTTGCTGCCGGGGCTCGGCCACATCCCTCAGATCGAGGATCCCCAAACCTTCAACGACGCCCTGCTCAAGGCGCTTGCGACACTCTAGACTTGGAAAGATTCGAGAGGCCACCGGAGAGACCATGGACATCATCAGATTGTGCGCCTTTGGCTATGCGGCGCTGCTCGGCTTCGTGATCCTGACCGGTTACATCCCCCTTTTCATCGACCAGAACGACATGATCTTCGGTCTGTTCCGCCGCACCTGGTACGCCGATGGCTTGCATCTGGTCTCCGCGCTCTGGGCGCTGGCGGCAGCGCTGACCTCGCGCCGTGCATCCGAACTGTTCTTCCAGCTCTTCGGCGTCTTTTATTTCGCTGACGGCGTGCTCGGTCTCCTCACCGGCTCCGGCTATCTCGACTTCGGCATCCTCATCAATGGCGTCCTGAACCTGCCGCTCTCGACCCGGATCTTCGCCAACGCGCCGCATCTCGGCCTCGGCGGCGTCGCCATCCTGATCGGCTATCTGCTCGTCCCGCGCACGCGCCCGGTCCATGCTTAAGCGCCTGCGCCGCTTCATACTGACGCTGCTTGCGCTGGTCGCCGTCGCGATCCTCGTGCCGCTCGCCTATATCGAGGCGACCTGCCAGCCCACGTCGCAAGCTGCTCCAGCGGCGACGGCCGCGATCGCGCTGCCGCCGATCACGGAGAAAGGCTACCGCCGGCCGCTCGACAACACCTATTTCACCTTCCCGGAATGGTACATCGTCTATTCCTTCGAGGATTTCGGCCGCTTCCTCGATCACTCCACCGAAAGCCAGTTCGGCTATCTCCGCCACATCCTCGGCTTCTGGCGCAGCTTCTGCACCATCAACCGTGCGATGCCGGCCGCAACGGAGTCCCGCTTCGACGTCAAGCTGATGATCTATGTGATCGGGATCAGCTACTCGACCGAATACGCCATCAAGGGATTTTACGAGAACACGGTCGGCCGCCTGTTCGAATGGATCCGCGGCGATCACCTGACGCCGCAGGACGAATATGCACGCACGGTGCTGCAGGACTACGCCGCGTTCCTCTACACCGTGCCCTGGTTCAAATATCCGTTTCGCGACAAGCTCGATGGTCTCGAGGCGATCTCGGCGCCGACGCCGAGCAATTGGCGCACCCGGGAGCGCGACTTCGCGCTCGGCACCGAATATTTCATCAAGATCGGCTACGCGCACGCGATCCAGGCCGCGCTCGATGCCTCCAATGACGACGAGCCACGCGACATCATGTTCGTCGTGCAGACGCTGCCGCCGGAGACGCTGGCCGCGGAGCCGCGCATCACGCCGATCCGCAACCTCTCGCCCGACTGGCAATTGGTGCAGGCCCCACGCTACAAGGCGCTGACGGAAATCCTGAGCAAGCTGCTGGACGGCGGTCACGGCCTCGCCGAGATCGCCGGCAATCACGACATCCTCGTCACGGTGATCGCGCCGAAAGATGGGGTGCTCGACGTTTCCGACACGACGGAACTGTTTTCGCTGGATCTCGACGCCAAGCCCGGCTTTCGCCGGGCCGGCCTCAAGGCTAGGATCGACCGGCTGATCGAGATCAAGCGCGGGCTGACGGCGAAGGGTGTGAGCCTTGAGCACTTCTATGATTACTAGCCGGACAGGACTGCGCCCGCTCGGCAGGATCGCACTTGCGATTCCGCTCGTCGTCGTGGGCTGGCTGGTGCTCGTCGTCGCCCTCACCTTCGGAACGTCACCGGGCCGCTCGCTGGCCGTGATCGGGCCGCAGGCGCAGGCGATTGCGGCGGTCGCGAGGGCCAACGGGCGTGTGCTGGCATCCAGCGCCTATGTCACGATCGCCCGCTCCGACGCCGCCGACTTCGTCAGCCGGCTCTACAATGCGGGCGCCCTGCTCGTGCTCGATGCCGAAGAGGCCGGTGGCTGCAACGGGCTTGCGCCACGCCGCGAGCGTAGCTGACGCACTCAGCTCACGAGGCGTATTTCTGGTACATCGTGTTGGTGAACAGCCCCGCCGGGTCATATTTGCGCTTGGCAGCAAAGAAGTCGTCGATCTGCGGATAGGACTTCTTGAGCTGGTCGCGCGAATAATAGAGCTGATACGGCAGGAAGAAGCGGCCCTGGTTGGCGATGGTGAGATCAATCAGCTCTTCCGTCGTCCTCTTCATGCGGCGGTTGCCCTCGTCGTCGGTGGGCTGATTGATATAGAGCACCAGCGAAAAGGCGGGCTCCGGGGAATAGGTCAGGAAGTTATCTTCCTTGTGGACGACACGCACCGATGCATTCAGCAGGTTGGTGTTGTTGGCGAGCATGATCTTGCGCATGCCGTCGACGAAGGCGACGAAGTTTTTGCGCGGGATGAAGTATTCGTGGAGAATGTCGGTCTCATCCGGCAGAGCGTTGCGCAAGTACGGCACGGAATCATGCATGGGATTGTTGCGGCTGACGAGGCAGGCTTCGCCCGACGCGATCGCTTGGGCGCGGGTTACCGTGCAGCTCTCCATCCGGTGCTCGATATGCTTCTCGGACAGCCACTTCAGCTCCTGGAAGAATGGCCCCTGCTTGGACAGGTTGATCGTGAGGCGCCTGAGCTTCGTGCTGCTGACCTCACCCAGCGCCTCGATCGCGAAATCGCTGCCGTCGGCCTTGGTGTAGGTGTAGAGCAGCATTTCCTGCAAGAAACTGCTCGGCGCGGTCGAGAGGTGGCCGTACATCAGGCCGATATTGGTGTCGTTCTCGATCTCGCCGGAGAACAGCGCTGGAAACGTCTTGTAGTCGAGCACGCGGCGGCCGGTCTGGTAGACCGTGTTGTCGGCGATATCGAGCTCGGCCTCGATGATGACGCCGAACAGGCCGTAGCCTCCGACCACGAGGTTGAACAGTTCCGTGTTCTCCGTCGGCGAGACGGTCCGGATCGAGCCGTCGGCCAGCATGACCTTCATCGCCTTGATCGAGCGCGCCAGCGCGCCAGCCTGGTGATCCATGCCGTGGGCATTGACCGAGATCGAACCGCCGACGCTGAAGATGTCGGTCGATTGCATGGCGCGTACGGCAAAGCGCGGATGCAGCGCGATCTGGATGTCGTGCCAGGTCGCGCCCGGCTGCACGGTGACGCTGCGCGCGGCCTCGTTGAGCGTGATGCGGTTGAACGTACGCATGTCCAGCACGATGCCGCCCTTGCGGAAGGCCTGCCCGCCCATGGAGTGGCGCACGCCCGCCGTCGTGATCGGCAGCTTGTTGTCGCGGGCAAACGCCAGTGTCCTGGCGATATCGTCGACGCTGTGCACCTCGACCACGCCGTAGATTTCGGTGCGGTTGAGACAGCTCGCATCGTTGATGCTGCCGCCGAGCTGCGACCATTTCACGCCCGGAAGCGGCGCGATCGCCCTCACCTTGTCCAGATCGATCCTGCCCTGCTCGCCAATATCCTCCGCCGCCCGGCAATCCTTCGGCCCGGTGGGATCGGCCGCCAGCGCCTGCAATTTGCGGAAGCCGTAGACGCCGAACAGCGCGACAAGCACGGCCGCGGCGGAGACGCCTGTTTTGAATTTTCCAAAAGATTTTTGCATGAAGTGATTCCGGTGGGAGGATGATGATCCGGGCGCGCGGATCATTAGTCAAACCGGCCGTCGCCGGGTTCAATGCCGCGATCCTGCCGGCCAAATCCTGAAGAACTCCTTGCAACGCTCACCAGCCATGCGGCGGCGAGACGAAGAAGGCCCCGAGCGGACGTGATAATCTCCCCCATCAGAACAATAAGCGGGGAGAGAAATCATGCTCAACCGACGCAGCGTCCTGCTTGCATCCCTTGCCGCCGGAGTAGCCATGACCAGCAAAGCCCACGCCAAGGCGGCGCAGCCCGCGACGCCGGTCAATTTCGACGTCCCGCTGCACGCCTGCGACTGCCACACCCATATCCATGGCGATCCCGAGAAGTTTCCGTTCTTTGCCGGACGCGTCTATACGCCGGAGCTGGCGTCGCCGGATGAGATGGCGGCGCTGCACAAGGCGCTGCGTATCGAGCGCGTGGTGATCGTGACGCCGAGCGTCTACGGCACCGACAACGCCTCCACCCGGTTCGGCATGAAGGCGCGCGGGGCGGCCGCACGCGGGGTGGCCGTGATCGACGACAAGACCACGGAAGCCCAGCTCGATGCGATGCAGCAGGATGGCTTCCGCGGCATCCGCATCAATCTTGCTACCGGCGGCATCAGCGATCCCAATGTCGGCCGGGCCCGCTTCACCGCGGCGATCGAGCGCATGAAGGCGCGCGGCTGGCACGTGCAGCTCTACACGACGCTGCCGATGATCACGGCGATCAAGGATCTCGTGCTGGCCGCGCCCGTGCCGGCCGTGTTCGACCATTTCGGCGGTCTCGAGGCCCCGCTCGGGCTGGAGCAGCCGGGATTTGCCGACCTGATCGAGCTCGTCAAATCCGGCAAGGCCTATGTAAAGATCTCCGGGGCCTATCGCTCGTCAAAGCTCGCGCCCAATTATCAGGACATGGTGCCCTATGCGCGGGCGCTGATCGCGGCGAATCCGGACCGCATCGTCTGGGGCACCGACTGGCCGCATCCGGATTCGAGTCGCGTCGAGGGTCGCAAGGCCACCGACATCGCGCCGCTCTACCAGATCGACGACGGCCGGCTACTCAACCAGCTTCCGATCTGGGCGCCGGACGCGGACGTGCGCAAGAAGATCCTGGTCGATAATCCGGCGCGGCTCTACGGGTTCTAACGCTCTCAGCGCGCGCGGCGCGAGAAGAAGGAGATCAGCACCGGCAACGTCACCAGGATGACGACCGGCGCCAGCATCATGCCGGTGACGACGACGACCGCCAACGGCTTCTGCACCTGCGAGCCAATGCCTTCCGACAACGCGGCAGGAAGGAGGCCGACGCCGGCGACCACGCAGGTCATCAGCACGGGCCGAAGCTGCAGCTCGCCGGTCCGGACCACCGCGGTCATGCGGTCCATGCCTTCTTCGATGAGCTGGTTGAACTGCGAGATGATGATGATGCCGTCCATCACGGCGATGCCGAACAGCGCGATGAAGCCGATCGCCGCCGAGACGCTGAACGCCGTACCTGTGATGACGAGCCCGAGCACGCCGCCGAAGATCGCCATCGGGATCACGCTCATCGCCAGCAGCGTGTCGGTCATCGAGCTGAAATTGAACCAGAGCAGGATGGCGATCAGCGCCAGCGAAATCGGCACCACGATCGACAGCCGCCGAATCGCGTCCTGGAGGTTGCCGTACTCACCGACCCATTCCATGTGGGAGCCGGGCGGCAACTGCACCTGGTCGGCAATCTTCTGCTGCGCCTCGCGGATCGCGCTGCCGAGGTCACGCTCGCGCACCGAGAACTTGATCGGCAGGTAACGCTCCTGCTGCTCGCGATAGATGTAGGCGGCGCCGGAGACGAGGCTGATGGTTGCGACCTCGCTCAGCGGGATCTGCGTGACGGTGCCGTTCGGCCCGGGCGCGCCGATACGCAAATTCTGGATCGCCTCGGCGCTCTTGCGGTATTCCGGCGCAAGGCGGACGATGATCGGGAAATGGCGATCGCTTCCGGGCTCGTAGAGGTCGCCCGCGGTGTCGCCGCCGATCGCGACCTTGATGGTGGCGTTGATGTCGCCGGGCGCAAGGCCATAGCGCGCGGCCTTGGCGCGGTTGATGTCGATCTGGATGGTCGGCTGTCCGAGCGATGTGAACACCGCAAGGTCGGTGACGCCCTGCACGGTCGCCAGCACCGATTTGATCTTGTTGGCGGTGTCGGTCAGCGCCTTGAGATCGCTGCCGAACAGCTTGATCGAGTTCTCGCCCTTCACGCCGGAGACGGCTTCGGAAACGTTGTCCTGGAGATATTGCGAGAAGTTGAACTCGACGCCGGGGAAGCGGTCGTCGAGCTGCTTGAGCAATTGCGCGGTCAACTCTTCCTTGTCATGCGTGCCCGGCCACTCGCTCGCGGGCTTGAGTGGCGCGAAGAACTCGGCGTTGAAGAAGCCGGCCGCGTCGGTGCCGTCATCGGGGCGGCCGTGCTGCGACACGACGGATTCCACCTCGGGCCGGCTGCGGATCAGCTTGCGCATCTCGTTGACGTAGGTGTTGCCCTCCTGGAGCGAGATGGTCGGCGGCAGCGTGGCGCGGATCCAGAGATTGCCCTCTTCCAGCTTGGGCAGGAATTCGAGGCCGAGCAGGCGGCTGAGCGCCAGCGTCATCACGACGATGCCGATCGCGCCGCCGAGCACGATGGTGCGGTTGGCGACGGCCCAGTTCAGCACCGGCATGTAAATCCGGTGCAGGAACAGCATGACCTTGGTCTCGGTCTCCTGGACATGCGCGGGCAGGATGATCGCGGACAGCGCCGGAGTCACCGTGAAGGTCGCGAGCAGACCGCCGGCGAGCGCATAGGCATAGGTGCGCGCCATCGGTCCGAAGATGTTGCCCTCGACGCCCGAGAGCGTGAACAGCGGGAGGAAGGCCGCGATGATGATCGCGGCGGCAAAGAAGATCGAGCGCGAGACGTCGGCCGCAGCGCTGAGGATGGCGTGGCTCTTCATGCCGAACAGCGTCTCGTTCGACACCTGCTCGAATTCGGACAGCGGCGTGGTCTGGGTCAGGCGGCGGAAGATCGCCTCCACCATGATGACGGTGGCGTCCACGATCAAGCCGAAGTCGATCGCGCCGACCGACAACAGGTTCGCAGATTCCCCGCGCAGCACCAGGATGATCACCGCGAAGAACAGCGCGAACGGAATGGTGGCGCCGACGATCAGCGCGCTGCGTAAGTCGCCGAGGAATATCCACTGCAGCAGCACGATCAGGAGGATGCCGACCACCATGTTGTGCAGCACCGTGTGCGTGGTGAGGTCGATCAGGTCCTTGCGGTCGTAGATGCGCTCGATGCGCACGCCGGGCGGCAGGATGGACGAATTGTTGATCTGGTTGACGAGCTGCTCCACGCGCTTGATGGTCGGCGTGCTCTGCTCGCCGCGGCGCATCAGGACGATGCCCTGCACGATGTCGTCGGCATCGTCGAGGCCGGCGATGCCGAGCCTGGGCTTTTCGCCGACCGTCACGGTCGCAACGTCCTTGACCAGCACCGGATTGCCCGAGGTCTGCGCGATCATGGTGTTGGCGAGATCGTCGATCGAGCGGATCAGGCCGACGCCGCGCACCACCGCCGACTGCGAGCCGATGTTGACGGTGTTGCCGCCGACATTGACGTTGGAGTTGCTGACCGCCTGGAGCACCTGCGGCAGCGTCAGCCCGTTGGCCATCAGCTTGTTGAAGTCGACCTGCATTTCGTAGGTCTTGGTCTTGCCGCCCCACCCGGTGACGTCGATCACGCCGGGCACGGCGCGGAAGCGGCGCTGCAGGATCCAGTCCTGGATGGTCTTGAGGTCGAGCACGCTGTAGTTCGGCGGGCCGACGAGGCGATAGCGGAAGATTTCGCCGATCGGGCTCAAGGGCGAGATTTGCGGCTGCACGTTGCCGGGCAAGGGCGCGAGCTGCGCCAGCCGGTTCAGGACCTGCTGCAACGCCTCGTCATAAGTGTAGGCGAAGGAAAATTGCAGTTTGACGTCGGACAGGCCGTAGAGCGAGATGGTGCGGATGGTCGTGAGGTTCTTCAGCCCCGCGACCTGGGTCTCGATCGGGATCGTGATGTAGCGCTCGATCTCTTCGGCCGACAGCCCCGGACTCTGCGTCACGATGTCGACCATCGGCGGGGTCGGATCGGGATAGGCCTCGATGTTGAGCTGGTTGAACGCGATCAGGCCCCCGATCAGCACGGCGACGAACATGCCGACCATCAGGTAACGCCGATTGACGGCAAGGGCGACGAGGCGATCCATTCAGGTCTTCGTTATGCTTGGGGTCGTCGATCAGCTACCGGACGCCGCGCGGTCGATGAACAGGCTGCCCTTGGTGATGATCTGCTCGCCGGGCTTCAGGTTGCTGGTGACCTCGACGAGGTCGCCATTGACGAGGCCGATCTTGATCTGGCGCAGCTCGACCGACTTGTCCTCGCGGGCGACCCAGATGCGCACCTGGTCACCCTCGTAGATCAGCGCCTGCTTCGGCACTGCGGGCGCGGCGCGGTCGCCAGCCGAGTAGATCGTGACATTGGCGAACATCTCCGGCTTGAGCATGCCGTCCTTGTTGTCGATGGTGGCGCGCACCAGCAGCCGGCGGGTGTTGGGGTCGATCGCGGCGGCGACGTAGTTGATCTTGGCGGTCAGCGGACGGCCCGGCAGCGCCATCACGTTGACGGTGATGTCCTGCCCGATGCACACCGACGCCGCGTCGCTCTCGCGCACGAAGGCAGTGAGCCAGACGGTGGAGAGATCGCCGATCACGAAGACCGGATCGCTGGCGCCGGAATTGACGTACTGGCCGGGACCGATCTTGCGTTGCACGACCGTGCCGGCGATCGGCGAATAGATCGTGATCTCCGGATTGATGCTGCCCTTGTCCTGGAACGCCTTGATGGCCTCGTCGGTGAAGCCGAGGATGCGCAGCTTGTTGCGCGCGGCTTCCAGCGCCGTCACCGAGGAACGCATGTCGTTCTGCGCCTGGACCTGAGTCGCTTCCGCCTGCTGATAGTCCTTCAGCGGGATGGCGTGGCCCTCATAAAGATCCTTGGCGCGCTTGAACTGGATGTCGGAAAGCTCGAGCGAGGACTTCGCCTTGTTCTGCGAGGTCATCGCCGCGATGAAATCATTCTGGGCCTGCACGGTGTCGGCGGCCTCGATCGTGAACAGCGGTTGACCTTGCTTGACGCTCTCGCCCGGCTTCACCAGCAGCTTGGTCACCCGGCCCGCATAGGGCGAGAACACGGGGGTCGAGCGGTCTTCATCGACCGCGACCTTGCCTTCGGTGACATATTCGGCCCGGAAGGATTTGGCCTTGACCGGCTCGATCGTCAGCGTCGCCCATTCGGACGGCGTCGGCGTGAAATTCTGCGCATTCCTGCGCGACTGGCTGGAGATTTCGGAGTGGCTCTTCTCCTTGCCCCCCACAGCGACGAAGCCATAGGCGCCGGCCCCGGCAAGTAGCAGTAAAACTACGGATGTGATCATCCGTTGCTTTGTAAGCACCTGCAATCGCTTGGTATTTTCAACTACCATGGGGCCCGGTCATGTCTGCGATGATATCGGCAACTGACCGCGTCATCGGTTGCGCTAATAGTGCCGAATTGGGATTTCAGACAACCTAAAAACGCAGGTCGCCCTTCGGTTTACTGTTAAAATTTTGCGATGTCAGCTTCGTGTCAGCTACCGGCCGGCCACTGTGCCCGATGGCTGCCGAGCGGCATCGCCGGGCGGCTCCATTGCGCCGGCGTTTTCGACAGCAGCGCCGAATGCCTCACCGCTTTCAACGTGCCGAAGCCAGATGGCATGGCATCGATGAACGCCAGATGTACGACGTCCCCCGTAATATCCGGGGTCTTCAGCCCGTCCTCGAGCCGGCCGAGATTCCACAGCCAGCGCCCGGTCTGCGCCAGCGACACGCGCACGTGCCAGCTCCCGCCTTCGCGCGCCTGGCGGGCCTTGGCCATCACCGCGCCGAACGCCATCAGATAGCCGGTGGCATGGTCGAGCATCTGCGCCGGCAATTCCTTCGGCCCTTCGAGGCCAGCGGCCTGTCCCTCGGCATGGTTGAAGCCGGTCGTGGTCTGCACCAGCGAATCGAAGCCGCGCCGCTCGGCCCAGGGGCCGGCATGGCCATAGGCCGACAGCGTCACGTAGACGATGCCAGGATTGATCTCTGCTGCATCCTGCGGCGAAAAGCCGAGAGCGGCGAGCGCGCGCGGACGATAGCCTTGCGAGAATATGTCGGCCTCTTTCAAGAGCTCGCGCAATTGCGCCCGCCCCGCTTCGCTCTTCAGCTCGACGAACGTAGTGAGCTTGCCGCGGCCGGTGTCGATGGTGAGCCATGGAATTGCCGGCAGCTCGGGCCCCGACACCAGCAGCACATCCGCGCCGTGCGCAGCGAGGGTGCGGCCTGCGACGGGACCTGCGATGACGCGGGAGAGATCGAGCACACGAAGGCCGGCGAGCGGACGATCGCCCTTGGATGATCCCTTGGGCCAAGGCCTCGGCGGGGCCTCGCCGATCTTCTCGATCGAGACCAGCGGCAGTTCGGCGAGCGCACGCGCCTGCGGCAGTGCCGACCACTCCTCGTAGGAGCGCATCAGGGCGACGACGCCGCCGGCGGCATAGGCCGCGGTCTCGAAATCGGCGCCCTTCCATTGCATCAGCGCGGCCTGCACCTTCTCGCGCTCCGGCTCGCAGGCCAGCACCGTGCAGACGGCGTCGCGATGATGCGGGAAGTTGGTGTGGCAGCGGACGAAGCGGTTGTCGCCGGTCTTGTAGACTCCGGCGATGGCGTCCCGGGCCGGTGGCGGCGGCTTGTCATCGACGCGCAAATAGCGTTCGGAACGGCATTCGACGACGGCATGGCGCATGTCGACGGAGACGTCCTGCGCCTCGCCGCTGCGCAGCCGCCAGATCTCGGCGGCTGCGAGGCCCGCGGCCGCAACGCTGGCCTGGCCTGCGGCGGCGACACGAAACGAGGACGGGATTTGCGGCTCCTCGCCGGTGAGCCGCACTCGCGCGAGTGCGGCCATTTCGCCGCCAGCGGAGGTCCAGATGTCGCGGAGAATGCCGGCAGGGCTTTGCATGGCTGATTCTCTCCCTTAGTTTTCACGACCATCCCACGATCGCAGAAAGGACTGCAATGGCCGCCATCGATCCCCTCACCGCGGGCGCCGTGTTCGTTGCGACGGCAGCGACCGACGCGGTCTACGTGATGTTCACCTCCGCCATCGTCGCGCGCAAGCGCGTGCCCGCCGCGACCTGGAGCGCGATCTGGTACCTGCTCTCGTCCTACGCCGTGATCAGCTACACCGAAAACGCCCTCTATGTCGCTTTCGCGGCGGCCGGCTCCTGGGTCGGCGCCTACGCCTCGCTGACCTTCCTGCACCGCCCGCCCGGCGGCCCGCCGGTGGGCGCCGCGCCGGAGTAAGTGGTGGTCGATTTGAGAACTCGTAGGGTGGGCAAAGCGAAGCGTGCCCACCGCTTTCGTGCACATTGAAGAATGGTGGGCACGGCGCTGACGCGCTTTTGCCCACCCTACAACTGCTTCAACTTCGTCATTGCGAGCGCAGCGAAGCAATCCAGAGTCCTTCCGCGGCGGCAGTCTGGATTGCTTCGTCGCCTCGCTCCTCGCAATGACGGCGTGGAGGCTTCTGCGCATCTCCTGAAACGGCTACACTCCCTGCGACCAACAAAAAGGAGCCCAACAATGGATCTCGGTCTCAAAGGAAAAACTGCCATCGTGCTGGGCGGCACGCGCGGCATCGGGCGGGCGATTGCGACAACGCTGGCCGGTGAAGGCGCTGATGTCGCGGTGTGCGCGCGCAACGCCGATCAGGTTGCGGCAACCGTCGCCGAGTTGAAGGCGAGCGGGATTCGCGCGACCGGCGGCCCGGTCGACGTCACCGACGGCGCGGCGCTGAAAGCCTGGATCGAGGGCGTCGCAAAGGAGCTCGGCGGCATCGACATGCTGTTCTCCAATGCCGGTGCAATGGCGCAAGGCGCGGATGCGGCATCGTGGGAGCAGAATTTCCGGCTCGACGTGCTCGGCGCCGTGCATGCGTTCGATGCCGCGCGGCCGTTCCTTGAGGCAAGCGGCGAGAAGAGCGGCGATGCCGCCTTCGTCATCATCTCCTCGGTCTCGGCGGCGCAGGCCGACCAGGCAAGCTCCTACGGCCCGGTCAAGGCGGCGCTGATCCACATGGCCAAGGGGCTGGCGCGGCAATACGCAAAGAAGAGGGTCCGCGTCAACGTGGTGTCGCCGGGCACCGTCTATTTCAAGGGCGGCGTCTGGAACACGGTCGAGCAGAACATGCCGAAGCGCTACGAGGATGCGCTCGCCCGCAATCCGACCGGACGCATGGCCACGCCCCAGGAAATCGCCAGCGCAGCGGTGTTTCTCGCAAGCCCGGTGTCGTCGTTCACCACGGGGTCCAATCTCGTCGTCGACGGCGGGATCTCGAACCGGGTGAATTTTTAGAGGCGGGCATCATCGCGCCGCTCGCTCCGACGTCAGGGCCGGGCTTGACCCGGCCATCCACGCACTGCTGCGCACGCTGAAAGCCGTGGATGCCCGGGACAAGCCCGGGCATGACGACTGAGGATGTGGCGCACAATCGTTGCAGCGAACTCGTCATTGCGAGCGCAGCGAAGCAATCCAGATTGGCGCCGCGGAAAGATTCTGGATTGCTTCGCTGCGCTCGCAATGACGGTGTGGCGACATTCTGCGTGACGCCCCTCAATGAAAATCCCGCGACGGCGGCAGGATGCGGACATCGCGCGGGTGGCGGATTTTCTGTGCGGGCGTATCGACGTGGTCGCGGCGGTCGTCGTTGAGGGGCTCGATCAGGGCGGCGCCGGCCGGCACCGGACGCTTGCGGCTCAAGGCATCATTGGTGAGCCCGATCAGATCGTGCGAGCGGTCGATCATGCGCTGCGCGATGAGATGCGTCACCTTTTCGGGGCTGCTCTGGATATAACCCTCGACCAGGATGAGGCGCGCGCCCATCACTTCCTTGCGGTAACGCTCCATGATCTTGGGCCACACCACGACATTGGCGATGCCGGTTTCGTCCTCCAGCGTCATGAACACGACGCCGCTGGCGCTGCCCGGCCGCTGCCGCACCAGCACCACACCGGCACAGCGGACCCGGCGCCGCTCGTTCTCATGACTGACGTCCTTGCAGGCGACGACGCATTCGCTCGTGAACATCTCGCGCAAGAATTCCATCGGATGGCCCTTCAGCGACAGGCGGATGGTCTGGTAGTCCGCGACCACCTGCTCGGCGCGCGGCATCACCGGCAGGGGTCTTGCACCTTCGTCCGGCTGCTCGCGCGCGACGGCGGCCTCGAACAGCGGCAGCGGCACGTCGTCAGGCAGGCGCCGCACCTGCCACAGCGCCTCGCGGCGGTCGAGCCCGAGCGAGCGAAACGCATCGGCATCGGCGAGCAGGATCAGCGCGCGCTTGGGCAGCCCGGTGTCGCGGGCGAAGTCTTCCAGTGAGGTGAAGGGGCGGCGGTTGCGAGCGGCGACGATGCGGTCGGCCCAGTCCTGGGGGTTCTCCGCATTGTTCTGAGCTGTCTCCACCCTGTCATTCCACATTGCGCAAGTGCGCAATGGGGGCGCGCGAAGCGCGGACCCGGAATCCATCGAGCCGCATACGCCTGGCGGAATGGATTCCGGGCTCGCGCCTTTCGGCGCGCCCCCATTGCGCACTTGCGCAATGTGGAATGACAGCTGAGAGCGTTTCAGCCTCTCCTCATCCTCGTCCAGCCAGTGAAACCCATCGATCTGGCGAAAGCCCAACCGCACGGCGCAATATTTGCCGTCGGTGTTCTCCAGCGTGTTCTGCGCGAAGCTGTAGGAGACGTCGATGTCGCGTACCTCGACGCCGTTCTTGCGGGCATCACTGACGATCTGTGCCGGGGCATAAAAGCCCATCGGCTGCGAGTTCAGCAAGCCGCAACAGAACGCGTCGGGGTGATAATGCTTCAGCCATGAGGAAATGTAGACGAGCTGCGCGAAGCTCGCGGCATGGCTCTCCGGAAAGCCGTAGCTACCAAAACCCTTGATCTGGTCAAAACAGCTCCTGGCGAAGTCGGGATCGTAGCCGCGCGCGACCATGTTGCCGATCAGCTTGTCCTCGTATTTGCCGATGGTGCCGACATTGCGGAACGTCGCCATCGAGCGGCGCAGGCCGTTGGCTTCCTCGGATGTAAAATGTGCGGCCTCGATCGCGATGCGCATCGCCTGCTCCTGAAACAGCGGGACACCAAGCGTCTTGTGCAGCACCTTGTAGAGCTCGTCCTTGTCGCCATGCTCCGGTGACGGCGATGGATAGCTCACCTTTTCCTGACCGTTCCGCCGCCGAAGATAAGGATGCACCATGTCGCCCTGGATCGGACCGGGCCGCACGATCGCGACCTCGATGACGAGATCGTAGAACGTCCGCGGCTTCAGGCGCGGCAGCATGTTCATCTGCGCGCGGCTCTCGACCTGGAACACGCCGAGCGATTCCCCGAGGCACAGCATGTCGTAGACCTTGGGATCGTCCTGCTTGACGGTTGCCAGCTCCAAACGCTCGCCCTTGTGCTCGTCGATCAGGTCGAAGCATTTGCGGATGCAGGTCAGCATGCCCAGCGCCAGCACGTCGACCTTCATCATGTTGAGCGCGTCGACGTCGTCCTTGTCCCATTCGATGAAGGTGCGATCGTCCATCGCGGCATTGCCGATCGGCACATAGGTGTCGAGCCGGTCCTGCGTGAGCACATAACCGCCAACATGCTGGGAGAGATGGCGCGGGAATTCGATCAGCTCGGTCGCAAGCTCGACCGCGAGGCTGATCATGGGATTGTGGGGATCGAGCCCGGCCTGCTTGACCTGCATGTCGTTGAGGCCCTTGCCCCAGCTTCCCCAGACGGTGTCGGCGAGCGCGGCGGTGACATCCTCGGTCAGGCCCAGCGCCTTGCCGACGTCGCGAATGGCGCTACGCGGGCGGTAATGGATGATCGTCGCGATGATCGCGGCACGGTGGCGGCCGTAGCGACGATAGACATATTGCATCACCTCCTCGCGCCGCGAATGCTCGAAATCGACGTCGATGTCCGGCGGCTCCAGCCGCTCCTTGGAGATGAAGCGCTCGAACAGCAGATCGACCTTGGTCGGGTCGACCGAGGTGATGCCGAGCACGTAGCACACAGCCGAGTTTGCCGCCGAGCCGCGGCCCTGGCACAGAATGTTCTGGCTGCGCGCATAGTGCACGATGTCGTGCACGGTGAGGAAATAATGTGCGTATTTCAGCTCGGCGATCAGCGCGAGCTCTTTCTTCAGGGTAGCCCGCAGCTTGTCGTCGATGTTGCCGCCGAAATATTTCTGCACGCCCGCCCAGGTCAGGTCTTCCAGATGCCCTTGCGCCGTCTTGCCCGGCGGCACCGGCTCGTCCGGATACTGGTATTTGAGCTGGTCGAGCGAGAAATCGATCTTGTCCGCAAAGCGCATGGTCTCCACGATCGCGTCGGGGAAATCGCGGAACAGCCGCGACATTTCTCTGGGAGTCTTCAGAAACCGCTCGGCATTGGCTTCGAGCTTCCTGCCGACCGCCTCGATCGTGGTCTTTTCCCGGATGCAGGTCAGCACGTCCTGCAAGGGGCGGCGCGCGGGATGGTGATAGAGCACCTCGTTGGTCGCAAGCAGCGGCACCTTTGCCGTCGTTGCGAGATCGTCGAGCCGCGCGAGGCGACGCCGGTCGTCGCCGCGATAAAGCAGGCTCGCCGCCAGCCATACGCCCTCGGCGAGGCTCGCCTTGAGCTTGGCAAGGACATCCAGCGCCTTCGCCGGCTCGAAACGATGCGGCAGCGTCAGGACCAGAAGCTGGCCTTCCGAGAATTCAAGGAGATCGTCGAAGGCGAGATGGCACTCGCCCTTCTCGATCCGCGTGATGTCGTTGCCGCGCTTGCCCCTGGTGAGGAGCTGGCACAGCCGGCCATAGGCGGCGCGGTCGCGCGGATAGACCAGGATGTCGGGCGTGCCGTCGATGAAGACGATGCGCGCCCCGATCAGCAGCTTCGGCTTGTGCATCACCTCGGCATTGTCGAGCTCCTTGTAGGCGCGCACCACGCCGGCGAGCGTGTTGTGATCGGCAATGCCGATCGCGGGAATCCCCAGAATGCTTGCCTGATGCACATAGGCGCGCGGATCCGAGCCGCCGCGTAGGAAGGAGAAATTGGTGGTGATGCCGATCTCGGCATAGGCGGGCGTGTTCATGCGAAGAGACCGTGCACATACCAGTTGGCGGGAACAGGCTTGCCCTCCTCGTCCATGAGCTCGCTGTCGTAGAGGCCGTCGCGAAAGATCCAGAAGCGCAGGCCTTCGGCATCCTCGACGCGAAAATAGTCCCGCGTGAGCTGTTTGCCGTCCTGCCGCCACCATTCCATGGCGATGCGCTCGGGCCCCTCCACCCGCACCACCGCATGCAGCGCGCGCCGCCAGGTGAATTGATGCGGCGCGCCGTCGGGCACGGTCGCGAACGGCACCTTGATCGGCTCCGGCCTGTCGAACAGCCGCAAGGGACGCAGCGGCGGTTCGCTCTCGATGCGCGCCGGCCATTCGGCCTGCATGGCCGTGGCGAGATGGTGCTGCGCGGGCGCGGCCAGCACCGCGCGCTCCGGAATATGGGTGTCCTGCGGCAGGTGCACGACGACGCGCTTTCCCCCGATGCGCGCGGCGATGCGGTCGATCAGCGCGGCGAGTTCGTCATTGTCGTGGACATGGGCGTCGAGATCGCGCTGCTCCTGCACCACGATCTCGGTGCGGCTCGCCGACAGCCGCACCATGTCGAAGCCGAAGCCGGGGTCGAGGGGATCGGCGAGCGCATCGAGCCGCTCACGGAACAGCCGGTCGATGACGGCGCTTCGCGTCACCGGCCGCCCGGTCTCGACCATGATCGTGCGCACCACGCCATCGGTGCGGAAGAAGGCGGCTTCCAGCCGCCGCGCGCCCTTGCCCTGCTTCTCCATGGAGGTAACAAGCGTATCGGCGAGCCGCGACAGCGTCATCGCGATCATGGTGTCGGTCGCGATCGGCTCGGCAAAGCGCTTCTCCACGATGTAGTCGGGCAGCGGTTTGCGCGGATTGATCGGCGCATCGCCCTGCCCCAGCGCATGCGCGAGCAGCGTAGAGAACCGCGCGCCGAACCGCGCGGTGATCTCATGCGGCTCGCGCGACGCCACATCGCCGATGGTTTTCAGGCCGGCGCGGCGCAGACCGACAGTGATGGCATCAACCGCGCCGAGCGCGGACACCGGCAGCCGGCTGACCGCCTCCGCCTCCCCGCCATCGGCGACGATGGTGCCAGGTACCTGCCGCGTCAGCGTGCGCGCGCAGACCGAGGTGGCGGCGATCGCCGCGCTGACAGCAAAGCCCTGCCGGGCGAGCGCACGGACCAGCGTCTGCAACAGTGCAGCCTCCCCGCCGAACAGATGCGCGCAGCCGGTGATGTCCAGGAACAGACCGTGCGGCGGATCGAGCGCCACCAGTGGTGTGAAGCGATCGCACCAGTCGGCGATGTCGCTGAGCGTCTTTGTATCGGCCGCGATGTCCGCGTCGAACACCTTCAGATCCGGGCACATCGCCCGCGCATTCGCCAAGGGCAGGCCGATGTGCAGGCCGAGGCGCTCGGCGGCCTCGTCGAGCGCATGGATCACCAGCGCGTTGTTGTCCTTGGTGACGACGATGCTGGGATCACCCAGCCCGCCGTCGAAGAACCGCTTGATCCGGTCGATGGGCAGGCGCGGCAGCCACAGGCTGAGAATACGCCGACGGTTCACTGAACAGGCACTCATCACATTTCCATTCCATGATCCACCGGCCACACGGGCCATGACGATTGCGCAAGAGCTCGGCATCGAAGCGCGGTGCGCCCCAGGCATTCCACACCGAGCCCGGCGGCGAATGTGCCGCGCGCAACATCCATCGTGTCTCCGCAGTCGAGGGCAGCGGCTGCGCCGCCATCCGCAACAGGAGCCCGGTCACGCCCGAGGCCTGCGCGGCGAGCGTCAGCTTGCGGCTCGCCACGAGATCGAACTGCTTTGTCTCGCCCCAAAGCTCGAGCACGACGGCGCCGAGCGCATCGCAGGCGAGCGCGTCGGCCGACGTGCGCAGCGCGGTCTCGACATCGGCAGCGCGCACCATCACCACGCGGCGCGGATCGAGGCCGAGCTCGGCCAGTCCGCTCATCGACAGCGCGCCCGTTTCAACTTCCGAAAAATCCTGCCGCACCCACAGCAGTGGCCGGCGCGCCGACACGCGTCCTGCGAGACCCATGACGAAGCCCGTCGCGGCGGTACCCTGCCGCCCCTCGCAAAACACCTCGTGGATCGCTGCGCGCGCGAGCCCGCCCTGCAAGGCCCGATCTGCTTCCGGGTGGCCGAGTGCCACGCAATCGCGATGATGCGCGGCCTCCGCCGTCTCGATGCGCTCGATCTGGCCGCGCAAGGTCGCAAGCGCGCTTGTACGTGCGGTGGCGCATGATCCGCCAAAATGAGAGCGGTTTGGCGACAAGATCATGCGCCCTCCCTAAAAAGAGGAGCGCGATCGGACGCAAAACCGGCGACCACTTTTGCTGATCGCGCTCCGCATGCTCGCCGCTCCTTCAGAGGTGATTGCCGTGGCTCTCAAAAAGAAAACCAGCGGCTGGCTCATTTGTTCATGATATGTTCTAATATAAAACTAACGGCGCCCCTGGAGTCAATCGAATTGGTGCGTCCACGGATTCATGAGCAGAATCAAGAGGATTCAGGTGCCATGTACCTCATCACTCTCGACAGCGAGACCGATTTCGACGGCTGGCGCAAAACCGCACGCGCGCTCGCACTGCACCACGTCGCGCCGACCGACGTGACGTGGCGCGTGCAGGGCCATGCGAAAGACGACGTGCCGCCCGGCCTGTGCGAAGCGCCAGGCCTTCCACCGATCGAGGCCGACAGCACCTTCAGCGTGCCCGCCGATTTCATCGAGCTCGCACGCGTCGCGATCCTGCATCGCGACGCTGAGCGCTTTGCGCTCCTCTATCGCCTGCTGTCGCGGCTGCGGAGCGATCACGATCTGCTCGGGACCAGAACCGATCCCGACGTCGCGCTGGCGACGGCAATGGCCGGCAGCGTGCATCGCGACGTGCAGCGGATGCGCGACGTCGTCCGCTTCCGCGAGATCGGACGCGAGCACAAGGCGCATTACGCCGCCTGGTTCATACCGGAGCATCACATCGTCGAATTTGCTGCCCCCTTCTTCGCGCGCCGCTATGCCGACATGCCATGGTCGATCCTCACGCCCGACATTTGCGCCCATTGGGACGGCCACGCGATCTCGTTCACGCCGGGGATCAGCCAGGCGGAGATGCCTGCCCCAAACCGGTTGGAGGAAACCTGGCGCCGTCACTTCCGGCCGGACCAACCGATCGCACCGGAAGCGCCGAACAAGCGCCGGAGGAACCTGTCGGAAGCCTCGATACTTGAACCTCTGCTCTCTGATGCCGAACGCTGGACCGGCGGACGGATCAAACCGTCTCCGGAGCCGCCCATGAAGCGCAAACCCGCCGCCGACGATCTCGAAACGCTTCGCGAGGAAGCCGCCCACTGCCGTGCCTGCCCTCTCTACAGGGATGCGACGCAGACCGTGTTCGGCGAGGGTCCGAAGTCCGCCAATATCATGCTGGTCGGTGAGCAGCCCGGCGACAAGGAAGACCTCGCCGGCCATCCCTTCGTCGGCCCGGCCGGCCAGATGCTCGACCGCGCGCTGGACGAGGCCGGCGTCGACCGCAGGAAGGTCTACGTCACCAATGCGGTGAAGCACTTCAAATTTGTGCCGCGCGGAAAAATCCGCCTGCACCAGAAGCCGAACACACCGGAGATCCGGGCGTGCCGGCAGTGGTACGAGCGGGAACTGGCGGCAATCCAGCCCGATCTCGTCGTGGCCATGGGCGCCACCGCCGCCCAAAGCGTGTTCGGCAAGATCACGCCGATCGGCAAGAACCGCGGCCGCCTGATCGACCTTGCCGACGGCCGCAAGGCCCTGGTGACGGTGCACCCGTCCTATCTGCTACGGCTGCCGGATCCCGAAGCCAAAGTGCTGGAATATCAACGTTTTGTCGAAGACCTGAAGATCGCTGCCGGCTTGCAGAAAAAAGCCGCCCGCGCCGCCTGACGGCTACCTGCACGCAATCGGCGGTGGAGAAGCCCCCGTCATTTCAATCGTTCGTCAACCATTTCAACTGGCTGTCACATGCCGCGAGCAAAATCGGGGCCTTGGGACAGGAGAATTTCCAATGAGTGACGTTGCTTTGCCCGGCTCCATCGAGCCAGCCTTGCGTAGGGGGCCCGACCTCGACCGCGGATTTCATCCGCTCACTGGCGTGATCTACATGGGGGTCATCGGCGCTGCGCTGCTCTTCGTCGCCTACAGCATCTGGATCGACGTCGATGCCACCGGCACGCAGGTCAAGAGCATTGCGCCCTTCCTGATGCTCTTCGTCGCGCTTCTGATCGCGCTCGGCTTCGAGTTCGTGAACGGCTTCCACGACACCGCCAATGCGGTCGCAACCGTCATCTACACCCGCTCGCTCCCCGCCCACGTCGCCGTGGTGTGGTCCGGCATGTTCAACCTGTTCGGCGTGCTGCTGTCCTCGGGAGCGGTCGCCTTCGGCATCGTCTCGCTGCTGCCGGTCGAGCTGATCCTCCAGGTCGGCTCCAGTGCCGGTTTCGCCATGGTGTTCGCGCTGCTGATCGCCGCGATCATCTGGAACGTCGGCACCTGGTATTTCGGCCTGCCGGCCTCGAGCTCGCACACGCTGATCGGCTCGATCATGGGTGTGGGCATCATGAACGCGGTCCTGCATGGCCGCAGCGGCACCTCGGGCGTCGACTGGACCCAGGCCACCAACATCGGCAAGGCATTGCTGCTGTCGCCGCTGTTCGGCTTCGCGCTCGCCGCCGGCCTGCTCCTGATCCTGCGCACCGTGCTGCTGCGCGCCACGCCCGCCTTGTTCGGCGAGCCGAAGGGCGACCAGCCGCCACCGTGGTGGATCCGCGGCATCCTGATCCTCACCTGCACGCTGGTGAGCTTCTTCCACGGCTCCAACGACGGTCAGAAAGGCATGGGCCTCATCATGCTGATCCTGATCGGCACGGTGCCGACCGCCTACGCGCTCAACCGCGCGCTGCCGGAGGCCCAGATCGAGCAGTTCATCAAGAACTCGGACGCCGCGAGCAGGATCATCGAGGGCAAGGCCGCCGGCTATAACGTGATCGGCAACCCGCGCCCTGCCGTCACCAACTATGTCGCACAGCACGAAGTCACCGGCGGAACGTTCCCGTCGCTCGCCGTGCTCGTGCGCGATATCGCCAAGCAGGTCACCACCTACGGCTCGCTCGCCAAGGTGCCGGCGGAAATCGTCGGCAACACCCGCAACGACATGTACCTCGTCTCGGAAGCGCTCCGCTTTTTGATGAAGGACAAGGAAGCCGAACTCAGCGCCGACGATGTCGCCGTGCTCACCGCCTACAAGGGCTCGCTCGACAGCGCCACGAAGTTCATCCCCGGCTGGGTGAAGATCGCGGTCGCCATCGCGCTCGGCCTCGGCACCATGGTCGGGTGGAAGCGCATCGTCGTCACCGTCGGCGAGAAGATCGGCAAGACGCACCTCACCTACGCGCAAGGTGCCTGCGCCGAGATCACGGCGGCCGCCACCATCGCCGCCGCCGACGTCTACGGCCTGCCGGTCTCGACCACACACGTGCTGTCGTCAGGTATCGCCGGCACCATGGCCGCCAACGGCTCGGGCCTGCAATGGGCCACGATCCGCAACATCGCCATGGCCTGGGTGCTGACCCTGCCGGCCGCGATGATCATCTCGGGCGTGCTCTACTACGTCTTCTCGCGGGTGTTCTGAGCAATCACAGAGCTCAAAGAAAAGGGCCCGTGCGATGCGCGGGCCCTTTTCCATTTCCGCTTCGGTATTGAGGCTCACGCCGCCGCGAGCGACTCCTCGACCAGCTTGATCCAGTACGACGTGCCGTAGACGATCGCCTCGTCGTTGAAATTGTAGGCGGGGTGATGCAGGCCGGCACTGTCGCCGTTGCCGCAGAAGATGAAGGCGCCGGGACGCGCTTCCAGCATATAGGCAAAATCCTCGCCGCCCATCAGCGGCGGCATCTCGAGCACGTTGGCTTCACCCGCGACCTGCTTTGCGATGCGCGTCGCCACCTCGGTCTGCGCCGCATGATTGTTCACCACGGGATAATTGCGCTTGTAGTGCAGATCGATCTTCGCACCCGTGATCTGCGCCACGCCCGCCACCACCTCGCGCACGCGTTTCTCGACGAGCTTGCGCACCTCCGGCGTGAGCGTGCGGATGGTGCCCCGCAGCTCCGCGGTCTGCGGAATGACGTTGCGGGCGTTACCGGCGTGGAACTCGCAGATCGAGATCACGGCAGATTCCAGCGGATCGACGCTGCGCGCGACGATCGACTGCAACGCCGTGATCAGCTGGGCGCCGACCAGAACGGAATCGACGCATTTGTGCGGGCGCGCGGCATGGCCGCCGAGGCCCTCGATCTTGATGTCGACCTCGTCGGTCGCCGCCATGATCGGGCCCGGCCGGATCGCGAACGAGCCGATTGGGATGCCCGGCCCATTGTGCATGCCGTAGACCTGCTCGATGCCGAACCGCTCCATCAGCCCGTCCTTGACCATGGCCGCGCCGCCGGCACCGCCCTCCTCGGCCGGCTGGAAGATCACGACCGCGTCGCCGGCGAAATTGCGGGTCTCGGCGAGGTAGCGCGCAGCGCCGAGCAGCATCGCAGTGTGGCCGTCATGGCCACAGGCATGCATCTTGCCGGGGGTCTTGGAGGCGTAGGGCAGATTGGTCTGTTCCTCGACCGGCAGCGCGTCCATGTCGGCGCGCAGGCCGATCGCCTTGAGGCCTTCACCGGCCGGCTTCTTGCCCTTGATCACCCCCACCACGCCGGTCTGGCCGAGACCGGTCACGACCTCATCGCAGCCGAACTCGCGCAGCCGGTCCGCGACGAATGCGGCAGTGCGGTGGACGTCGTACAGCAGCTCGGGGTGCTGGTGGATGTCCCGCCGCCAGGCCTGGATGTCCGGCTGGAGGTCAGCGACACGGTTCACGATGGGCATGGAGGATCTCAAGCTCTCAAATTGGGAATTGGGAATACAGGAGTGTCTACCATGCAAGCGGCGGTCCGCCTAACTCCTTGGGACCGGGGTTGCCCTGCCCTATCGTCATGGCCGGGCTTGTCCCGGTCCTCCTCGTCCGACTATTAGGACGTCAAGCCAAGTGACCATCCGGGTGGAAGCAGAATGCCAAGACGGCTCGAAGGTGAGTTTGACTACATCGTCGTCGGGGCGGGCACGGCCGGCTGTATCATCGCCAACCGGCTCTCGGCCGATCCGAACAACCGCGTGCTGATCCTGGAAGCCGGCGGTGACGACAACTGGATCTGGTTCCACATTCCGGTCGGCTATCTCTTCGCGATCGGCAATCCGCGCTCGGACTGGATGTTCAAGACCGAAGCCGAGCCGGGCCTCAACGGCCGTTCGCTGGCCTATCCCCGCGGCAAGGTCATCGGCGGATGTTCGGCCATCAACGCCATGATCTCGATGCGCGGACAGGCTGCCGACTACGACCATTGGCGCCAGCTCGGCATGACCGGCTGGGGCTATGATGACGTGCTGCCGCTGTTCAAGCGGCTGGAGGACCACTTTCTCGGCGCGAGCGAGCATCACGGAGCGGGCGGTGGCTGGCGCATCGAGGCGCCGCGGCTGTCATGGGCAGTTCTGGATGCCGTGGGCGACGCCGCCGAAGAGATGGGGATCAAGCGCATCCCGGATTTCAACACCGGCGACAACGAAGGCACGAGCTATTTCCACGTCAACCAGAAGCGCGGCCGGCGCTGGTCGTCGGCGCGCGGCTTCCTCAAGCCGGCGCTGAACCGCCACAATTTACGGCTCGAGAAGCACGTGCTCGTGAACCGCCTGATCATCGAACAGGGCCGCGTGGTCGGCGTGCGCTTCATCCAGAATGGCGAGGCCATCGAGGCGCGTGCGAAGCGCGAGGTGGTCCTCTCGGCAGGGGCGATCGGCTCGGTCCAGGTGCTGCATCGCTCCGGCATCGGGCCCGCCGACTGGCTCTCGCCGCTCGGCATCGACATCGTGATGGACAAGCCCGGTGTCGGCCGCAACTTGCAGGACCACCTCCAGCAGCGCGCAATCTACAAGGTCGAGGGCGTGCGCACCCTGAACGAGACCTATTACAATTTATTCCGCCGCGGGCTGATGGGGCTCGACTACGCCTTCCGCCGCCGCGGGCCGCTGACCATGGCGCCGTCGCAGCTAGGCATCTTCACGCGCTCCGATGCGACGCGCGCGCGCGCCAACATCCAGTTCCATGTGCAGCCGCTGTCGCTCGACAAGTTCGGCGATCCCCTGCACCGCTTCCCAGCAATCACGGTCAGCGCCTGCAATCTGCAGCCGACCTCGCGCGGCACCGTGCGGCTGCGCGCCGCGACACCCGACGAGAAGCCGATCATCGCGCCGAATTACCTGTCGACCGACGACGACCGCCAGGTTGCTGCCGACGCGATCCGCACCACGCGCCGCCTGATGCGGCAGAAGGCGCTCGCCAGATATCACCCGAGCGAGTATCTGCCAGGGCCCTCTGTCGGCGATGACGACGCCTCGCTCGCGAAGGCCGCCGGCGACATCGGCACCACCATCTTCCATCCCGTCGGCACCGCGAAGATGGGTGCGGCGAGCGATCCGATGGCCGTGGTCGACGAGCGCCTGCGCTTCTACGGCCTCAGCGGCTTGCGCGTGGTCGACGCCTCGATCATGCCTACGATCACGTCAGGCAATACCAACACGCCGACCGCGATGATCGCCGAGAAAGGCGCCATGATGATTTTGCAAGACGCGAAGTGAATGCATAATCCGAGCTACGACGCATCACCGCTCACCTCATGCCCATGATCAATCAGCATCGTCATTCGATCGGACCCGCCGGCGCGGAGATTGCGCTTGTGCGATGGAGCGAGGGAGAGCAGCGCAAGCCGCCCGCGCTTCTGCTCCACGGCACCGGTTTCGTCGCCGACGTCTGGGACGAGGTCGCACGCGAGCTGGCGTCAAGCTACACCGTCTATGCACTCGACCGCCGCGGCCATGGCGCGAGCCACAAGCCCGGCGCCTATCATTTCCTCGATTACGCCGACGACGTCTGCCGCGTGATCGAGGCGCTCGATCTGCACGGGATCTACGGGATCGGCCACAGCGCCGGCGCGACGGATCTGCTGCTCGCGGCGAAACTTCGGCGTGGCCGCTTCACGCGCCTGTTCGTGATGGAGCCGACCGTGATGGATCCGCGCAAGGTGCGCGATGCATCGGCCGGATTGAGCGAATGGGCCACCGCCAGCGTGCAAGGCGTGTTGCGGCGCCAGGCCGAGTTCGACAGTCTTGAGGCCGTCTTCAAGCGCTACCGCGCCGCGCCGGCCTTCGCGGATTGGACCGAGGCTTCGCTCTGGGCCTATGTGAGGCACGGCTTCGCGCCGCTGGAGAATGGCCGAGTACGGCTCTGCTGCACGCCCGAGATCGAGCAGGCGATCCTCCGGCCGATCTTCGAGGCGATGGACCAGATCTACACCGGCGATGTCCGCGGCAACCCGTTCGCGGGGCTCGCTGAGATCGATTGCCCCGTGCGGGTGACGACCGCCGAGAAGTCGGGCGCGATCTACAAGGAGATGGCCTCACGCGCCGTGTCGCTCGTTCCGCGCGTCAGCACGCACGCCTTCGCCAGTATCGGCCACTGTGTTGCGCAGGAAGCGCCTGGCCTTGTGGCAGAGGCCGTGCGGGAATTTTCGGCGTAGCTCTACGGCCGCTTGCGAAACCTGAAATCGCAGCAGGCTCCGCCCTCCATGATCGTCTGGCTTCGGGACAGTTCGAGCTCGTTGTTGAAACCGGCCACCATGGCGTGGTCACGATTGCAGTGAACGCGAACGCCGAGATCAGCGAGACCCAGCTCCTGGTAGAACGCAGCGTATTGACAGCGCGTGACGTTGAAATCGAGATGATCGTCGGACTCTCCGACCACCTCGACATCCATGCCGCCGCCGCCCGCCCAGAGTTCTTGTGCCACGGTTCGCAGCGATGCGGTGGTCTTTCCGTAGGTCGCCGCCCATCTTGCGCCCTCCTCGGCCGCGAGCCTGCGTATCGTTTCGTCAACGACTTCGCGCATCGCGCCTTGACCGAACCGGTCGCGCAACACCTGGATGAATGGGATCAGCACGCGCCCTTCGATCTTCCGGCGCTGCAGGTGACTGATCGCAACTTCGTTCGTATCAACCATTGTTGGGCACCTCATGGGGTCGACCGGTTGTTTCACGCCGCCGCCAACGGAACAAACCAGATCTTCTGACGTGTTGACTTAGATTTTCTAAGCCATGAAGATTGGCACTCCCCAGAGCAAAGGGCGTTCTCGATGAGCTATCGGCTTCCTCCCCTGAACAGTCTGCGCGCGTTCGAAGCATCGGCGCGTCACCTGAGCTTCAAGCGGGCATCCGACGAGCTCTGCGTCACACCAGGAGCCGTCAGCCAGCAGGTCAAGAGCCTTGAAGCGAGCCTCGGCGTGCAGCTGTTTCGACGCCTCCCTCGCGGTCTGCTGCTCACCGCCAAGGGCGAAAGCTATCTGCCGCTGATCAGCAACGCCTTTCGAGCAATCTCCGACGCGACGGAGCACGTCGCGCCCACCCTCAAAGGAAGGCTCCTGCGCGTGGGCATCTCACGCCCCCTGTCGGGGCGACGCCATCCCGCGATCGAGCGCTTGCGACGAGGCGGGGAATGGCCCCGTACCAAGCTCACCACCACAGATGACTTGAGCAAGCTGATCGACGGAAAGCTCGACGTCTTGCTGCGAACATCCCCGCAATCGCCGCCGGGCCTGCATGCCGACCGGATCGCATTGCCGGTCCCGTCCGGCGCCGCTCTGCCTGCCACGCTCGTGACGCTGCCGGGACTGGCCGGATGCCGTGAGATCCGGGCGCTCCTCAGGCTTCTTACGCGCGCCTAAAGCCCCGAGCCGCCCGCCGTTCACGAAATCGTCATCGCGTCCGGGAATAAGGCCACCCCTCCCCCAATCATCTCCCCGAAGCCCAATTCCGGGCGAGAGGAGACGTGCGATGAGCGGACACGATCACGGGGAAGACGGCGTCAGCCGCCGCAAGGTCCTTGAATGCATGACGTGGGCCGGCACCGGGGTGCTCTGGACCATCACCGGCGGCGTGCCGCGCTCGCTCGGCATCATCGATTCCGCAGAGGCCGCGACGGCGCCCGGCATGACCTTCCTGCAGATCAGCGACAGCCATGTCGGCTTCGACAAGCCGGCCAATCCCAACGCACTCGGCACGCTGGAGGAAGCCGTCAACAAGATCAACGCAATGCCGGAAAAGCCCTCCTTCATGATCCACACCGGCGACATCACCCATCTGTCCAAGGCCGCCGAGTTCGACAATGCCGAGCGCATCATCTCGCAGACCAAGCTGGATGTGCACTACGTGCCCGGCGAGCATGACTTTCTCGACGAGGAGGTGAAGTTCTATCGCGACCGTTATGGTCGCGGCACCAAGGGCCAGGGCTGGTACTCCTTCGACGCCGGCGGCGTGCACTTCATCGGCCTCGTCAACGTCGTCGACCTTAAGGCCGGCGGGCTCGGCAATCTCGGCGCCGAGCAGCTCGCCTGGCTCGCTGACGATCTCCGCGGCAAATCGAAATCGACGCCCGTCGTTCTGTTCGCGCACATCCCGCTCTGGACCGTCTATCCGGAATGGGGCTGGGGTACCGAAGACGGCGGCCGCGCCCTGGAGCTCGTGAAAGGCTTCGGCTCCGTCACCGTGCTCAACGGCCACATCCACCAGGTGATGCAGAAGGTCGAGGGCAACGTCACCTTCCACACCGCGCGCTCGACCGCCTTCCCGCAGCCGGCGCCGGGGGCCGCCTCCTCGCCCGGACCGATGAAGGTCGAGGACGCAAGGCTCCGCTCCATGCTCGGCGTTGCCAGCATCAACTTCAAGCAAGGCGACCAGCGCCTCGCGATCATCGACACGCCGCTGCAGGGCTGAACGGAAGCCGACAATGAAGACGCTCAATCGCCGCGACTTCGGTGTCGCCGTGGCTGCGGCCATCCTGCTGCCTGCCACAAACGCCCGCGCCGACGACATGGAGGTGCATATCGACAACTTCGTCTTTCAGCCGGCCGAGCTCAAGATCACGGTCGGGTCGACCGTGACCTGGACCAACCGGGACGATATCCCCCACACCGTGGTGTCGGCGGGCAAGTTCAGGTCCAAGACCCTGGACACCGACGACAAGTTCTCGTTCACCTTCACGAATGCGGGCGACTACAAATATTTTTGTTCGCTGCACCCGCACATGACGGGGATGATCAAGGTTGAGTAACATCTCGAACCAAGGCATCAACGTCTTGCCCGGCCGGTGGTCCCACGCCGGCCGGGCTCATACCTCTTCGATCGGGTCCAGGGACGAAACGAAGCAACACGCGAAGCAAGAGGCAAAGCGAGAGGCGATGCCCGGCACCGACGATTTGCAGAAGGCACAGCGCTTCCGCGAGGCGGCGCTGCCCTATCTCGACGACGTCTACACGCTCGCGCGCTATCTGCTGCGCGACGCCTCCGACGCCGAGGATGCGGTGCAGGAGTGCTATCTGCGCGCGCTGAAGCATTTTGACAGCTATCGCGGGCCGGCGATGAAGCCATGGCTGTTCGCGATCCTGCGCAACGTCTGCAACGCAGAATATGCAAGGCGCGCGCATTCGCATGCCGCGATCGAGGATACACCCGGCGCCGCCGAGCAGACGCCGATGTGGCAAGAGACCGAGGCGAGCCCGGAGACGGAAGTGCTGCGCAGCCGCGACGCCGGCGCGATCCGCAAGCTGATCGACGCGCTCGCCGAACCGTTCAAGGAAACCTTCGTGCTGCGGGAGATCAACAACCTGTCCTATCGTGAAATCGCCGAGGCCGTCGGCGCCCCCGTCGGCACCGTGATGTCCCGCCTCGCGCGGGCCCGCGCCATGCTGCGCGCGGCCTGGATGGCGGAAGAGGAGCATTCGAGATGACCTGCGACGAAGCAAAGATCCTGCTTCACGCGCTGCTCGACAACGAGCTCGACGCCGGCCATGCGCGCGAGGTCGAGGCGCATATCGCGGGCTGCCCGGCCTGCGCCGCCGAACTTGCGGCACAGCGCGACATGAAGCGTGTGCTCTCCGACGCGAACCTGCGCTACACCGCCCCGGACCGCCTGCGCGCGCGCATCGAGGCGTCGTTGCCGCAGCCGCAGCGCCAGTCCCTGAGCCGCCGCTCCGTGCTGCGCGGCTTCGCGATGGGCTCGGCGGTCTCCGCGCTCGCCGCCAGTGGCGTCGTTGCCGTGGTGCTGCGCCAGGACGACCAGCAGCGCGTCCTCTCGGAGGTCGTCTCCGCGCATCTGCGCTCGCTCCAGGCCGGCCACCTCATCGACGTGATCTCGACCGACCAGCACACGGTCAAGCCGTGGTTCAACGGCAAGCTCGATGTCGCCCCGCCCGTGATCGATCTCACCGCACAGGGCTTCACGCTCGTCGGCGGCCGGCTCGACTATATCGATGCCCGCGCGATCGGCGCGGTGGTCTACCGGCGCCGACAGCACGTCATCAATTTGTTCGTGTCGCAGACCTCGAACACCGAGTATCGCGCGCCGAAGACCGAGACCATGCAGGGCTTCAACTGCCGCCGCTGGGGCAATCGCGGCCTGAACTTCTGGGCCGTCAGCGACATCGGCGCCGACGAGCTCGCCGAATTCGTCGACAAGTTCGAGACGGCAATGAAGGCGAATGTGGAGGGTTAGTTGTGCGGCGCCCGCGCAACGCCGTCATTCGAGCGGAGGAAATCGTTCGAAGATCGGCAGTTCGTGGGCCCGCTCCATCCAGCGAATCCGCTCGGCGACCTGGGTGTGCATCATGGCTGGAACGGCATCGGGGTCATCATAGGTGCCGCTCTGGATGTCGATGATGCCGGGCATCAGGTTTTCGTTGATGTAGAAGAGTCCCGTGCCGCAATCGGCGCAGAAGTGGCGCCGTCCATGCTCGGACGATTGATAGATCTTCGGTTGGCCGCACACCACTCTGACCGCTTCGAGCGGATACATTGCCCAACCAACCATCGGTGCGCCGGAATGGCGACGGCAATCCGCGCAATGACAGAGCGCGTGCACCATCATGTCGCCGTTCACCTCATAGCGGATCGCACCGCAATGACAGCCGCCAGTAACACCCATCGCCCACTCCTCTCCCGGTCACGTCAATGCAGGGAAAGTAAGTGGCGCTTCGAAGGTTCCGTAAGCAGACTGCTTCAGCAGGTCGCACGTCGCGGCACCAGGCAGCGGCGCTCGCCTACGCCGACCGCCGCACCGCGTTGTCCACCAGGGTCTTGCCGAGCGACCAGATCGCGCCGGGGACCTTGTGGCTGCCAGCGATGACGTCGTCGAAGGCGCGCTCGATCCAGTTGCAGTCTTCTTCGGTGATGGTGAGCGGCGGCAGCAGCTTGATGGTGTGGCTGCCGTGACCTGCGACCTGGGTCAGGATCTTGTGATCCTTGAACAGCGGCACGGTGATGAGCTGGCAGAACAGGCCCTTGTTGGCAGCCTCCAGCACGTTCCAGGAGGCGCGCAGACGCAACGATTTCGGCGGACCGAACTCGACGCCGATCATCAGGCCCTTGCCGCGCACCTCTTTCATCAGCTCGTAGCCGGGCACCATACGCGTCAGCGCGAGGCGAAGCTCGGCGCCGCGCTTGGCGGCGGCCTCGATCAGCTTCTCCGATTCCATCACGTCCAGCGTGGCGATGCCCGCGGCCATGGCGAGATCGTTCTTGGAGAAGGTCGAGCCGTGCACGACCGCACGGTCCATCTGGTTGAAGATCTTGTCGAAGATGTTCTTGCGCGTCAGCACGGCGCCGACCGGCACGTGGCCGCCGGAGAGCGACTTCGACAACAGCACCATGTCGGGCTCGACGTTCCAGTGCTCGACCGCGAGGAAGCGGCCGGTGCGGCCCATGCCGGTCTGGATCTCGTCGGCGACGAACAGCGTGCCGTATTTCTTGCAGAGCGCGGCGGCACCCGGAAGGAACTCGTCCGAGGGCATGTTGACGCCCTTGCCCTGGATCGGCTCGACGACGAAGGCCGCGACTTCGCGAGATGACAGCGCCTTTTCCAGTGCGGCGAGATCATTGAACGGAACCGAGGTGCAGCCCGGCAGCAGCGGCTCGAAGCCGCTGCGGAAGTTCGGATCGCCAGTCAGCGACAGCGCACCATAGGTCAGGCCGTGATAGCCGTGGGCGCAATAGACGATGCCCGGGCGGCCGGTGGCGCCGCGCGCGAACTTGATCGCCGCCTCGACGCATTCCGCACCGGAATTGGCGAAAAACGCCTTGTCGAGATAGGGAACGTATTTCAAAAGCCGCTCGGCGAGGACGCCGGCGAGCGTTGAGACGTCGAATTGGACGAGATTGGGCAGGTCGGCATCGAGCACGCTCTTGAGCGCCTCCCGCATCACCGGGTGATTGCGGCCGATTGCGAACACGCCGAATCCGGACAGAAGGTCGAGATAGCGAGCGCCGTCCCGATCGTAGAGATACTGTCCCTGCCCCTTCTGGAAGCCGACATCGTAGCCAATGGTCTTGAGAACCCGAACGAACTGCTCGTTCAGGTACCTATTATGCAGGGTGCTGCGCTGGGCCTGACGGTCCGCGAAAAGCTGGGACATGTCTGGATTTGGAGTGTGCATCCGCTACATACTTCGATTGAGGGCCGCTTCGTCAACAGAAAACGGGTCGCAACTGAATACGATCTGTGCGGCCTTTTGCCCTTTTTCGGACCATCTTCGCAAGCACAGCTTTAGACCATGTTGCACTGCCGAGGGAATATCATGCGTTTGGCCATTTACACCGGAATATTACTGGCTGGTGGTTACACCTACCTGACTCCCGCGCTCGCCGCCGATCCGACCGGCGACTGGCGGGTCGCCGACGGCGTCGCCAACATCCGTGTCGCGCAATGCAATGGCAGCATGTGGGGCGCGGTGTCCTGGGAAAAGCAGCCCGGTGGCCACGACGAGAATAACCCGGATGTCTCAAAAAAGAACAGGCCCACGTTGGGCATGCCGACCCTGATCGACATGAAGAAGAAGTCCGGCGCCGACCAGTGGGAAGGCCAGGTCTATAACGCCAAGGACGGTCAGCTCTACAGCGCGACCATCACTCCGGTCGGCTCCGATCAGCTTGAGATCAAGGGCTGCGTGCTGGGCTTCCTGTGCGGCGGAGAGACCTGGACGCGAGTCGGCCCGCCGATTCCCGCCAGCCCCGCCAACGCCATGGCCAAGGGCGCGCCGAAAACCACCGGCGCGGCGCCCAAAGCCGCGGGAACGGCGGGTGCCGCAGCGCCTGCGCCCGGCGCAGCAAAGAGCGCCGGCGCGGCCAAGCCCGGTCAGAAGGGTGCCGCCGACCCCGTCGGCGACATCTGCCTACTCCCTGAGATTGCGGGGTTTACCCATTAGGGCCGGCTGAAACAGCAGCACTGCGGCCAGCGTCGTCACCAGCGACAGCGCCAGCAGCTTGCCCATGCTGGACGTGCCGGGATGGCTCGACAGCCACAGGCTGCCGAACGCGGTCGCAGTCGTCAGCGCGCTGAAGAAGATCGCGCGCGTCAGGCTGGTCTGCAGCAGATTCGTTCTGCCGGAGCGCCAGGCCACGACATAGTAGATCTTGAAGGCCACACCGACGCCGAGCAGCAACGGGAACGCGACGATATTGGCGAAGTTGAGCGGCAGACCGATCAACACGCAGATCTCGAGCGTCACGGCGCCGGCAACCAGCAGCGGCACCAGCGTCATCAACACGTCGACGAACCGGCGCAGCGTGATCCACAGCAACAGGCTGATCACCAGCAGCGCGTAGATGCCGGCGTGGATGAACGCCCTCACCACGGTATCGCCGGATTTCAGGATCGAGACCGGTCCGCCGATCGCGGTCGGCTCGGCCGCGAGCACGGCCGCCGCGAAGCGGCGCAGCGTGTCGTTGTCGTTGGGATCGCCCTTGGGCAGCGCCTCGACGCGGATGATGCCGTCCTTGCTCTTCCAGGCATTGACGAGATCGGGAGGCAACGACTTCAGGGTCACGGGTTCGGCCTGCATCGCGTTCCTGAGCTGGTCGAACACGATCTTCATCGGCGTGACGAAGACGTCCTGCGCCTTGTTGCGGGTGGCTTCATCCGCACTGGCGAGCTTCTGGAGCGCGTCCGCGAGCCGCCGTGAGGCGACTGCGCCCGGGCCCTTGGCGTCGCCGGCGGTCCTGCGCAGATTGTCGACCGAGGATTTCAGCGACTCGACGTTCTCCTGGTCCGACGGCGCCGCGTCGATCTGATCCGGGTTGAGCGCGGGGTTCAGCACCTTGGCGCCCTGCGCGATCAGCTTCAGCTTCGGCTGCTGGTCCTGCGGCACGAAGCTGTCGAGCGACATCACCCGCAGCACCTCCGGCACCTTCTCCAGCCTGGCCTCGACCTCCCTCGCCTGCTCCTCGGACGTGGTCATCACGTTGATGGCATTGGCTCCGGTGTTCGGATCCTTGCGCAGGTCGAGGAAGGTCGCGATCGATTCGGCATTCGGATTGCGCAGGTTCATCGGATTGAAGTCGAACCGCATGAAATAGAGCAGCGGCAGGCCGCCAAGCGCGAGCAGCATCGTGCCGCCCACGATCACCACGCGGTGCTTCTCCAGGAAATGATCGAGCGGCGCCAGGAAGGCATAGCCGACCGGCTCCATCTCGCCGGGCGGGTTCAGAAGCTTCAAGAGCGCCGGCAGGATCGTGATGCTGGAAACAAACGCCACCAGCATGCCGACACCGGCGATCTGGCCGAGCTCGGAGATGCCCTTGTAGTCGGTCGGCATGAAGCAGAGGAAGCCGGCGGCGGTCGCCATCGCCGCAAGCGACAGCGGCACCGCCGAACGCTTCGCGGCCAGCACCAGCGCGTTCGAGAGATCGTTGACCTTGTAGCGCTCCGAGCGGTAGCGGACGCTGTACTGGATGCCGAAATCGACGCCCAGGCCGACGAACAGCACCGCGAACGCAATCGATAGCAGGTTGAGCGAGCCGACCATCATCAGGCCGGCGGCGGTCGTGACCGCAAGGCCGACGAAGAGATTGACGAACACTGCGAAGATGATCTTCGCGGAACGCAACGCGAGCCACAGGATCAGCAACACCACGACCACGGTGCCGATGCCGTTCACGACGGCACCTTCCTGGACAGTGGCGTATTCCTCGTTGGCGATCGGGACCGGGCCGGTCAGCCGCACCCGCGCCTGATACTTGGTCGGAAAATCGAGGTCTGCCGCCGCCTTCCGGATCGCGTCGGTGGCGTCCTTGCCGGGCTCGAGCGCGTTGTAGTCGAGGATCGGCTTGAACTCGATGAAGGCACGCTTGTCCGAATCCGACAGCGGCTCGTCGCTGACGAGCTCACGCCAGGAGAAGCTGGCGTTGCCCTTGTTGAGCACGGTCTCGACGGTCTGCGCGATCAGGTTGAACGGCCGCTCGGTGCTGTCGAGCTTCACCTGCCCCCGCTTCACGCCGGCAAGCCCGGTCTCGAGCGCGCCGGTCAGGCCGCGGATCGACGGGTCGCCCGCCATGATCTCGATCAGGGGAGCCGCGGACTCGAACTGGCCGGTGGCCTTGGCGACCTCTTCGGTCGGAAGGAACAGGAGGCCGTTTCTCTCGAAGAACTCACCGGTGCCGAGCTGCTGCATCGACTGGAAGTTGGTCTTGTCGTCCTTCAGCTTGGCATAGAGCGCGTCCGCCGCAGCGGTCACCATCTCCGGCGTCTTCGCCTCGACGACCGCGAGAATCGTCGCGTCGCGATCGAAGGCGCGGTCGAACTGCTGATCACGCTGCCGCCAATCGAGCTTTTGCGAAATCAGCGAATTGATGTCGGTGTTGATGGCGAAATGACGCGCAGCGTAATAGCTCGCCGCGACCGCCAAGAGGAGCCCGAGGACGACAACGAGGGAGGCAAACCGGGTACAGGCCCTGACGACGGCAACGACTACGCTCTGCAGCACATCTTTTCTTTCTGGTGTAACAGCTTGCCGAAAACGCCCGCTGTTTATCGGAGTTCCCGGGCGAAACCTATTGCTGTTTTGAGTGGTTCTCGTCGCGAGAAGGTTCGAAGTAAACGACGGGAGACCATGGCAAAATCATGCGGGACGGCGGTTTAGCCAGCGAGTTGAGGCGGGAAAGTGACGAAGGGGGCGGGCACAAATGCCGCTACCCCTTGGCCCTTCCTTGAGTTTACTATAATACCGGCAAACCCATCCGAGGTGGAACTGCGGCGCATTCCGCCTTTCCTCGCGGCCGATTTTTTGACACAAAGTGCTGCGCTTCCATGCGCTTGCGGAACCCGGACGGGTGGGCAGTTACCGCGCGTGCGCGAAACCAGTGGTGCGGATATTGCAGCTCCTTGGTTAGGGATCGGGGTGCCGCCGGGGACAATTGAGCGGATTGGTGCAATTTGCGTGATGGACGTCCGATGGAAGTTTTTCTAGCGCAACCACGCGGCTTTTGCGCAGGCGTGGTGCGTGCAATCGAGATCGTGGAACGGGCCCTGCAGAAATACGGACCGCCCGTCTACGTGCGCCATGAGATCGTGCACAATAAGTACGTCGTCGAAAGCCTGAAGAACAAGGGCGCGATCTTCGTCGAGGAACTGTCCGAGGTTCCACCCAAGGCGGTGACCGTCTTCAGCGCCCATGGCGTGGCCCGCAGCGTCGAGGAAGAGGCCGCCGCACGCGATCTTCCCGTGCTCAATGCCACCTGCCCCCTGGTCACGAAAGTTCACAATCAGGGGAAGCGCTACATCGCCAAGGGCCGCACCTTGGTCCTGATTGGCCATGCCGGCCATCCCGAGGTCGAGGGCACCATGGGCCAGGTGCCAGGCCCGGTGCTGCTCGTACAAAGCGTTGAAGAGGTTAATGCCCTGACGCTGCCGGCGGATACGCCAGTGGCCTACATCACCCAGACGACGCTGTCGGTCGACGACACCAAGGACATCATCGCGGCCCTCCAGGCCCGATTTACAGATATTCAAGGCCCGGATATCCGGGATATCTGCTATGCGACACAGAACCGCCAATCTGCGGTAAGGGACTTGAGCAAGCTGGTCGACGTGATTTTGGTGGTGGGCGCTGCCAACAGCTCGAACTCGAACCGGCTCCGCGAAATCGGCGCTGAGGCCGGCGTCGCGAGTTATCTGATCGCCGATGGCCGCGAGCTCAATCCGGAATGGTTGAAAGGTGCGAGGAGCGTGGGCATCACGGCCGGTGCTTCGGCGCCCGAGGTGCTCGTGGATGACGTGATCGAAGCGCTGCGGCGGATCGGACCGATGACGGTCTCCGTGCTGCCCGGCCGCGAGGAAAACATCGAATTTCGGCTTCCGGCCGAACTGGCTGCAAGCTGACCTACCCGAATTCCAAGCCCAGAAAGAAACCCGTAATGGCTATACCCTTCTTCAAGGAAATGCGTATCGGCGGCTATTTGCTCAAGCAGAAACTGCTTGGCCGCAAGCGCTATCCGCTCGTGTTGATGCTGGAGCCGCTGTTTCGCTGCAACCTCGCCTGCGTCGGCTGCGGCAAGATCGACTATCCCGACGCGATCCTGAACCGCCGCATGACGGCGCAGGAGTGCTGGGACGCGGCCGACGAGTGCGGCGCGCCGATGGTCGCCATTCCCGGCGGCGAACCGCTGATCCACAAGGAGATCGGCGAGATCGTGCGCGGCCTCGTCGCGCGCAAGAAGTTCGTCTCGCTCTGCACCAACGCGCTGCTGCTCGAGAAGAAGCTCGACCTGTTCGAGCCCTCCCCCTACCTGTTCTTCTCGGTGCATCTCGACGGCTTGCGCGACCACCACGACAAGGCGGTGTCGCAGAAGGGCGTGTTCGACCGCGCCGTGTCCGCGATCAAGGCGGCCAAGGCACGCGGCTTCACCGTCAACGTCAACGCCACGATTTTCGACGGTCATCCGGCCGAGGAGATCGCGAAATTCCTCGACCTCACCGTCGAGCTCGGCGTCGGCGTGTCGATGTCTCCGGGCTACGCCTATGAGCGCGCGCCGGACCAGGAGCACTTCCTCAACCGCACCAAGACCAAGAAGCTGTTCCGCGACGTCTTCGCGATGGGCAAGGGCAAGAAGTGGAACTTCATGCATTCCGGCCTGTTCCTCGACTTCCTCGCCGGCAACCAGGAATACGAGTGCACGCCGTGGGGCATGCCCGCGCGCAACATCTTCGGCTGGCAGAAGCCCTGCTACCTACTCGGCGAAGGCTATGCGAAGACCTTCAAGGAGCTGATGGAGACCACCGACTGGGATTCCTACGGCACCGGCAAGTACGAGAAGTGCGCCGACTGCATGGCACATTGTGGCTACGAGCCGACCGCGGCGACCGCTGCGCTCAACAACCCGCTGAAGGCGATGTGGGTATCGCTGCGCGGCATCAAGACCGCAGGTCCCATGGCGCCGGAGATCGACATGTCCAAGCAGCGTCCGGCCCAGTACATCTTCTCCGAGCAGGTCCAGAAGAAGCTCTCGGAGATCCGCCGCGACGAGGCGCTCGCCGCCGAGCAGAAGGCCGCCCAGAAGGCATCGACCGCCGCTTAAGCGGTCGTGCGCCAGAAACAAGAAAGGCCCGGTCGCGATCGCGACCGGGCCTTTTCGTTTGCTCAGATTTTTCGTTTGCCCAGATGAAACCGCTCAGACAGTCTCGGGAACCAGGCCTTCGCCCTCGAGCCCCTCGCTGCCGATCAGGAAGTCCCGGCAGCCGCGCAAGGAGCGCAGCGCGCGGTTGAAATCGAGGCCGGTCGAGACCAGCGCATGCAGGGTTCCCGGGTTGCGAACGATCCCACGCAGCACGGCAGCCACGTCGATCTGGCCGTTCGGCTTGATCGCGGCGCGGGCGATCGCCGGCAGCGCGCGATGGGCCGGATCGCTGATGACCCGGACCGCGGCAAAGGGAAGCCCGGCCTCGGCGGCGTAGGCGGCAGCGATGTGGCTCTCCATGTCCACCGCCGCAGCCCCGGTCTCCAGGTGCAGCGCTTTCTTGCAGGACTTGCCCGTGACCACTTCCTCGGCGCCGGCGAGGCTGCCGCGCACCACGCGGCGGCGTCCGGAGGTCAGGCGGTCGATCAGGTCGTCGCTGAGTGACAGCCCCGCACCCCAGCGGGCATCGCCAGAAAGCACCTCGGTCGCTACCACCACGTCGCCGGAGCGCAGCGACGGATCGAGCCCGCCGGCCACGCCGAAGGAGATCACGCCGCGAATCGATTCCGGATCGACCACCGTCAGAAGCGCCCGCAATTGAGTCGGGCTGCTGGACGAGCAGATGACAGCCATTCCTGGCCCGGCCGCGATGCGGGCCTCCTGGACCAGTCCAGTCACAATCAGTATCGGCCGCGGGTCTATGGCATTACCCACGGTAATCTCGTCCCCCGTCCCCAAAGTCACATCCCGACCCCTACCACCCTGCTGTTGGTGTTCCGCAAGTTCCGATACCGCGCCAGCGCCCACAGCGGAAAGAACTTCGGGTAACCATGATACCGTAGATAGAACACGCGGGGGAAGCCTGTGGCGGTATACCGCTGCTCGTCCCACAGTCCTTTTTCGTTCTGTGTTGCAATCAGGTACTCCACCCCGCGGGCAACGGCCGGATGATCGACCTCACCGGCCGCCATGAGGGCAAGCAAGGCCCATGCCGTCTGCGAGGCGGTCGACGGCGCGGGTTCCCAGCCCTTGTAATCGAGCCGGTAGCTGACCGCGTCTTCACCCCAGCCGCCGTCATCGTTCTGGATCGACGCCAGCCAGTCGGCCGCTTTGCGAATCATCGGGTCGTTGTGGCTGACGCCGGCCATGTTCAGGGCGCACAGCACCGACCAGGTTCCATAGATGAAATTCATGCCCCAGCGGCCGTACCAGGACCCCTCGGGGTGCTGGGTGCGGCGGAGATAGGCAACGCCGCCGGCCACGTGCTTGCTGGTCTTCTCGGTCTCCCCGAGCTGGGCGAGCATCGAGATGCAGCGGGCGGTGACGTCCTCGGTCGGCGGGTCGAGCAGCGCGCCGTGGTCGGAGAACGGGATGTTGTTCAGATAGTACTCGAGGTTGTTCACGTCGAAGGCAGCCCAGCCGCCATCGTCGCTCTGCATCCCCTCGATCCACTCCCGGCCACGGTCGATCGCGGCATCATAGCCGGCCGTGCCGTGCTCGCGGCGCATGCGGTCCATCGACATCACCACGACGGCGGTATCGTCGAGATCGGGATAATGGGCGTTGTTGTACTGGAAGGCCCAGCCGCCCGGTCGCGCCTCGGGCCGCTTCGCGGCCCAGTCGCCCTTCACGTCCAGGACCTGCTTGGGGATCAGCCAGTCGAGGCCCTGCTTGGCCGCAGGCACGGCTTGCGGGCCACCGGCTTCGAGCAGCGCGTGAGCAGCCAGCGTGGTGTCCCACACCGGCGAGACGCAGGGCTGGCAATAGGCCTCGTCGTCCTTGAAGACGAGCAGCTTGTCGAGGCCGCGGCGCGTCGTGGCGCGCGGCGGGAAGTTCTCGTCCTTGCCGAGCGCGTCGTACATCATCACGATGTTGGCCATGGGCGGATAGATCGCGCCCATGCCGTCCTCGCCGTTGAGCCGCTCCTCGGTGAAGGCGAGCGCCGCATCGATCGCGCGCTTGCGCAGGCTCTTCGGAAACATCGGCTCGACCACGCGCAGGATGTGATCGAGTGCGCGGAACAGCACGAACCAGGCCATGCTCTGGTGCGGCGCCTTTGCGGTCATGCCGATCGAGCGCGGGTCCTGGAGGAACAGCTCGTCGATGCCGACGCCCTTCGGATTCCTTGCGCGCGGCTTCAGCGCGGCGAGCACCATCAGCGGCACCATGGTCGTGCGCGCCCAGTAGGAGATCTTGTTGAGGTGGAACGGCGACCAGAACGGCAGCAGCACGATCTCGACCGGCAGCACCGGCACCGCGCGCCACGTCACGACGCCGAACATCGCGAGCGTGAAGCGGGTGAAGACGTTGCTGTTGATGGCGCCGCCGCGCGAGAGGATCGCCTGGCGCGCACGCACCATGTGCGGCGCGTCGATGGGGTCGCCGATCATCTTGAGCGCGAAATAGGCCTTCACGCTGGCGCTCATGTCGAACTCGCCGTCATGCACCAGCGGCCAGCCGCCATGGGCTCCCTGCACGCGGCGCAGATAATTGCCGATCTTGGCTTCGAGCACGGTATCGACCGGCTCGGCGAGGTGATGCCGCAACAGGATGTACTCGGCCGGAATCGTGCAGTCGGCCTCAAGCTCGAACACCCAGTGGCCGTCGGATTGCTGGAAGCCGAGGACGCCTTGCGTTGCAGACGCAATGCTCGATTCCAGGACTTCGCGGTTGGTCGCGTTCACGGAATCCATCTCGCTCGATTTCTCCGATAGTTGCTGGGATAATTTTGACGGGGCGAATGCCGTCAGGACCGCTGTGCGGCCAGGACCAGATCGGCGGCGCGATCACCGGACCGGACCGATCCCTCGATGGTTGCAGGCAATCCCGTAGCAGTCCAATCGCCCGCAAGAAACAGGTTTTTCAGTGCGGTGACCGGCCCCGGACGCAGGGCGTTCTGCGCCGGCGTTGCCGCAAATGTGGCGCGGCGCTCACGCACGATCTGCCAGGGCGGTAATTCGCCGGACACGCCGCCCGCCTTGCAGACGTCGTTCCAGATCGCCTGCGCCAGTTCCTCGCGCGGCATGTCGACCAACCGGTCGCCATTGCTGATGGTGACCGAGAGTCGATTGGGAAAGGCGAACAGCCACTCCACGACACCGCCGATCACGCCCAGGATGGGTGCTGCGCCCGGCGGCGGCTCGAAACGGAAATGCGCATTCACGATGGCGCGGAATTCGGTCGGGGTCTTGAGGCCCGGCAGCAGGCTTGCGGCAGCGCGCGGCGGCACCGCCATCACGATGGCATCGCCGTCGGCGACCTTGATCACGTCCTCGCCGCCGAAATTCAGCGCAATGACCTTGCCGTCCTTGGTCTCGAACGAGCGCAGCTCATGGCCGAGCTGAACGGAGTGGCCACGCTCGGTCAGGAATTTCACGGCGGGCTCGATCAGCACCGCGCTCAGACCATCACGCGCGATCAGCGGACGGCAAGCCTGCCCGCCGGCGAGCAGCGTCTCGCGGACGATCGCACCGGCAAGGCCGGCCGAACCTTCGGGCGGATCCACGTTGAGCGCTGCGAGCAGCAGCGGCTGCACCAGGCGCTGATAGAGGATGCCCTCGCAAGGAATGGACTTGCCGACCAGCGTCTCCTCCGACGCCCAGATCAGCGGCGCCAGCTTCAGATAGTCCGTGAGCCCGGTGTCGGGGACGCGCCGGCTCTCGTCGAACACCCAGGTCGGCAGCCTGCCGTCACCGAGATCGAGCTGCCAGCGCTGGCCGGTCGCGAGATCGACGAAGGGAAACTGCGCGCGCTCCGGCCCGACCAGTCCCGCCTCCGAGCCGATCGAGCGCGCATAGGCCTGTGCATGGCCATTGCCCGACAGCATCAGATGGTTGCCGTTGTCGATCGTGAGGTTGGTGGCGCCGTCGAAATAGGAACGGCAGCGGCCGCCGGCCTGGTGTGTCGCCTCGTGCACGGCGACCTTGAAGCCGGCATTGGCGAGCCGCACGGCGGCGGAGAGGCCGGAAATTCCAGCGCCGATGATGTGAGCTGTGTTTTGCATCAGATGAAAGCGTAGCGGAGCAGGATCAAGATGCGTGCGACCTTCGACACACGCACCGTCTGGCGCGGCGCGTTGAAGCCGCGCGCGATCAGGAGGTCCAGAATGGAATGATAGTATTTCGACATGATCCGCGGCGCGCGCACCGCGCGGCGCCTGTTGCGGTTCATGATCTCGTCCGACTTTTCGAAATGCACTTTCGCGCGCTGCGCCAGCGGCAGGCAGACCTTCGGCAGCGCGCGCTCGGCGATCACGCGGTTCGGATCGTTGGAGGTGATGCCGGCATGCAGCAGGCCTTCGCGCGGCAGATAGAGCCGTCCGAGCCCTGCGTCCTCGTCGATGTCGCGCAGGATGTTGGTGAGCTGGAGCGCGCGGCCGAGGTGATAGGCGAGCTGGATGCCGTCCTCTTCCGGCAGGCCGAACACCCGCACCGACAGCCGGCCAACGGCGCTCGCGACGCGATCGCAGTAGAGATCGAGCGTCGCCATGTCGGGCGCACGGATATCCTGCGGCACGTCCATTTCCATGCCGTCGACGATGGCGAGGAAATCCTCGCGCTTCAGCCCGAACGTCTTCACCGACGCGACATAGTCCTTCAGCCGCGCCGGCGGATGGCCCTGATAGAGCGCATCGATGTCGTTGCGCCACTCTTGGAGCGCGGCAAGCCGCTCCTCGCGCGGGCCGTCGGAATCGGCGATGTCGTCGACCTGACGGCAGAAGCTGTAGATCTGGAACATGGCCTCGCGCTGGTCATGCGGCAGGATGCGCATCGCGGCATAGAAGGAGCTGCCGGATGCGGTCGAGCCATAACTGGCGCCGGGCGAGGTCGCCTCAAGCGTCATGCGCAGTCCCCGGTCTGGAAATGGCCTTGCGCCCGATCGCGCGGCGGCCGGCTTCACCGATCATGCCGGCAAGGCTGAAGGTGAGGAGTTCGAACTTGTTCAGATGCACGCGCTCGCGCAGGGGATCGCGCACCTTGAGCAGACGCACGATGCGGTCGGCGTAGGCCTGGATCACCGCGATGTCGACGCCGAGGCGGAAATCCCTGACCTCCGCGCTCAACGACTTGCTCTCGTCGAGAAGCCCTTCGTTGCGCGCAGCGAGTGCCTGGAGACATTGCAGCATCGCCGGCGGCGATTGCGCGAGCCCGAGCTGCTCGACGGAGGCGCCGCTTGCGGCCAGCGCGTCGCGCGGCAGATAGACGCGATTGAGCTCGCGAAAATCCTTGCCGCAATCCTGAAGATGGTTGTTGATCTGGAGACCGGCGCAGAGCGCATCCGATGCGGCCCAGGTCGAGGTGCTCTCACCATGCACGTCGAGCATGAAGCGGCCGACCGGCATCGCCGAATAGCGGCAATAATGGATGACCTCGTCCCAGGTCTCGTAGCGCAGCTTGGTCACGTCCATACGGAAGGCAATCAGCACGTCGAGGGCATGGCGCGGCGCCATGTCGCGCTCGGCGAGCGCACGCCGCAAGATGACGGCTTCGGCCTGGGTGTCGCCCTTGCCGAGCAGCTCGCCCTCGAGCAGGTCGAGATAAGCGAGCTTCTCGTCGGCAGGCAGCGTCGCGTGGTCGGCGATGTCGTCGGCGGTGCGGACGAAGTTGTAGAACGCCAGGATCAGGGCACGATGACGCGGATGAATGATCCAGGACGCGACGGGAAAATTCTCGTCGCGGTCACCCTTGCCGGATCGCAATTCGCTCGCAGAGGTCATCGAGGGCTGGTTAACAATCGTTGGGACAGGAAGGTTTTTTCGCCCGCGCGGGCTCACGGCGGCGATGCCGCCGCGGCCCCCATATAGGGGAATACGGCCGCAAAACCAATCCTGTCTCTCGATGGCTGCCCTTCCGGATCCGGCCCACAAAGGCGGCCCAGGATCCGCCTTTTGTGGGCCAGCGGCCGAGCTTACTGGTTGTGGTTCTTCAGAACCTGGTCGCAGGCCTGCGAGATCTTGGCCCGGTTCTCCTTCAGACAGGCCAGGATGGTGAAATCGCCCTGGTCGATGACCGGGCGGCAGAACTTCTGCACATCGCGCGTGCAGGCCTTCTGCTCGGCGTCCGTGCCACGCCCTTGTTGCTGGGCGAACGCCGCCGTCGAAAGGGATGCCGACAGCAGGGTGAGAGCGACGAGGAGCTTACGCATTGTATTCCTTCATTCTGACGGCAGAATCGCACCGATGCCGGACCGCACAGGCGGGCGACCGGAACGGATTGTTCTGATGGCAAGTTGCCGCGGAAGCGCGGCATCCGGGAAAGCACAAGCGCTGGCAAATGCGGCCAAATTGGCGCCACGCCCACCAAATCACGCCTTCCTGTTGCCTTCCTTGGCAGATGTAAGGGATTGATACTACGTCATAATTCGCGCGCGCCGCGTTTTGGCGTCAACCTGTTGCAGACATGCATCTGTTCGTCCCGGGTTCCACGCCAGAAACATGCAGAAACACGTGGAATTATGAACGGACGGAGGCACGACCGCTTCGCGATCCCGACATCTCAGCCGGCTAGGGTTTGAACCTGATACAGGCTTGGAACACTAAACTTTCGATGCGGCGAGACGTTCTTTCCTAAGCGAACGTCATTCCAAAACGGGATATTCAACATGAAATTCTTTGGGCGATCTGGACAGGCAATCAAGGCGGCCGGCATTGGGGCTGCGCTGCTCTTCTCGGTCTCGGCAAGCCATGCTCAGTCGTCCGGACCGTTCGCCGGTTTCGACGGCGCGTGGTCGGGCACCGGCACGGTGTCCCTCTCCGACGGCTCCACCGAGCGCATCCGCTGCAAGGCGGACTACAAGGTCGCGGGCAGCGGCCTCAACCTGAAGCAGAGCCTCCACTGCGCCAGCGACAGCTACAAGTTCGACCTCACCAGCGACGTGACGAGCCAGGGCGACCGCATCTCCGGCAACTGGAGCGAGGCCAGCCGCAACATCTTCGGCAACCTCCAGGGCACCGCTGGCGGCGGCCAGATCGACGTGTTCGTCGAGGCCAACGGCTTTGCCGCCAATCTCTCGCTGCGCACCAACGGCAGCAAGCAGACCGTGCAGATCAGTTCGAAGGGCGAGATCCGCGGCGTCAACATCACGATGGTGAAGAGCTAAGGGCTCCTTCCCGATCGGAAAAGATCATGGCCCCCGGTTCTCGCAAGCCGGGGGCTTTTTGCTGACATGGACCAGCTTCGCAGAAGCCTGCTCTTGGGGATTGGGCTCTTGGCAACCCATCGCGCCTCGGCAAATGATCCACCGTCGGTCCCACGGGGAGCGGACATGCAGGCATCATCCGTCAAGCCGCGTCACGTGCTTTGCTTTCTCGGCAGGGACGAAGGCCTGCTGCATCCGCCGAAGGCTGTCGCCAAAACGATCGCGGATTTCGGCTTCGAGATCGACCGCACTTATTCGCAAGGCAAACCCGATCCGCACATGGAGCGGTCGTTTGGCGTCTGCTGGGATCGCGTCATCCCCAACGCCTGGTCTCCCGCCGACGAAGCGGCAGTGATCAATCACCGCTCGGTGCTCTACGTGCTGAGCCCGCCGATGGACCAGCAGAAGACGGTCGCCTATTCGGCGGCGGCCCTGCGCATCGTCGAGGAGATGATCGAGGCCGGCGCGACCGCCGTGAAAGGCGAAAGCGCGGGCGTTGCCCACGGTCTGAAACGGTGGCTGCAACTGGCCACTGAGTGCAAGGCCGCGGCAAAAACGTACGAGGGTCTCGCCGTCACAGCAGCCATGGGCCGGACCTGCCGCCTCGCCTTCGCCAAGCGTCCGCTGGGCGGCGAGACCTACTACGAGACCGTTGGCTGTCATCTCGTGGGATTACCGGAGATCTATATCGCGCGGCAAAGGGGCAGCGATCGGGACGCGGCCAGGCTGATGGACGAGATCGCCGACGAGATGGCCGAACGCGGCATCGACGCGACGCTTAGCGCACGCAAGCTCGAAGTTTCGCGGAAGTCGGACTACGCGGAGGACGATTTCAAGTTCAACCCGTACGGCGCGATCCGGATCGAGGCGTGAGCGCGCTACGCCGCTGGATCAATCCCTGCGGGCGACGCATTCGCAGCGGCATCTGAAATAGACTGCGTCCGGATCACTTCCCCAGGCGTCCCAGCCGGCAAGCGCCGCCTGAATGTCGTCGTCCGTGGCAAGTCCCTTGCCTACAAGCTGCGGCCCGAGAGCGAGCAGGCTGCGCCTCGCATCGGCAACCGCCTCCTTCCGGCTCACCGCGTCCGCGCTGTGGTTGACGTAGCTCGCGCCGGCCCAGACCGGGGTGAAGGCGCGGGTGCGAAGGATGGAGCTTTGCCGCCGGCCGAAGTGAAGCGCCGCCGGATCCTCATGCTCGTACCAGCGCTGCCAGAGATCGAGCGCAAGCCTCACGCCGTCGAGTTCGGGATGGAGAATGTTGCCACCGACATCGGCGTCACGCGTTCCAAGCACCCCGCCCGGCTTCAGCACCCGTCGCGCTTCCGCCAATGTCCGCGTCAGCTTCGGAGGACTCTGATGATAGAGGACCGCGTGGAAGAACACCGCTTCGAAGGATGCGTCGTCAAACGGAAGCGCGGTCATGTCGGCTTCGATGAAGGTCAGGTTCGTCAGGCCTGAACGCGCCGCAAGCCGGTTGGCGGCCGCAATCGCGTTCGGCTCGATATCGATGCCCACCGCCTTGCCGACAATCCCCGCGAGGTCCGCCGTGATGGTCCCGGGCCCGCAGCCCGCATCGAGCAGGACCATGTCCGCCGTCAGGAACGGCACGAAAAAGGCGGCTGAATCGCCACCTCGCTTCTGCTGAAACGCCACGACAGAGCTGTCGTACCGCGTCGTCTGCATGGCGTATCCCCGGGGTGGATTTCGGCGCAGTCGTTCAGACTGCGCCGATTCCATGTCCGATGGATGAAGCCCGCTCAGATCGCGCGCTTGTCCGGTCCCTGCAGCTTCTCATGCAGGTTGATCAGCCACATCGCCGTCGGCCGCAGGATGAAGAGGTCGGCCACGAGGGCCATGACCATCGAGAAGGCGCTGAGCCAGCCGAACAGCCGCAGCGATGGCAGGTCGGAGAACACAGTCACGACGAGGCCGCAAGCCAGCACCACCGTGGTCAGGATCAGCGCAGGACCAACCAGGACGGTGGCGCGCTCGACCGCGAGCGCGGACGAGACCCCGGGCTTGCTCTCCAGCCTGAGGCGGTTGAGGAAGTGGATGGTCGCGCTGAGGCCGAGGCCGAACGAGACGGTGAGCGCCACGACGCTGGCGAATTGCAGGCCCTCGCCCATCGCCCACAGCACCGTGCCTGACATCACCACCGGGAAGATGCCCGGCAGGATGCAGGCGAGCATCACGACCCAGGAGCGGAAGGCCAGGCCAATGAAGATCGCGACCAGCGCGAATTCGACGGTGAGACCGCGGTTCAGCTTCTCGATCATGCTGGCCGAGTTGCGTGCGGCAATGGCGGCAAGACCCGTCACTGCCACCTCGTAGCCGGGATGCTTCTTGCGGACGGCGTCGAGCTCGGAATCGAGCTTGTCGACGATCGGCAGGAGCTGGCTGGAATCCTTGTCCGGCACGCGGCCGGCGACCACGACGGCGTCCTGCTTGGCATCAATGAAGCGCCGCACCAGATGCTCGGGGATGAGATTCACATATTCCTTCAGCGTTGCGACGTCGGCGCTGCCGGCCTTCTCCGCGAGCCAGCGGCGCAGGGTTTCGAGCGACCAGACGTTACCGACGCCAGCGGCCTTCTCCACGGTCGCGTGCACGTCCGCGATGGTCTGCAGCGTCTCCGGCGAATAGAGCGATTCACCCTTGGGGAATTGGATCAGCACGTTGACGGGGTTGGCGCCGGTCAGCTTGGCGTCGAGCCGGTCGCTGGCGGCAACCGCCTGACGCTTGTCCGGCACCTGGTCGGCGAGCCGGTAGCGCGGCTCGAGATTGGCGTAGATGACGCCGAGGCTGCCGACGAACAGCACCGCGATCAGGCTGAACAGGCCGGGCCGGCCCACCATGCGCACCGCGATCCAGTAGCAGAAATTGCGCAGCGCCTGCACGCCGGCATCGGCGCTCTGGAATTTGACGGCAAACATCTTCTCGTTGCGCACGAGCAGCACGCCGAACACCGGCACCAGCGACAGCACCGCAACCAGCGCGATGATGGTCGCGGCAAGGCCCGCCTCGCCGAACTTGCGGATCAGGTCGGAGTTGGAGAACTGGAGCGCGATGAAGGAAATGCCGGCGGTGCCGTGCGTCAGCACGCAGGCCGGGCCCACCACCAGCACCGCGTTCTTGAACGCGGTGAACTTGTCCTGTCCTGCGATCAGCCGGTCGCGCGCCGCGAAGGTGAGCTGCATCGAGTCCGAGAAGCTGATGACCATGATGAGCGGCGTCATCACGTTCAGGAACATGTTGAGATTGAAGTTGGCCCAGCCGAGCGCGCCGAGCGCCAGCAGAATCGCGATCATCGGCGGGAACGCCGCCGCCACCATGAACGAGATTTTCCGGAAGAAGATGATGGCAATGATGCAGCCGGCGAGAATGCCGAGGATGTTGTAGGTGAGCCCGTCGCGCTCGACCGCATTGCGGATCTCGAGCTGCATCACCGGCACGCCGGAGAGTTGGAAGTTGAGGCCGGTCTCGCCGAGATCCTCCTTCATCAGCGCGCGGATGTCGCCGACGGTCTTGCCGAGCTTGCTGGAGGCGACCACATCCGGATCGAGCGAGAGCACGATCAGCGCGAGCGTGCCGTCCTCCGACAGCAGCTTGCCGCGGATGATCTCGTTGGCTTTGACGGTCTCGATGAACTTGTTATAGGCCTCGCCCTCGGGCAGCTCGCCCGGGAACAGTGCCGCCGGCAGCTTGCCCGGCGCAGGCGCCTGGCGCGCGGAGAACAACGAGACCAGCCCGCGCGTGCCTTCGACCAGCTGCAGGTCGGTGACGAAGTCGCGGAGCTTCTCGAGGTTGTTCCGCGCCAGCAGGTTCTTGCCCTCAACCACGACGAGAACGTCGAATTCCTCGGCCGGGAACTTCTTCGTCACCTCTTCGTACTGGCGGAATTCGCGGCTGTTGGAGCGGAAGAGCTGCGACAGCGAATCGTCGATCTTGATTCGCTGGATGCCGAACACGGCGCCGACGATCAACGCGACCAGGATGAGGCAGGAGACGATCGGCGCCCGGACGGCGATCAGCCCGATACGTTCCAGCCCGAAGGCGATGGAGGACGCGGGTCCCTGCTCGACCTTGTCGACATGAACCTCACTCTCGCTGTGCTTTTCGAGCATGCCTTGTCCAGTTCCTGAGTCGGCTCGGGTTATGAGCTTATTGCGCCCCGCGAACGGCCTGAAAACGCCATACTGATGGGAGGCCTTTGAAAACGCGCGGAAAATCGCGGCACGGGGTTTAGCAGGTCCAACCATGGTCTCGCAAGCAGCCGCAAGTCGGCCAAACCGATCAAGATGAGGACATTTTGGCCCCCGATTCCGTTCCTCCGGGCGAGGCTGTGCCAATTCGACGCGGCGCCCGGTCGGCGCTCTCGTCCTTCAGCGCGACCCCGGTGACCTCCCTTGCCAGGCCCTCCCGGACGAGCCAGGCGATCTTGTGGGCCGCTTCGCTATAGCTCAACCCGCCCTGGTGGATGTTCGAGACGCAGTTGCGCTCGGCATCGGTGCGCCCCGGCTTCGGCGCGAAGGTCAGATAGGCGCCGAGACTGTGGGGCGCCGACAGGCCCGGCCGCTCGCCGATCAGCATCACGACCATGCCTGCCCCCAGGATGGCGCCGATCTCGTCGCCGAGCGCCACCCGCGCGCCGGAGGCGACAACGACGTGGCAGATCGCGACGGCATCCTCGGCCGCGAGCCGCGGCAACAGGCTCTTTATCAGCGCCAGCGCATGCGCGTGCACCGCGGTCGGCGACAGACCGTCGCCGATGACGATCGCAAGTCGGCCCGGCTCCGTGGCGGTGCGCGCCAACACCTCGGCGGACGCAGCATCGAGCCGCCGCCCCAAATCCGGCCGCCGCAGATACTCCCCGCGATCGACCGCCCGGCTCATCACCTCGGCGGGCGCGAGGCCGAGCTCGCGGAGTTCGGCGACCAGCCGCGCCGCATCGAAAGCGGCATGCACCGCATCGCGGGCGCGCGCATGATCCAGCGTGAAATCGAGCAGCGGCCCGGTCGGCAGGCTTGCGCCGCTGCGCCCGAGCGCGACGCGCGCAGGCGTAGCGGCGCGCAGATCGCACGTGGCGCGGGCCGGAACGACCGGATCGGGCATGTCGCTCACTCGGCGGGAACGGCAGCCTCGCGCAGCCGCAGCGAGTAGTTCGAGGCGTTCTGCTTTCCGCTGGAGGCGGCACGCGCAAAGGTGATGAGATGATGCGCGACCAATGTGCAGGCGATCAGGCCTTCGAGATCGCCGCGCTTGATGCGCCCGAGCGCAAACTTCCAGAACACGCGCCTGTAGCTGCCCAGCACCCCGACCTTCCAGAAGATGTTCCTGAGCATGACAAGACCGCGCCTGATGTTGGGCCAGGCCTTCATCTCGTCCGGCACGGGCACCTTCAGGCGGTTCGAATAGGTGTGGTCGCACTGATACTGGAAGCGCGCATAGACCTTGGCGGGCTCGTAGGCGACCTCCATGCAGTGCTTCCAGGAAGCGACGACGTCGTCATAGGGCAGCAGGAAGTTGACGTTGGAATCGCGGCCCTCGTCCTCGATCAGGCGCCCTTCCCGCTGCAGCCGGTCCCATAGCGGCGTCTTCGGCAGCGCCTGAAGCAGGTTGATGGTGAGCAGCGGGATCTGGGATTCGTCGACGAAGGCGAGCAGCGCATCGGACGTATTGGGCTTGTCGGTGTCCAGTCCCATGATGATGCCGGACACGACCTCCATGCCGTAGGAGTTGATGGTGCGCACGCCCTCCAGGATCGGGACCATCATGTTGTGGTCCTTGTGCATCGCCTTCAGCGCGTCGGGATCGGGCGTCTCGATGCCGCAGAAGATGGTGATGAAATAGGCCTCCCGCATCTTCTCCAGGATCTCGGGCCGCTTGGCGATGTTGAGCGTCGCCTCACAGGCGAGCCGCACCACATAGCCGGTCTTCTTCTGCCATTCGATCAGGTGCGGCAGGAGGTCCATTGCCGCCTTGCGGTTGCCGATGAAATTGTCGTCGACGAAATAGACCGTGTCGGTCATGCCGCATTCGCGCAGGCGGTCGAGCTCGGCGATGATCTGCTCCGGCGACTTGAGACGTGGGTTGCGGCCGTAAAGGCCCGGAATGTCGCAGAATTCGCACTGATAGGGACAGCCGCTGGAATACTGGATGCTGCCGAGGAAGTATTTCTTCACGTCAGCGAGCTCGTAGGCCGGAATCGGAAATTCCGTCATTGGCACGCGATCCCCGGTCGTCAGCACCACCTGCTGCGGGGGACGGGAGGTGTCGCGGGACAGGATTTCGATCAGCTCGTTGGTGGCGTCGCCAAGCTCGCCGACATGGAGATAATCGAAGGACGGATAGTAGTCGGGGCACGCGCTGACAGAGGGACCGCCGAGCGCAACCGGCAGATCGAACTCATGGGCGCGACGGCAGATGTCGTTCATCTGCTGGCGCTGGATGTGCATGCCGCTGACAAAGACGGCTTCGGCCCACTCGAACTCCTCCTTGGTCGTGCGGCGGAGGTTCTCGTCGACGAATTTGACCTGCCATTCCTTGGGCAGATAGGCGGAGATCAGCAGCAGTCCCTGGGGCGGCATGAATGCCTTCACCCCGTCCGTCAGCGGATAGGAATGCTCGAACGTACCGAACGATGATGTGTAGCGCGGGAAGACGCAGAGGATATGCCGGATCGTTCCGTTGCTCTTAGCGCGCATCGAACTTCCCCCAACAACCACGTTCTACAAATGGTGCAGAATGAACGGTCAGACACATACCGTAACGCTGCGACCGAAATTCCTCAATATTGTGGCACCAGTCTAATTCGTAAGACGCGCCAATGGTTTCGTTGGTTCATTGCCGATCGGTGGCATTTCTGTGCCGGCGAACGCTCACGCGATCAGCCGGGAAGCAAAATCGGGCAGCAGGGCTGCGTCCGCGGCAAGCCGGAAATCGGCCCCTGCAATGCCCGACTGCACCAGCCAGTCGTCGAACTCCGGCGCGCGGCGCAGGCCGAAGACGTCACGGACATAGAGCGCGTCGTGAAAGGAGGTCGACTGGTAGTTCAGCATGACGTCGTCGGCGCCAGGCACCCCCATGATGAAGGTGACGCCGGCGGCAGCGAGCAGCGTCAGGAGATTATCCATGTCGTCCTGGTCCGCCTCGGCATGGTTGGTGTAGCAGATGTCGACCCCGAGCGGCAGGCCGAGGAGCTTGCCGCAGAAATGGTCCTCGAGCCCTGCCCGGATGATCTCCTTGCCGTCATAGAGATATTCCGGGCCGATGAAGCCGACCACGCTGTTGACCAGGAGCGGCGCAAAGGCGCGGGCGACGGCATAGGCGCGCGCCTCGCAGGTCTGCTGGTCGACGCCATGATGGGCGTTGGCCGACAGCGCCGAGCCCTGCCCGGTCTCGAAATACATCACGTTCTGCCCGACCGTGCCGCGCCGAAGCGACAGCCCGGCCTGCTGCCCCTCCTTCAGCAAGGCGAGATCGATACCGAAGCTGCGGTTGGCGGCCTCGGTGCCCGCGACCGACTGGAAGACGAGGTCGACCGGCACCCCCTGCCCGATCAGCGACAGCGTCGTGGTGACGTGGGTCAGCACGCAGCCCTGGGTCGGGATCTTGAGCCGGGCGATGATCTCGTCGAGCAATCGTAACAGCTGCGCGATGACGGCGGGGTCGTCGCTCGCCGGGTTGATCCCGATGCAGGCATCGCCGGCGCCGAGCAGGATGCCGTCGAGGATCGAGGCGGTAATGCCCCTGGCGTCGTCGAAGGGATGGTTGGGCTGGAGCCGCGTGCTCATCCGTCCGTTGAGGCCGATGGTGTTGCGGAAGGCGGTGGTCACCTCGCACTTCCGCGCCGCCAGGATCAGGTCCTGGTTGCGCATCAGTTTCGACACGGCGGCCGCCATCTCCGGGGTGATGCCGCGCGACAGTCGATTGAGGGCCTCGGGCGTCGCCGCATCCGACAGCAGCCAGTCGCGGAAGGCCCCGACCGTGAGCGAGGCCACCGGCGCAAAGGCTGTCGTGTCATGGCTGTCAAAGACGAGGCGAGTGACCTCGTCGGACTCATAGGGGATGACGGCCTCCTGGAGGAATTGCCCGAGCGGGACGTCGGCGAGCGCCATCCGCGCCGCGATCATCTGCTCGGCGCTGTCGGCCGCGATCCCGGCCAGCCGGTCCCCGGAGCGCGGCGGCGTGGCCTTGGCCAGGAGGTCGCGCAGGTCGGGGAAGGTATAGGTCGTGGCGTCGATGGTGTGGCGGTAGACCAAATGCCCCTCCGGGGTTTGTCGGCCTATGGCCGACTCCAAATCGATCGTTTGAAGGCGGTCCTGGCGTCAGGACATACGCGCTCGGCGCCCGCCAGGCACGCCGATGCTTGCGGCACGCCTCCCGATCCTCGCACGGACTCGCCGGTGAGACCAAGGCAATGAAATAGCTCGATTTTCCTTCGACCAAAGGCGAATGCAAGGGACCGTCGCGTTAACGCTGCATCCATCTTCATTCTGCATAGTTTTGCATCAATTTGACACGCCCCCCGCTCACCGGCCATCGACGGCCTCTTCGGGCCCCTGACACCATGACAACCGACCGATCTGGGAATGCCGCCGGCTTGGCAGGCCGTTTCACGCTTGCGACCAAGCTCTATGCGATTTTCGCGCTGTTTGCCCTGCTCACGGCGGGAATCGCGATGCTGTCCGATTACAACAGCCGCCGCAGCGCCGAACTGACCGCCGCGATCGAGACGGCGAACGCGGCCGCGCTGAACGTCGAGCGCGTCAACTCGCTGGTCTATGCCGTGGTGATGGAATCCCGCGGCGTCTACATGTCGACCGACCCGGCCGTGGTGAAGAAATACGGCGAAGGCCTGCTCAAGTTCAATGCGCAGATCCTGGACGTGGTCAAGCGGTGGGAGACCATCGTCAAGGCCGACGATGCCGATCAGTTCGCCACCTTCAAGAAGCGCATCGAGCAGTTCGTCGAATTCCGCCAGGAGCTGGTCCGCCGCGCCAACGAGATCAGCCCGGCCGCAGGCCGCGAATGGGGCGACAACGACGCCAACCGCTCCGTGCGGTCGGCCCTGAACAAGGATCTCGAAGCGCTCTCCAAGGTCTATGCCGAGCGTGCGAAGCAGATCTCGCTGGAGACCGAGACCAACCGCAGGCTGTCCTTGGTGCTGACCTGCCTCGGCGGTCTCGCGCTGGCGCTGGTCGTCATCGGCATCATCATCATCGCCCGCTCGATCGCCCGTCCGCTTTCGGCGATCACCGCAACCATCAAGCAGGTCGCCGACGGCGCACAAAACGTTACGGTGCCGCACACGGAGCGGGCAGACGAGATCGGCGCGCTGGCCCGTGCGATCCAGGTGTTCCAGGAGGCCATGGGCCGCAACCGCAATCTCGCTTCGCAGGTCTCGCAGGAATCCGCCTCGCGCGAAGAGCGTGCGCGCCATATCGAAACATCGGTCGAGGCGTTTCGCGACGCGATCGGCGCGGTCATGCGCGGCCTCACCGACAACGCCTCCGTCATGCGCGAGACCGCGCAGACGATCACGCGCGTCACCGCAAACGCGAGCAGCCGCGCCGGCACGGCAGCGAACGCCACCGAGCAGGCCTCGCACAACGTCACTGCGGTGGCGGGAGCGGCCGAGGAGCTGTCGGCGTCCGTCGAGGAGATCGGCCGCCAGGTGCGGCAGTCCGCCGGCGCCGTCGAGCAGACCGGCCAGCGCACCGAGAAATCGATCGCCGAGATCGAGAGCCTGGCGGCGGCCACGCAGCGCATCGACGGCGTGCTCAACCTGATCCAGGCGATCGCCGAGCAGACCAATTTGCTCGCGCTAAATGCCACGATCGAAGCCGCCCGCGCCGGTGACGCGGGCCGCGGCTTTGCCGTCGTCGCGCATGAGGTGAAGGCGCTCGCAGGGCAAACCGCGAAGGCGACCGCCGAGATCAGCGAGAACGTCAGCATGATCCAGGCCTCGACACGCAACGCGGTGGAGGCCGTGCGCGAGATCGGCGGCGCGGTGCGCGAGATCAACGAGGTCACCTCGGCAATCGCCGGCGCCATCGGCCAGCAGGACTCCGCCACGCGCGAGATCTCCTCCAACGCGCAATCGGCGGCGCAGGGCAACGAGACCCTCGTCGCCAACATCACCTCGCTGCGCGACGCCATCGGCGAGACCGACACCGCGGCAGCCTCCGTGCTGACGCAGGCGAGCAGCCTGACCGCAACCGCGGAGACACTGTCGCGCGAGGTGGAGAAGTTCTTCCAGAACTTGCGCTCAGGGGCGGCAGACAGCCGCGTTGCCAAGGCGGGATAGCAGCGCGTCCACCGCCGCCAAGTTGGCGGTGGGCTCGCCCTCACAAAAATTTCGAAAACAACCCCATGCAAAGTAGGATTGTCTGCTGGGCGCCACGCCCTCGGCGACCTCGCGACGTTTGACACGTCGGGCAAAACACCAGCACAATGCCATCATGGCGGCGGTACACCTCCCCGAACCCAGCCCTCCCGCCCTGAACTCCTCCTTAAACCAGCCCTCCAGGGGTGTGCTGTTAGCCCGCCAAGGCATGCCACAGCTCATCGGCCGTCTGATTTCGACAGTCGGGTGACCGGAACAGTCTGATCTCTATTGGTATGTCCAATTGCTCAGGTCCGGCGCGGACGAGACGCCCCTGCTCGACATCGTCCTTTGCGAGCGTTTGCGGGAGCCAGGCGACACCATGACCCTCGCGGGCCATGGTCATCAACGTCGCGGCGAGGTGCGACGTGAAGCCGGTCTCCAGGTTTGCCAGCGCATTGTCGCCTGTCTGATGGGCTGAGAGGATGCGGCCGAGGCCGGAGGCATGACTGTATGAGAGCAGTCGTACTGGACGAGCAGGAGAGGCGGGCAAAGGCCATGCCGGTCGACCATCGGAGGTAGGCGCGCACAGAGGCACTAGCCGATCGTCGCCGATCCGGATGCTCTGGAAGCGGTCGGGCTCGAAGCGGGTCGGCGCCTCCCGATGATAGTGGCACAGCAGGAAGTGGACCTCCCCGCTCACCATGATCTGCTCGCAAGCTTCCATGCTTTCCGAGATCAGGCTGAGAGCTCCGAGCCTCTCAAAGCGGAGGTTCCGAATCCATTGAGGGAAGAACGTAAATGAAAGCGCGTGTGTTGCTGCCATGGACAGCGCGACCGTGTTTCGCTCGCCAACGGACCGGGTGTCGCGCCGCGCCCGCTCCAGGCTGCGGATCATCTCTTCGGCCAGGGGCTGAAAGTGGATTCCCGCAGGCGTCAAGCTTGCCCCCTGGGCGCCACGCACGAAGAGCGGTGTTCCGATCCAGTCCTCCAACGCGCGAATCCGCCGGCTGAAAGCCGGTTGCGTCACGTTCCGCGCGTCCGCCGCCCGCGAGAAGCTCTTCAGTTCCGCGAGCGCCGAGAAGTCCTTGAGCCAGTCGAGATCCATGTCGATGCCGTTTGCGCATCAGCCGAACCGATCATGGCATTGGCCAATAAGCCCTGTCCAGCAGTACCCATCCGCGCAGCTCCCCAACGAGCAGCCCTCTGAGCCCTCGGTCAGAGCGAAGACAGGAGAACACCATGCGTATCGTCGACGTCCGCGAAATCACCAAGCCGATCTCATCGCCGATACGGAATGCCTACATCGACTTCTCGAAGATGACCGCCAGCCTCGTCGCGGTGGTGACCGACGTCGAACGTGCTGGCCGGCGCGTCGTTGGCTACGGCTTCAATTCGAACGGCCGATACGGCCAGGGCGGGCTCATCCGCGAGCGCTTCCGCAATCGCATCCTCGAAGCGGATCCCAAGAGCATCCTGAACGACGCCGGCGACAACCTCGATCCGCACAAGCTCTGGGCGGTGATGATGAGCAACGAGAAGCCCGGCGGCCACGGTGAGCGCTCGGTCGCGGTCGGAACGCTCGACATGGCGATCTGGGACGCCACGGCCAAGATCGCCGGCAAGCCGTTGTTCAGGTTGCTCGCCGAGCAGAAGGGACGCGAAGCCAATCCCCGTGTCTTCGTCTACGCCGCCGGAGGCTACTACTACCCGGGCAAGGACAACACGGCGCTGCGGGCCGAAATGCGCGGCTATCTCAATCGCGGCTACAACGTCGTCAAGATGAAGATCGGCGGCGCGACGATCGACGAGGATCAGCGCCGCATCGAAGCTGTGTTGACCGAGATCGGGTCGGAGGCGCAGCTGGCCGTCGACGTCAACGGTCGCTTCGATCTCGAGACCGGCATCGCCTATGCCAAGATGCTCCGCCAGTACCCGCTGTTCTGGTATGAGGAAGTCGGCGATCCGCTCGACTATGCGCTTCAGGCGGCGCTCTCGGAGTTCTATCCCGGCCCGATGGCGACCGGCGAAAACCTGTTCTCGCACCAGGATGCGCGCAACCTTCTGCGCTACGGCGGGATGCGGCCTGACCGCGACTGGCTCCAGTTCGACTGTGCACTGTCGTATGGTCTGGTCGAATACCTGCGCACCCTCGACGTGCTTCATCAATTCGGCTGGTCGCCGTCGCGCTGCATCCCGCACGGCGGCCACCAGATGTCCCTGAACATCGCCGCCGGACTCGGGCTCGGCGGCAACGAGAGCTATCCGGATCTCTTCCAACCCTACGGTGGGTTTCCGGATGGCGTGAAGGTGGAGAACGGGCACATCGTCATGCCCGAGCTTCCGGGAATCGGCTTCGAAGGCAAGTCGGATCTGATCAAGGTCATGCGCGAACTGGCTGAATGAGCTCCCTGACATGCGACATGCGGCCTTAAAGGCCGCATCTGCATTGTCCATCCGACCATCGGTCGGTCTGGTTCTCCAAGCAGACGTTGAAAGCCGAACCGAACTTCCTGCCCTCGCCCCCTCCACGGACTAGGCGTGCACTCATAGATCCGATCAGGCAGCAGCGCGCGTCGTTGATCGCTGACCGGCCTCCCGCCGATGTGGAAATGGCCCGCTGCCGCATGCCTGACTGCGCCAACATCGGCTCGAGGAGGCCATGAACATGCTGCGGGAAACCGACGAGTCGGTTGTCTCGATAGCCGCGGCGCTTGGCTACTCCTCGCAGACCCCCTTCGCTGCAGCATTCAAGAGCTGACGGGCGAAACGCCGAGCGATTGGCGGAGGCGCCGCGTTAGCAGCAATTTCTCTACAGGGACGGCAATCGCTCTGGGGCGGTCGAATATCTGGTTCGCTAAACATCGCAAGTCCACCCCATTCGGACGGAGACAAACGATGGACTGGAAGCATCTTGCAATTGCACCGCGCCGGAAAGCCGTCGCAACGGCGCTTTGTCGGCATGTACGCCGCCCTCTCCTCCGCCCGCCTGCGCGCACCTGTCTCGATCTCGGCGAGGCCGGCGCGCTGTTCACGCGCGAGCGCAAGGTGGAGATGGTCGGCGACGTCGCCAAGAACACGAAGCAGGAAATCGACACCGTCTGGATCTATCCGCCCAAAGCCGAGCGCGCCGCTGCGCTCAGCTCGGCCGGTCCGGAACGCGTGACCAGCCGCTAGAGCCGCGAGGCGATGACGGCCGCGTTGCCTGGCTGCGCGACCCGGTCAACCACGATCAGCCAGAAGCCAGATTGAAACAGGAGACAGACATGAACCTGCACAACACCTCAGACCCCGTTGCATCGAAACCCGAAGAGCTCGTTCCGTCGCGCTACGCAGTGCAGGTCGGCGAGATTGACGTGCTGGTGGTCAGCGACGGCGTGCTGCCGCTGCCAACCACCATGTTGGCGCACAACGCCGCCCCGGCCGACCGGGCGACCTGGCTGCACGACATGTTCCTGCCATCGGACGCTTTCGACTGGGCGCTGAATTCCGTCATGGTCCGTAGCGGCGGCAAGACCGTCCTCATCGACGCTGGACTGGGGTCCGACCCGAACCTGAACTTGCCGCGGGCCGGACAGTTGATCAAACGACTGGAAGCCGCCGGCATCGATCTTGCGTCCGTGACCGACCTCGTGCTGACCCACATGCACATGGACCACATTGGCGGGCTGCTCGTCGACGGGGTGAAGGAGCGGCTGCGCAAAGACCTGCGGATCCACGTGGCGGCCGCCGAGGTCAAATTCTGGGAGTCGCCTGATTTCACTCACACCAACATGCCGCAGGGTTTCCCGGATGCACTCCGGTCGGCCGCCAAGCGGTTCGTGAAGGAGTACGGCAGTCAGCTGCGGCAGTTCGATGAGAAGCACGAGGTTGCGCCGGGCGTCGTCGTCCGTCGCACCGGCGGTCACACCCCCGGCCACAGCGTGGTTCGCGTAGCATCCGGCGGCGACGCGCTGACGTTCGCCGGCGACGCCGTGTTTGCTGTCGGCTTCGACCAACCCGACTGGCACAACGGTTTCGAACACGACCCCGAGGAGGCGGCGCGCGTTCGGGTCCGTCTTTTGCGAGAGCTTGCTGAGACCGGCGAGATGCTGGTGGCCACTCACCTTCCGTTCCCGTCCGTTGGCCGGGTGGCAGTTGAGGGTGACGCCTTTCGTTGGGTGCCGGTCTTCTGGGACTACTGACCGCTTGTTGAGCTAGGGTCGAACTAGGGCGCGCACTCATAGCGTTGATGAGTTCACGCCCTGGTTTCCGCGCTGCCGATTGCGGTCCCGACCGAATTTACTGTCCAGGTCGGCCGTGCTGCACCTCTTTCGCTTACGATGTTCAACCAACCGGTCCGGGGATCCAAGAGTCGCCGGAAAGCGGCATAACTCTTACATCAGAAATCACGCCGAGTTGCAGGCTTGGATCGAAATGGCGCATCGTCCGCTCGTTGAGGTCAATGATGCGGCCAGGTCTTAGCGGCCCCACGTCGTTGATCTTGACGATGACCTTCTTGCCGACGGCCTCGACGAGGGCAAACTTCGGCTTCGCGCCAAATTGGACCCCACCAAATTTCTGACGCAAACTCGTCTTGATGGCAGCCGCCCAGACGGAGGGATCATATCGCTCGCCGGAGGCGGTACTCGGGCCGCCCTCCTCCTTGCCCGGCTTGAACGGATTGTACATGGAAGCTTTGCCAACGATCGCATCCCCAGAGGCGGCATTGACGACAGCGCTTGAATGAATTCCACCTGCTTCACTTCGAGCAACGGTAACAGAAACGGCAAGCGCAACCACAGCGCCGCAAATTGCGGCGCTCGAGCGGAACACCATTATATCTCCTTTGATTTTCGATCGTCCGGTTCCCGATGCCGCAAAACATGGTCAAGCGAACGCGGAAGCGTTCAGGAACTTGCGCCAAGCTTTTGCGGATTCGAGCCAACCCCTTGGCTACGGAACCGTTGCGGGAACCAGAGCGCTCCCTGCGCAGTGTTTTGGTTATCGCCGTCTAAGACAGAGATTGCGTCAGCAGCATGACCGCGAAGAACCACGCGCGAATGTCTCGACCACCGGGTCTCACGAGACCAGCGGTAAGAGTGCACTCCGCAATATCGAGCTCGAAATCCCCATAAGTCCCGTGAAGGGATCATCCAGCTCCAAGATCAGAAAGATCGCACTGGCAAACGACAGCGCGCATACAAACAGCGAGATCATGACGACCACATTCGTCCGCACAAAAAGGGTGGCGCTCACGAAGATCGCGCTTAGCCAAAACACCACAATGACCAGAAAAGGCGTCGGTATCGAACTGCCGACCTGCGTGAATAACCGCAGTCGCATCTGCGCACCTTCCGTGAAAGCCGCAATAGCGCGAGACTGCAGGGAACGTTGCATATCGTTGTTCGGCGACAGCCGTTCGAGCTCACTATAGAATGCCCACGCCTCTACGCTGGGCTCGAAGCGCGTGGGTTTCCCGGTTGAGTTCGCTTGCTCGTGCCAAATGCGATCAGCCATCGGTGGTATGCTCTGCCGCAGGAGTTTTCGGAGCGAGGTTGCTTCCGGCCCGTATTGCGTAACCAGATCGTCCAGCAGGATGATCGTTGCGGTCAACTGCCTGACCTGGTTTTCCTTCTGGTCGAACGTCGTTTTTGCGGACGCGATCAACAGACCAAGTACGAGTGCGGTCAGCGTACCAATCAGGCCCGCGGTCAACTTTACGACGTCCCTGGAGTCCGAGTGCAAGTGATGTTCCGACAACAATTTCCGAACGGCCATCCCAGCCAGGGCGCCGCCAAACATCAGTGCGAACACAAGCAACGAAATCAATAGATTCATCATATCTGCGAATGCCCCCACCATCCCGGTGACCAAGCTGAGATCGCGCGCACGATCGCCAGACAATACGAGCGCCGCGCCAGTCCTTCACGAAGAGCGGTCGATCCATCCTAGCCCCGATTATGCGGACTTGTCTAAATGCGGGCGCGTATGAGACCATTCTCCGGCCGCAGGGAGAACCGCGACCATGGAAATCAAACTGCCAGTCGTCGCGCTGCTCGCGATGATCGTGCCGGGACAAGCGCGCGCAGTGCTCACCGACGCCGAGGCGACGTTCCTCGACCAACTCGTCACCGCAGCCGCGGTGCTCGAACAACGATGCGCCGGCTTCGAGGTCAATGGTGCCGGCGGCGTTCAACTCGGCGCCAGACTTCTCGGCAGCACTGATGCCGCGATGGCGATGATCGACGCCTATGCCGCCGCCATAAAGGCCCACGATGGCAAGGCTTACGATCCAGGTAAATTCCGCCCCGAAGTGCTCGAGGCGGCGAGCAAAACGTCCAAGCGACTTCAGGCGCACTTGATCAAGAACCCGAAAGAGGCCTGCGCCGATTATGGCGATACCAGCGTGGCGCGCGGTCTGCTGAGACGGTACTGAACAGTCTTCGCATCTTGGCCCGCCATGTCGTGCTTCGTCCTCGGATCAGCTCGCCCTGGCAAGTCGGCGAAGGGCCACTGGCGGAGGTTTGCCCGCGCAGCTAGACTTGCGTGGCTTGCGCCCGGCGCATCTCTACCCGTGATCCGGCATGATTGACCGTCTGACGCGTATTGCACCCGGATTGACAAAGCTCTTGTCCTACAGTTTTGCCGAAGACTTTCGGCATGATCTGTTGGCAGGGGTCTCTGTTGCCGCAGTGGCGTTGCCGGTCGCGATCGCCTACGCGCAGCTGGCGGGCTTCAATCCCGTCGTGGGGCTTTATTCGAGCATTCTGCCGCTGGTCGCGTACGCCATCTTCGGCACTTCACGGCAGATGATCGTCAATCCCGATGCCGCGGTGTGCGCCATGGTCGCCGCCGCGGTAGCTCCGCTTGCGGGTGGAAATGCCGAATTATACTGGTCGCTGTCGGTTGCAGTTACGTTTCTGGCCGGCATGTTCTGCATTGCAGCGAGTTTTTTCCGGCTCGGAGCGCTGGCGGAATTTCTCTCCAAGCCGATCCTTGTCGGACTTTTGAATGGCGTCGCAATTTCGATCTGCCTCGGGCAAGCCGGCAAGCTTCTCGGCTTTTCCATCGAATCCAAAAGGATCATTCCGCAACTGCTCGAGATCTTCGCCAAGCTTCCCCAGACGCAGGTTCCGACGCTGATCGTGGGAGCGGCAAGCCTGGCAATATTGTTTGGGCTGGCGCGCTGGGTGCCGCGACTTCCGACTGCTCCGATCATATTGATCGCCGCCGGCGCTGCGGTCGCCCTGTTCGGGCTCGACCGGTATGGCGTAGCGATTCTGGGGCCGGTTCCTGGGGGTGCGCCGCCGTTGCGATGGCCCAGATTTCCAGAAGACGACATACCATCCCTCCTCGGCAGCGCGGCGGGGCTCGCGCTCGTGCTGTTTTCGAGCGGCATGCTGACGGCGCGCAGCTTTGCGTCGAAGGGTGGGTACGAGATCGACGCTGATCGTGAATTGGCAGCCTTTGGTGCTGCGAATCTCGCCTCAGCCTTGTCTCAAGGATTCGCCGTAACTGGCGCCGACTCGCGCACGGCGGTAGCCGTTGCAGCCGGCGGCCGCACCCAGGTGACCGGCCTGGTCGCTGCGGTCACGATCACCGCAGTGTTGCTGTTTTTGACGGGCCCCTTGCGATACGTGCCGATTGCTGCCTTGGGCGCGCTGCTTGTTTTCGCTTCAATTTCGCTCTTCGACATACGAACGCTACGCGAAATCTGGAGCATCGATCGAACCGAGGTCGGCCTCGCCGTGATCACTACGCTGGGAGTGGTCGCGCTGGGCGCCATCAACGGAATCCTCATCGCGGTGGGGCTGGCCCTGGTCCGCTTCGTCAAGCTGACCGCACGGCCGAGGGACGAAGTCCTGGGAACAGTCGAAGGGCTTCCCGGTCTGCATTCGATCGAACGACATCCGAACGCCAGAACGTTTCCGGGTCTCGTGCTCTACCGCTTCGATGGCCCGCTGACCTTCTTCAATTCCGATTACTTCAAGATGAGGGCGCTTGCGGTAGCCGAGGCCGCAGGCCCGGACCTTCGATGGTTTGTGATTGATGCAATTCCAGTCAGCCAGATCGACACGACCGGCCTGTATGCGCTTCGCGACTTGCGGGAAAAGCTGGAAGCGCGCGGAGCGTCCCTGATACTCGCCGGGCGCAAGGCCGAATTTCTCGAGTGGTTTCGTGAAGCCGGTCTCTACCGGCCGGAACATGAAACATGGATCCTCCCGACACTACGCCAGGCCCTGAAGACCTATCTGCGGGCGGCGCAACGGTAGGCAGACCCAGTCATTGATCTGGATCAATCGGACGTGTGCCAAGCTCACTTTGGTGCAGGACGCACCCCGCTGGCCGCCACTTCGGCGGGAGCGAACGGGCAGCAATACCAGCAGCTGCCCGCGCTTCGTTGGCTCTCTTCATCGAAAACGTCCGACGCGTGCCGGGCCACGTTTCATAAACGAGAATCCGGCGGAGAACGACAAGGATGGGTGGCGAGAGGTACAAGATACCTATCAAAACTATCGCAAGCGATTGGATGCTTGACGCCAAGGTAAGTGGCTTTGCGACTTGCCAAGCGAGGCCACCATGTCTGTCGTTCAAGCAGAATTACCGCAGCCGGTCGAGCAACGCCTTTGCTTGCTTTAGATCCCGCGTTTCGAAGCCCTCGGTGAACCAGCCGTAGATGGGTGCCAGCAGGTCGAGCGCTTCCTCGCGCCTGCCCTGATCAAACCACAAGGCGGCAAGGTCCATCGCAACTCGAAGTTCGAGGGCCTTGGCTTGTTGGCTCCTCGCAGTCGTCAATGCGTGATCGAACAGTGATTGCGCCTCGGTGCCGGCCTCCGGTTCCGCGCGGACGAGCAACACTCGGGCTTTCAGTCGATACAGTTCGGCCTCAAATATCCGTTCGCTATTGCGGCTGGTTGTGGCGAGGCCCTGCTCAATCAGCTCCAGCGTCGCCTCGCCTTGATGGCTCGACAACAAGGCCGGACTCAGGAGCACGTACAGCGCCGTGATGCCGAGCTGATAGCCCGCGCTGCGATATTCGTTCATTGCAGTCTGGATTTCCGCGAGCGCAGCGGACGAAGGATCAAGGAAGGTGGCGCTTATCCCCCGAACGGCGCGCGCCAATCCTCGCCACTGCCGGAATCCGTGCTCTTCCGACAGGGTGAGGCAACGCTCGGCATAGCGGCGTGCAATCAGGAATTCGCCTCGAAGAGCGTAGAGAATGGACGCATAATAGCATCCATAGGCCTGCGAATGCGGATGACCAATGGCGTCGGCGCGCTGAATGGCGGCATTTAGACGTGCGAGCGCCGTATCGGTGCGGCCCAGCAGCCAGAGTGTCCATGACATCAGGGCAAGGTCGGCCACGCCCGCATCCTGGCCGGCGGCACGCGCCGCCAATCTGTCCTGCTCACTGCTCGCCTCGAACGCTTCGTAGGCCCGTTCGATCACTTCGTGGGCGCCTGTGAGATGTCCCATGAAAAGGCGAATCATCCCTTGCCCACGCATCGCATTGAGCAATGTCGGTCGATCGTTCCGTGTCTCCGCGAGATCGAGCAGCGCCGCGATCATTTCCTCGGCAACCGGCAACTCACCACGAATGACACTCGCGGTGGTCAACCAAAACATGATTTGCAGGTGCTCGGGGGGATCTTCGAGACGCTGGCAGAGCTCGCGCGCACGAGCGAAGGTCGCTACCGCATGGGGCGCGGCCGGCCCCTGGGTAGCGATTAGGCAGGGTCCCAACGCGAATTGGAAATCAAGCTCCAGCCTGTCCTTCGGTACGCCGTCGGCCAAATGAGCGGAGACCTCGATGCCTTTCCGCAAGTGTGCGATGGCTTCGAGATTGGCGGAGCGCATGGCCGCCTTCTTGCCCGCCTGGAGCCAATATTCCCCGGCCTTTTCGAACAGTCCTGCCTCCGTAAGGTGGAGCGCGAGAGTCTCGGGTTGAGCCTCCACGATTTCCGGGAACCGTTGCTCGAAGACGTCTGCGATGGTGGCATGCAGCGCCGCGCGTCGGCTCTTCAACAGTCCCGATTCGGCGGCGTCCCGCACGAGCACATGCTTGAAGGTATAGACTGCCCGGGGAATCTCGCCCCGGCAGAATATCAGCTCCGCCCGGACCAACTGGGCAAGCGCCTCCTCAAGCGTCTGCCTCGGCAACTCGGCAACGGCGCTCAGCAGTTCGTAGGAGAATTCGCGCCCTACGACGGCGCCGATCTGAGCCACGTACTTCACCGGGGCCAGCCGGTCGAGTCTGGCCATCAGCGATGCGCTCAATGTCGTTGGAATCGCCATCGAGGGTAGCGGATGGCTGAGCGTGTAATGGTCGTCCCTCTCCTGCAACAGTCCGGTTTCGAGCACGGCCTTGGTCAGTTCCTCGACGAACAGGGGCACGCCATCGGTACGGGCGAGGATTTGGTCCATGACCTCCTCCGGGAGTGTCTTGCCCGCAGTGACGCGCTCGACCAGTGCCGCCCCGTTGCGCCGGCTCAGTCGTGTGAGCGAAATCGTCGTCACATGTGCATGACCAGGCCACGGCGGCGTGAACTCCGGTCTCGCCGTGACGAGCAGCAGCACTCGAAGCCGCGGCAGCTTTTCCAGCGCAACCGTGAGCAGCTCCAGCGAAGTCGGGTCCGCCCAATGGGCATCTTCAAAGATGATGAACACTGGCTGTCGCGCCGACAATGCCTCGAGCTGAGCCAAGAACGCCGCCAGCGTCACCTCCTTGCGCTTCTGCGGACTCAGCTCAGGCAGGCGGTAGCGGTCGCTGACCGGCACCGACAGAAGGTTGGCCAGAGCCGGCACCACAAGGTCTGGGTCAGCACCGGACCGCAAGAGCAGAGTTTCCAGCTTGGCAAACTTCTCGGACGGCGTCTCGCCTCGCTCGAACCGGGCAGCACGTTCGAGGTTGGCGATGAATGGAAACAGCGCACTGTTGGTATGGTGCGCCGAACAGAAATGACGCACCGTAATGTGTGGTTCGGCTCGAAGCCGCTCTTGAAGCGCCAGCGCGATGTGCGACTTACCGATTCCTGGCTCTCCAGTTAGAACCACAACGCAGCCTTCGCCTGACGCGGCATGCCGCCAGCGCCGCGACAGCAGCTCGACCTCCTCGTCACGCCCGATGAGCGGTGTCAATCGAGTCTTGTGCTGCGCCTCGAAGCGGCTTTCCACTCCGCTTATACCGAGCACCTGCCAGGCAGGTATCGGCACAGCCCAACCTTTGAGAGCGATAGAGCCGACATCACGGTACTCGAAATACCCATCGGTGAGCTGGTGCGTACTCTCGGAGATCAGCACCATACCGGGCTCGGCAAACTGCTGCAGGCGAGCAGCCAGATTCGGCGTTTCACCAATCACCGCCTGCTCCTTGGCAGCGCCTTCACCGGTCAGATCGCCCACGACGACCATTCCGGTGGCGATGCCAACGCGGACCTGTAGTTTCGTACCGATATCCGTCTGGAGACTGGCCACGGCATCGACCAGCGACAGCCCCGCGCGTGTCGCCTGCTCGGCATCGTCCTCGTGGGCCTGGGGATAGCCGAAATAAGCAAGCACGCCATCCCCCATGTACCGCGCGATGACGCCCTCATTCCGGGCGATAACATCCGCGATGCAGTCGTGATAGGCGCCGATTACCGAGCGCAAGTCCTCCGGATCCAGTCGGGCCGAAAGTGCCGACGAGTCCACGAGATCGCAAAACATGACCGTGAGTTGGCGCCGCTCGGCGCTGTCCCGCGGCGCTGGTTTGGCGGCCGTTCGGGCTGATACAACAGCTTCACTCTTGAGTTCTGCAATCGCGCGCAGAATCTTGCGCCGGTGCCCAAGTAGGACGCCGAGGTCCTTGAGGTCCTGCTCAGTGAGATCGCTGACGACCGAGAGATCGATGGCGTTCTCGGCGAAACGCTGGGCGTACTCTCCCAAACCAATCGATGATAGCCACTCCGCAATACCTGCCATGGCATACCTATGGGCTATACAATGAGAATAGCACATTGGAGAGGCATGCGAAGGCACATCTGTCGATGGAGGAGCCGACGCCGGACCTTGTCGCAATTTAACACGGTGGGCCAGCCGAGAAGTGGACGCGGCAGAGCGATTTCTGTCAGGGGAGGATAACGGCCCTACTCGATCACGCCACCGCGCTTGATCAGCTCCTTGCCGACCGCGGCGAGGTGCACCTGGTCGGGGCCGTCGCCGATACGGATGAAGCGGGCGTAGACGTAGGCGCGGGCGAGGAAGGTGTCCTGCGAGACACCCGCAGCGCCGTGGATCTGGATGGCGCGGTCGATCACCCGCGCGGCCATGCTGGGCACCACGATCTTGGCCGCAGCGATCAGGTCGCGCGCGGCCTTGTTGCCCTCGCGGTCCATCTTGTCGGCGGCCTGCAGCGTGAGCAGCCGCGCCTGCGCGATCTCGCAGAAGGAGTGCGCGATGTCCTCGCGCACCGAGCCCTGTTCGGCCAGCGGCTTGCCGAAGGCGACGCGCGAGACCGCGCGCTGGCACATCAATTCCAGTGCGCGCTGGGCGCAGCCGATCAGCCGCATGCAATGGTGGATGCGGCCGGGCCCGAGCCGGCCCTGCGCGATCTCGAAGCCGCGCCCCTCGCCGAGCAGGATGTTCTCGGCCGGCACGCGGACATTCTCATAGACGATCTCGGGATGGCCGACCGGTGCGTCGTCATAGCCGTATGTCAGCATGTCGCGCACGATGCGCACCCCTGGCGTCGCCTTCGGCACCAGGATCATGGATTGCTGGCGGTGGCGGTCGGGATGATCGGGCGCGGTCTTGCCCATCACGATCAGGATCTCGCAATCCTCGTTCATTGCGCCGGAGGTGAACCACTTGCGGCCATTGATGACGTAGTCGTCGCCGTCGCGCCGGATTTCGCATTGGATGTTGGTGGCATCGCTGGAGGCGACCTGCGGCTCGGTCATCGAGAAGCCGGAGCGGATGCGTCCCTCCAGCAGCGGCTTCAGCCAGCGCTCCTGCTGCGCTTGCGTACCGTAATGGCTAAGCACCTCCATGTTGCCGACATCGGGGGCCGAGCAGTTGAAGACCTCGGGCGCCCAGAGGATGCGGCCCATGATCTCCTTCACCGGGGCATATTCGAGATTGGTGAGCCTTGAATTGGTAAGGTCTGGGCCGTGCTCGCCCGACAGGAACAGATTCCAGAGCCCCTGCTCGCGCGCCAGCCGCTTCAGGTCCTGCAGGATCTGCGGCGTCCGGTAGCGCGCGGGCTCCGGCTTGACCTGCTCGTAATAGAGCTCCTCGACCGGCTCGACATGCTGCCGCATGAACTGGCGGACGCGCTCCTGGAGCTCCAGCGAACGTTCGGAGTGTTGAAAGTCCATGCGTCCTCCCGTTCGCTTGTCGGCGCGTCAGGTACCGCGCAACAGTTCGCTCGCCACGATCCAGTCGGTGCCGTCGAACTGGAGCATATAGCCGTCCTTGATCGGGCGGAAATCCTGCGGCGTGGTGTTGAGCGTGATGCCCGGCATCAGAAGCGACAGCGGCACCTTCTTCAGGTTCGCCGCCTGCGCCATGATGTTCTCGCGCGTCAGATTGTCCTTGCACTGCTTGAGCACGACCACCAGCGCCTCGGCGACGGTGTAGCCGTAGAGGCCGGCGACGTTGTTGACGTCGGCACTGGGCAGGCGCCGCTTCATGAAATCGATATAGGCCGACATCGCCGGATCGTCCTTCGGCTCGGCCACGAACGGCTTGAGCGACCCGAGCGAAAGAACGCCCTTGCCGGCATCCAGCCCCGCCGGCACCATGACCGTCGCCTTGTTGGCGCAGCCGCTGGCGAGGAAGCGCTGTGGCTGCCAGCCGACCTCATGGGCCTTTCGGATCGCCTGCGCGCAGGCGCGCGGCGTCACCGAATAGATCATGAAAACGTCCGCCTTGGTGTTGGCGAGCGTCAGCACCTGGGAGTCGACGGTCGGGTCGGTCACCTCGAAGCTGGAGGCCATCGCGATCGCCTTGTCGGCATCCGCACCGAGCGCCTCCTTGACGCCACGCAGATATTCCTTGCCGGCGTCGTCGTTCTGGTAGAGCACCGCGAACCGCGCACTTGGGTTCTTGGCGCGGGCATAGGCGACGTCGATCGCGGCCTCGCTGGTGTAGTTCGGCGCCCACGGCAGCGCCATCGACCACGGCATGTTGGCTGGATCGTTCCATTTCGAGGCCGAGCTGATCAGAAAGAGCTGCGGCACCTTGTTGCTGTTGAGGTATTTCGCGATCGCCGAACTTGGCGCCGTGCCCATGGTCGCGAAGATGAAGGCGACACCGTCGCCCTCGACCAGCCGCCGTGCTGCTTCCATGGTCTTGGGCGGCGAGAACGCATCGTCGAGCGAGAGCAGGTTGAGCTTGCGGCCGTTGACGCCGCCCTTCTCGTTGACCTCGTCGAAATAGGCCGCGATGACCTTGCCGGTGATGCTGAGCGGCGACGCCGGCCCGCTGTAGGGCATGGTGTTGCCGATCTTGATCTCGGTGTCGCTGACCCCGGGACCATAGGATTTTTGCGCGGAAACGGGCGTGGACAGACTGACGGCAGCAAGCGCTGCGGCCAGGGCCAAAGCGGCTTTCATGGTTTCTCCCCAGTGGTCTATCGCTCGCGCGACGCGGCGAATGCGCGGCGTGCTGCCTTTTGTCAGCGCGTCAGCTCACCGGAGTTCCACAAAACGGTCTTGCGTCGAGTTGCTGGTCTAGCCGACACCTCGCTTCGAGCCGGCATAGGAGCGCCGCAGCAAGGCAAACAGGCTGCCGCCCGTCGCGGCGCCGAGCAGGTAGACCACCAGGGTCTGGACCGCGAGCGGCAGGCTGAGATTCATCCTGAAGAAGGAGATCGTCACCGTCTCGAAATTCTGCGCGGCAAAGATCATCGTCGCCGCAGCGAATAGCACGATGACGGCGATGTGAAACCACCGCATCACGATCCCCCTTCGTCGTCGCGGGCCTAGTGGCGATGCCGCATGCTGAAGCCCAGGCTGACCCAGCCGGCGCCCGCCATGATCAGGTCGATGCCGAGGAACAGGCCGAGGATGTAGACGCTGTTCACCGGCCAGCGCGCCAGGATCAGTAATCCGAGCAGCAGCGTGATGACGGCCGACAGCGCCACCCAGACCCAGGGGCTTTCGCGCTTCATGCTGAAGGCGAGAAACAGCCTGATGGCGCCCGAGGCGATCAGCGACGCGCCCAGGAAGAGCGTCAGCAACACGGCCGCAAACAGTGGGTTTTCGAAGGTCAGGAAGCCCGCGATGACATAGAGCACACCGAGCAGGGCCCAGATCAAAAACTTGCCCCAGCTCTTCATCTGAAACGCGCCGATCACCTCGGTCACGCCGGCGACGATCATCATCACGCCGACGATGAGCACACTCGCCACCGTCGCCATCACCACGCTGCCGAGCGCGATGAAGCCGGCGATGAGATAGACGACGCCGAGGGCGACGATCCATCCCCATTTGCTGTGCAGCGCGGCAATGCCGGTGCCCAAGCCCAGATTCTGAGGCGTATCCGAAGCAGTTGTCATGACGGCCACTCCCGCACATGCGAAGCCCGGAGGCAGGCGCCAGGATAGCACGGGCCACGCCGGGACAATAGCCAGCAGAACAGCCCTCGGCCGCGCCGACCTTGACGCAAATCAAGACTAAATGGCGCACTACGTGCGCGCCCGCTCCATCTCGAGCTCGGCCTTCAGACTGTCGAGATCGCGATAAATTGAAGCGACCGCCAGCACGCGGCCGCCCTTGCGGTACTTCAACAGGCAGTCCTTTCCGGCGATGCTGCCATCGACCAGGATGTCGTCAAAGCTTTCGGCGTGACCGAGATAGTTGATCGGCACATCATAGTGCTGGGACCAGAAGAACGGCACGGCATCGAACCGCTCGCGCCGGCCCAGCATGTTGCGCGCCGCAGTCTGGCCCTGGCGCTCGGCGACGACCCAATGCTCGACGCGGATGCTCTCGCCCGAATGTGGATCAGGCCAGCGCGCGATGTCACCGGCGGCGAAGATGCCGGACGCGCTGGTTTCGAGATAGGCGTCCACCGTCAGGCCACGATCGATCGCAAGGCCCGCCTGCTCGGCAAGGCCGAGGCGAGGCCTCACGCCAACACCGGTCACGACGAGGTCCGCCTCGATGACGCCGCCGCTCTTCAGCGTCGCACGCGCGCCGTCGAAGCGCACCACCGTATCCCCAAGGTGGAAATTGACGCCGTTCTCCTCATGTAGCGCACGGACGAACTCGCCCATCTCGGGTCCGAGAATGCGTTCCATCGGCCGCTCCTCCGGCGCGACCACATGGACCTCGAGCTTGCGCGCCCGCAAGGAGGCGGCGACCTCGAGGCCGATGAAGCTGGCGCCGATCACCAGCGCGCGTCTGGCGCCGCCGGCGGCCTTGATGATGGCGCGGCTGTCGGCAACCGAACGCAACGCGTAGATGTGCGGCTGGTCGGCGCCCGCGATCTGCAAGGTCACGGGCTCGGCGCCGGTTGCGAGCAGGAGCCGGTCGAACGGGAGCTTGTCGCCATTGCCCAGCGTTACGCTGCGCGCCTTCGGATCGATCGCGGCAACGGCGGTGTTGAGGCGGAGGTCGATCCCGGCATCCCGGTAGTAGTCCTCAGGCCGAAGCGGCAGCCAGTCCTCCGGTGCATTGCCGGCGAGATAATCCTTGGACAGGTTCGGCCGGTCGACCGGCGTCGCGCCATCATGGCTGAGCATGGTGATGGCGCCGGCAAATCCCTCGCGCCGGAGCATCTCGGCCGCGGCAAATCCGGCAGCACCGCCACCGACGATGACGAACCTGTCTGGCGTCGGCGCCACCAGATGCGGCGCGGCAGGCGTCGGCGCCGCGCGCTTGCGGTGCACCACGATCCTCTCTTGCTTGCGCTCGACCTCCCAAACGGCCAGCGCATTGAGCGCCGGCGCGCGAACCGCCTCGCCGGTCCGCAAGGAGAAGCAGGCATGATGCCAGGGACAACGGATGGTGTCGTCAACCACCAGCCCGTCTGCGAGCGGACCATGATAGTGACTGCAACTGGGCTCAATCGCGACCACCTCCGCGCCGAGGTGCACCAGCAACACATCTTCGTCGCCGACATGGCCGAGCAACTTGCCGTCCTTGAAGTCGGTCGGCAAGACGCCTTGCGTCAGATCGGGCCCGCTCGGTTTTTTCTCCTCGGTCATGGCGTCGTCTCCTTGCTATCGCCACGCGGATCACGCGTCCGAATTGGCCAGTCCCAGCAATTCCTGGCGTGTCAGCGCATTGTCGCGGAACACACCCAGCATGCGGCTGGTGACGAGATCGGTCCCGGGCTTGTGCGCACCACGGGTGGTCATGCAGTGATGCGTCGCCTTGATGATAACGCCGACGCCTTCTGGCTTCAGCACGTCGTTGATCGTATTGGCGATCTGCGCCGTCATCTTCTCCTGGATCTGGAGGCGCTTGGCATAAATATCCACCACCCGCGCGAGCTTGGAGATTCCGACCACGCGCCCTTGCGGGATATAGGCGACCCAGGCGCGGCCTACGATCGGCGCCATGTGGTGCTCGCAATGGCTCTCAAAGCGAACGCCGCGCAGGACGATCATCTCGTCATAGCCTTCGATCTCCTCGAAGGTCTTTTGCAGGATGTCCGTCGGATCCTGCGCATAGCCGGAATAATACTCCTCGAAGGCGCGCGCGACCCGATCGGGCGTTTCGCGCAGACCGTCGCGCGCGGGATCATCACCTGCCCAGCGGATCATGGTCTGAACCGCTTGCTCGACCTCCGCCCGGCTCGGCCGTTCGCTTGGCATCTGCGCCACCGCGACACGCTCCAACCTGCGCGCTTGTGAACCCATAAATAGCCTCCGTCTGACGAGCCGCAGACATCTGCGGTCCTTCAGCTTGGACGGCTGCAATCGGAAAAGGTTCCCGGGATGGCGAAAAATCGGAAGGCCGGCTGACTAGGCGGCCGAGCGTTCCGCCGCTTCCCGCACGTCCAGCACGGCCTGCGCCCATTCGGTTGGCCGCTCCTGCGGCAGATTGTGGCCGGCGCCGGCGAACACGCGGTGCTCGAAAAAGCCTTCGAACTTGCGCGCGTGATGTGCGGTGCCGGGGTTGACGCCGTCGCTGTCGCCGTCGATCGCGATCGTCGGCACGCAAATCGGCGGCTGGCTTGCAAGCGTCGCCTCGATCCCGGCATAGGCGGGATCGCCCGCGACCAGCGCATAGCGGTGGCGGTAGGAATGGATCACGACGTCGACGAAATCGGGATTGTCGAAGGATGCGGCGCTCCGCTCGAAGATCGCATCGTCGAACGCCCATCTCGGCGACCACATCGACCAGAGCTGACGCGCAAAGCCGCGCCGGTTGCGCTCCAGCGCCCGGCGTCCGCGCTCGTTATGGAAAAGATATTGATACCAGAGCGCCGCCTCCTCCGGCGGCGAAGCGGGCTCCATCGAACGCGCGATGTTCTGGATGTTGTAGGAATTGCCGGAGACGAGCCCGCTGACTCGCTCCGGATGCAGCACGGATACCACGCAGGCCGCGCGTCCGCCCCAGTCGTAGCCGCCGACCACGGCGCGCGCGACCCCGAGCGCATCCATGAAGGCGAGCAGATCTGCGCCCAGCGCCGCCTGCTCGCCCGAGCGCAGCGTCGTGGCGGAGCGGAAACGTGTCGGGCCGTAACCGCGCAAATACGGCACCAGCACGCGCGCGCCCGCTTGCGCGATCAGCGGCGCGGCTTCGGCATAGGCATGAACGTCGTAGGGGAAGCCGTGGCCCAGAATGCAGGGCCAGCCGTCCGGCGGACCGTTTTCGAGATAGGCGATGTCGAGAACGTCGGTGATGACGGATTTTTGTTGCATCACGCACTCACGGATTTGCCCGGTGCCGTGGCCCATCCAGGCTACGGCATCTACTTCTGCGGCCCGGACAGCGTGATATCGCGTTCGGCGCGGAATACGTTGCTGTAGAGATTGGCGATCCACTGCCGGCCGATCTCGGTCTTGTTGAGATAGCCGATCTCGGTCTGGATGTGCGGCGCGACGCTGTTCCAATAGAATTGCGGATAGCGGTTCACGATGTCGGCGGGCGAGTCGTAACCGAGCTGGCGGTTGATGCCGACCTCCTCGAACTCGTAATAAAGCGCGTTGGCCTTGCGTAGATAGTTGGGATCACCGAGCTGCCCGATGAAGTCGGCGGCGCGCAGGACCGAGGCGTCCACGTCATACTCCTGCCCCTCGCGGGCCGGGAAGCGCGTCCCCTCGATGGCGCGGGCGACGCGCTCGCTGTCGATGCCGCGGATCGGCGGCAGCCGCCGCCTCACAAAAAGCTTCGACCGATCAACGTGATACATCATGAGACTGGCATCGGATGCACCGCGCGGCAGTGACACCTTGGTCCCGGCTTCGTCGATCAGAAAACCGTCTTCATCGTCCTCCTCGAACAGTCCGCGCACATAGCCGATGTCGTGCGCGAGGCAGGCGATGAGGACGTGGTTGTAGTCCTCCGCCGAAAGGTGCGTGTGGAGATTGCGTCCCATCAGGATCGCCTGGCCCGCCAGGGTCACAAGCATCGTATGCTCGATGTTGTGGTAGAGCGCGTCGCTGTTGCCGATGCATTCCAGCGCCGTGCGCGTCGCGCCTTCCAGCACCCTGGCATGAGATTCGTCGTCGTATCTGCGACGCATGAACGAGCCCAGCAACTTCTCCAGGGTCTCCGCCGCCAGTCTCGGTAACGTCATCATGGATGCAGCCCCGTTGTCGGTGGTGTCCCACGCCAACTCCCGACGTCTCGTTTCCTGTCCGCGACGCGAGGAATAGCATAGCCCATCTCGGGCCGGCTCGCCAAATTCAGGGACGAGATTACGAAAATATGTTTATTGCTTTGCCGCGCAACGTCGCGTCAGCGGTCGCGGCCCAGCGCGCTCGGGACGAGCGAGCGGACCGGCCCGACGGTGGACGACGACAACGAAAATCCGCTTGATCGGATTAGGGTTGCAGAAGCCCGTCGCCCGTGCGAACGCCTGCACGGTTTTGCGGACGGCGGCGTCAATTCCACCGCGCGATCCCATCGCGGTGCAGCGTTAAAAGGCGCTTAATGAACAGCGGTCGTCGCGCGCGGCAAATCCCAAGCCAAATCTCCACCGCAGGACGGTAAACGCACCGTCACTCCACCAGCAATACGTCCACAGCCACGCCCAGCTTCTGCTTAGGCGAGCCGACGATGATGCCGTCGACCGGCGAGACGTCGGAGAAGTCACGGCCGACCGCGAGTACGATGTGATCGCTCGCGACCAGGAGATCATTGGTCGGATCGAAATCGACCCAGCCAAGCTCCGCTCCGCACCACAGCGACACCCAGGCGTGCGTGGCGTCAGCGCCTTGCAGACGCGGCTGCCCCGGCGGCGGAATGGTGCGCAAATAGCCGCTGACATAGGCTGCAGGCAGGCCAAGCCCGCGAAGGCCGGCAATCATCACATGGGCAAAATCCTGACAGACACCGTGGCGCTTGTCGAAGACTTCGTTGAGCGGTGTCGAGATCACGGTCGCCTTCGGGTCGTAGCGAAACTGGTTGCGGATTCGATGCATCAGATCGACCGCGCCTGCGAGGATACTCGTATCAGACGCGAAGCTCTCTGCAGCATAGGCGCTGACGGGACGCAAAATAGGCACCAGCGGGCTGGCAAAGACATAGCCGACGGGCGAGGACGGCCCGAGGCTCGTCGCCTCGAAGGCTATGTCGCGGATGCTTTCCCAGGACGGGCTCGAAGCATCGCGCGCCGGCGGCTGGCGCGACACCGAGACGCGCGAGCGGGAATCGATCCGCAGGTTTCGGTGCGAGGCTTCGATCACGACGCTCTCGGTCAGCGTGCCGAAGAAATCGCGTCGCGCGTTGCGCTCTGACGGACGCGGACGGATCTCGAGACTGTGCGAGATCAACTCCTGGCCGTGACCGCTCTTCGGCTCCAGCCGCAGCGTGCAGCGCGCGAAGCTGACCGCACTCTCATACTCATAGGTGGTGACGTGGCGGATGTCGTAGATCACGCCAGCCCCGTGAGCTTTTCCGGCCGGCTGGCATTGGGACCGTGCGGGAAATAATGCTGCCCAATTGCGTCGGCGAGCTTGAGCAGGTCCTGTTCCAGCGAGAACAGGGTCTTGACCTCGAGCTTCTCGGCCTCGGCGGTCGCGAGCATCGCCTGCACCGCGACGGCAAGCCGCTGCGGCTTCTCGATCATGCCGTACTCCCGCAGGCTTGGCAGCGCCGCGATGTGCTCGTTCAGCGTCGCGACCTGGAAGGCAACCGAGCGAGGATTGTAGGTATCGAGCACAGCGAGGTCGCGCACGGGTGCGAGCACCGGCGCCAGCAGATAGCGCGAGCGGTACGTGATCTGGCAATCGACCAGCGTCAGCAGGATATCGAGGTCTTCGTCGCCGGCCTCGTCAAAGGCGAACTGCCGCGCGAAGCGCGTGGTGTTGATGGCGCGCTCGGCCCGGCGACCGATATCGAGGAAGCGCCAACCGGCGGCGCGGTTCATGTTCTCCTGCGCAAGGCCGGCAAAGCTCGCAAGCTCCTGCAGGGTCAGCTCGGCAGCGCTCAGCACGCTGTCATCATCCTCGACCTCGTAGGCGAGCCGCTCGGCCATCTCGGTGATGACCTGCCAGGCATCGGGCGACAGCCGCTCGCGCAGGGAGGTGGCGGTGCGCTGCGCCGCGCGCACCAGCGACAGCGCCGAGCCGAAGCGTTCCGCGCTCTGCAGCGCTTCGGCCACGATGCGTCCGGGCGCCGCGCGCGACGTCTGCGAGATCGCGCCCCAGGCCACCAGCAGACGCTGGATGCGCTCGGCCGACTGCATCGTGGCCGAGGTGCCCTTGTTGGGCCCGCTCGGCGAGCCCAGAGCGCGCACCAGCCGCAGCGTGGCCTCGGCGCGTTCGAGATAGCGGCCGAGCCAGAACAGATTGTCGGCGGCACGGCTCGGCAGCACGCCGGCGATGCGACGGATCCGCACCTTGTCGGTCGCGGGCAGCAGCGTTGCGGCCGGGACCTGCTGCTCGGACACGACCCAGACGTCGGCGGCACGCGCGCCGTCACCCATCGACACCGCGCGTGCATCCGCCCGCGCGGCGATCCGGCAGAAGCCGCCGGGCATGATTGTCCAGCCGTCGGCAGTGGCCGCCGCGAACACGCGCAACACGAAGGGACGCGGCGCAATCTGGCCGTGCTCCCACACCGGCATGGTCGAGAGCCGCACCACCTCCTGGCCGACATAGTCCATGCCGCGCGCGGTGATGGCGTCGACCAGGCGTTGGCGCCCGCTTGCGTCGAGCTCGCTCGCGAGCACCGGGCCGCGGCTTTCGAATCCGGGAACGCCGCGCCGGTAGGCGCCTTCGATCGCGACCTCGTCGAGCCGCGACAGGACCTCATCGCGCGCCCCGCGCTGGCCGCACCACCAGGTCGCGATATGCGGCATCTTCAGCTCTTCGCGGAGCAGGCGGCGGCTCAGCGCCGGCAGGAAGCCGAGCAGCGCGCGCGCCTCCAGGACGCCGGAGCCCGGCATGTTGGCGACGACGACGCCGTCCTTGCGGAGCACGTCGATCAGGCCAGGCACGCCGAGATGCGAGGATGCATCGAGCTCGAGCGGATCGAGCGAGTTGGAATCGACCCGGCGCAGCAGCACGTCGAGCCGCTTCAGCCCTGCGACGGTGCGGATGTGGACGCGGTTGTCGCTGACGGCGAGATCGTCGCCTTCGACCAGGAGGAAGCCGAGATAGCGCGCTAGCGTGGCGTGCTCGAAATAGGTCTCGCTGAAGCTGCCGGGCGTCAGCACGCCGATGCGCGGCTCGTCGCGATCGGCGCTGGCGCGAAGACTGTCCCGGAACGCCTCGAAGAACGGCGCGACGCGCGGCACGTTCATCGATTTGTAGAGATCGGAAAAGGCACGCGAGAGCACCAGGCGGTTCTCCAGCGCATAGCCCGCGCCGGACGGCGCCTGGGTGCGGTCGCCGAGCACCCACCAGCGGCCATCCGGCCCGCGGCCGACATCGGCGGCATAGATCGAAAGGTATCGTCCGCCGGGCGGCGGCACGCCGCAGACCGGGCGCAGATATTCGGGGCTGCCGGCGATGGCGGCAGCCGGCAGTGCGCCTTCGGCAACCAGCCGGCCCTCGCCGTAGATGTCCCGGAGCACCAACTCCAGAAGCTCTGCGCGCTGCTTGATGCCGGCCGAGAGCTGCTGCCAGTCGGCCTCGTCGATCAAAAGCGGCAGGTGACTGAGCGACCAGGGCCGGTCGGCGCTGTCGCCGGGCGCGCGATAGGTGACGCCGGCCTCGCGCAGGTGGCGATCGGCCATGCCAAAGCGGCGCTCGATCTCGTCGGGCGCCAGTGCCCCGAAGGCGTCGAAGAAGCGGCTCCAGACCGCACACGGGGCGCCATCCGGCCGGAGAAACTCGTCGGGGATGCCGGGCAGCCGGCTATAGTCGCGCACCCATTGCGCCAGCCGGCGCTGGCCGGGCGCCCTGCCCGTCTCGCCAGTCCCGTCGGTCGCGCCCTCGCCCATGCGCCTCTCCTTGCCCCGCTCCCATACTCATTGCAGGAGCGGCGTTCGCAAGTCGAGGGTCAGCGGAAACTCATTTGTGCGTTCCTCCGGCGGCGGCTGGACCGGGCCCGGCGTATGGCCGTGATCCTGAAAGCGCGCCAGCCGGCGCGCGTCCGCCTCGTAGGTGTTGACGGGCTTGGTATCGTAGTTGCGCCCGCCGGGATGGGCGACGTGATAGACGCAGCCGCCAAGCGAGCGGCCATTCCAGGCGTCGATCAGGTCGAATGTCAGCGGGGCGTGCACGGGAATGGTCGGGTGCAGGCCGGATGCCGGCTGCCAGGCCTTGAAGCGGACGCCGGCCACGGCCTCACCCGAGCGGCCGGTCGAGGTCATCGGCAGGCGGCGGCCGTTGCAGGTCACGATGTGGCGTCCTTCGACGAAACCTTCCGCCTTCACCTGAAGCCGCTCAACCGAACTATCAACATAGCGCACAGTGCCGCCGGCCGAACCCTCCTCGCCCAAGACGTGCCAGGGCTCCAGCGCCTGGCGCAATTCCAACGTCACGCCGCCATGATGAACGCGGCCGAAGACGGGGAAGCGGAATTCGAGCTGGGCGAGATACCATTCGGGCTCAAAGGGATAGCCGGATTGCTTCAACTCAGAAAGCACATCAAGAAAGTCCTGCCAAATGAAGTGAGGCAGCATGAAGCGGTCGGCCAGCGCCGTTCCCCAGCGAACGAACTTGCCGCCTTGCGGCTCGCGCCAGAGCTTTGCGATCAGTGCGCGGATCAGAAGCTGCTGCGCCAGCGACATGCGCGGATCGGGCGGCATTTCGAGCGCGCGGAATTCGACGAGGCCGAGGCGCCCCGTCGGCCCCTCCGGCGAATAGAGCTTGTCGATGCAGATCTCGGCGCGATGGGTATTGCCGGTGATGTCGACAAGCAGATGCCGGAACAGCCGGTCCACGAGCCACAGCGGCGCCTGGTAGCCGGGCGGCGGCACATGCGAGAGCGCGATCTCGAGTTCATAGATTCCGTCGTGCCGCGCCTCGTCGATGCGCGGCGCCTGGCTGGTCGGACCAATGAACAGGCCGGAGAAGAAATAGGACAGCGACGGATGCCGCTGCCAGTACAGCACGAGACTCTTCAACAGATCCGGCCGGCGCAGGAACGGCGAGTCCTGCGGGCTCGAGCCACCGACCACGACGTGATTGCCGCCACCAGTGCCGGTGTGCCGGCCGTCGATCAGGAAGCGATTGGCGCCGAGCCGCACCTTCGCAGCATCCTCGTAAAGGCCCGAGGTGATGTCGACCGCCTCGCGCCAGTTCCTCGCCGGCTGGATGTTGATCTCGATCACGCCTGGATCGGGTGTCACCTTGATCACCTCGATGCGCGGGTCGAATGGCGGCGGGTAGCCTTCGACATGGACCGGAAGCTGCATCTCCTCGGCGGTGTCTTCGAGCGCTGCGATCAGCTCGAGATAATCCTCGACGCGCTCGACCGGCGGCATGAAGGCGCAGAGCACGCCGTCGCGGATCTCCACCGCCATCGCGGTGCGCACGGGGATCGTCGTGTTGAGATAGTCGGGTGCCGCGCGCGGCGGCGACGGCGGGCGCGCCATGCGGCTGAACACCGGCAGCTTGCCGCGCGGCTCCATCGGGTCCTGCTCGACGAGGTAGGGATATTGGTCGGGCGGGACATGGCCGAGCGAGCCCATCGGCAGCCGCAGGCCGAGCGGAGAATCGCCCGGCGACAGGAAGAGATGGCTGCGCCGCAATTGCCAGCGCTCGCTGCGCCAGCGCGGCGGCGCGTTCCAGCGCTGGATCGGCAGCACGAAGCCGCGCGGCGTGCCCACGCCCTGGTCGAACACGCGCGCCATCCGTGCCCGCGCTTCCGGGTCGGACAGTTTGGAGTCGGACGGATCGACGTTGACGGGAAGATTGGCCTCCTTCTGAAGCCAGTACGACGGGTCCTCATAGGCCGGCATGATGTAGCCGAGATCGAGCCCGAGCCGCGCCGCCGTACCTTCCATGAAGGCCTCGGCGTCCCTGACCTCCGGTCGCCGCGGATTTTCGATCCTGGCGATGAGGTCGGCGTTCTTCCAGATCGGCACGCCGTCCTTGCGCCAGTACAGGCCAAAGGCCCAGCGCGGCAGGCTTTCGCCGGGATACCATTTGCCCTGGCCGTAATGCAGCAGGCCGCCCGGCGCGAAGCGCGCGCGCAGGCGGCGGATCAGGTCGTCAGCGAGCGTGCGCTTGGTGGGACCGACCGCCTCCGTATTCCACTCGTCCGCTTCGAGATCATCGACCGAGACGAAGGTCGGCTCGCCGCCCATGGTGAGCCGAACGTCCTGGGCGGCAAGATCGCCATCGACCTGCTCGCCGAGATCGTTGAGCCGCGCCCAGGCGTCATCGGAAAACGGCTTGGTGATACGCGGCGCCTCGCGGATGCGCCGGACGCTCATCTCGAAGGCGAACTCGACCTCGGCAAAGCCGGCGCTGCCGGAGATCGGCGCGGCTGAGCGATAATGCGGCGTCGCGGCGACGGGAATGTGCCCCTCGCCCGCGAGCATGCCGGAGGTCGCGTCGAAACCGATCCAGCCGGCGCCGGGCAGATAGACCTCGGCCCAGGCGTGCAGGTCGGTAAAGTCGTTATCCACCTCCGGTGGTCCTTCGATTGGATCGATGTCGGGACGGATCTGAATGAGATAACCGGAGACGAAGCGCGTCGCGAGGCCGAGATGGCGCAGCGTCTGGATCAGGAGCCAGGCGGAGTCGCGGCACGATCCGGCGCCGGAGGTGAGCGTCTCCTCCGGCGTCTGCACGCCCGGCTCCATGCGGATGATGTAGCGGACGCGCTTCTGCAGCTCGCGATTGAGCTCGACCAGGAAGTTGACGGTGTTGCTGGCCTCGCGCGGGATCGCCGCGAGATATCGCGCGAACTCAGGACCCGGCTCGATGACCTCGAGGTAGGGCGCAAGCTCGGTCTTCAGATCCCTCGGATAGTCGAACGGAAAACTGTCGGCATAGGGCTCGACGAAGAAGTCGAACGGGTTAATCACGGTCATCTGCGCCGTGAAGTCGACCTCGATCCTGAGCTCCGTCGTCTTCTCGGGAAAAACATAGCGCGCCAGCCAATTGCCTTGCGGATCCTGCTGCCAGTTCACGAAATGATTGGATGGCGTGACCTTGAGCGAATAGCTCAGGACCGGCGTGCGCGTATGCGGCGCCGGCCGCAGGCGGATGGTTTGCGGGCCGAGATCGATTGGCCGGTCGTATTTGTAGTGCGTGACGTGATGAAGTGCGACGTAGATCGACACGGGTTGCGGTGCTCCGGCAGCTTTTTTGAGCAGAACACCGCCGGTGATCGCGATCAAGCACTAACAACGGGCAGCCCGTGCCTACGGGACGGGCTGCACCTTTGCTACATCGTCGCGCCAATCACCCAGGGCGCGAACTCGGCGCCGCCGAAATCAAAGCTCTCGCTCTTGGTCGGCTGGCCCGAGGCGGTCTTGAGGATGAGATCGAAGATGCGCTGGCCGCATTGCTCGACAGTCTCGGAGCCTTCGAGGATGGTGCCGCAATTGACGTCCATGTCCTCTTCCATGCGCTTGTACATTGTGCTGTTGGTCGCAAGCTTGATCGACGGCGCGGGCTTGCAGCCGAACACGCTGCCGCGGCCGGTGGTGAAGCAGACGAGGTTGGCGCCGCCGGCGACCTGTCCGGTCGCGGCGACCGGGTCGTAGCCGGGCGTGTCCATGAACACAAAGCCCTTCTTCGTCACCGGCTCCGCATAGCGCAGCACGTCGACGAGATTGGTGGTGCCGGCCTTCGCCATCGCACCGAGCGATTTCTCCAGAATGGTGGTGAGGCCGCCGGCCTTGTTACCGGGGCTCGGATTGGCGTTCATCTCGGCGCCTTCACGCTCGGTATATTCCCCCCACCAGCGCATGAGATCGACCAGCTTCTCGCCGACCTCGCGGCTGACGGCGCGGCGCGTCAGCAGATGCTCGGCGCCGTAGGTCTCGGGCGTCTCCGACAGGATCACAGTGCCGCCGTGACGCACGATCAGATCGCTGGCTGCTCCCAGCGCGGGATTGGCGGAGACGCCGGAATAGCCGTCCGAGCCGCCGCATTGCAGCGCCACGGTCAGTTCGCTCGCGGCGACCTTCTCGCGCTTGACCTTGTTGGCGTCGGCCAGTGCCTCGCGCACGAAGGCAACTCCCGCCTCCACTGTCTTGCGGGTGCCGCCGACCTCCTGGATGTCCATCGCGCGCAGGCGGCCGGCGAGCTTCTGCTCCTCCATCAGGCCGCCGATCTGGTTCACTTCGCAGCCAAGGCCCAGCACGATGACGTGGGAGAAATTGACGTGGCGCGCATAGCCGCCGAGCGTGCGGCGGAGCAGCGCCAGCGGCTCGTTCTGCGTCATGCCGCAGCCGGTCTTGTGCGTCAGCGCGACCACGCCGTCGACATTGGGGAATTCGGCCAGCGGATTTTCACCGGTGAAGGGATTCTTCTTGAAGACGTCGGCGACGAGGCCGGCGACATGCGCGCTGCAATTCACCGAGGTGAGGATGCCGATATAGTTGCGCGTCGCGACGCGGCCGTCCGGACGGCGGATGCCCTCGAAGGTCGCCGGCAGATCGAAGTTCGGCGTCGGCTTGACGTCGGCGCAATAGGCATAGTCCTTGGAGAAATCGCCCATGCCGCAATTCTGCGTGTGCACATGCTGGCCCGGCGCGATCGGCGCCGTGGCGAAGCCGATGATCTGGCCATAGCGCCTGACCGGCTCGCCCACCGCGATCGGCTTGATCGCGACCTTATGCCCGGAGGGAATGCGATCGACCGTCACGACGCCCTCTGCCACCACCGTTCCAGGCGGCAGGCTCGCACGTGCGATCACCACGCCATCATCGGGATGCAGGCGGATGACGGGGCTGATGGTCATGGTCGTTCTCCTTGAATCTTCGTACTTCACCTCTCCCCGTTCTTACGGGGAGAGGTCGGATCGCGCTCGGCGCGATCCGGGTGAGGGGCAGGCCGCGCGCTCGATCGTTAGTTCAGTGCGTGTTGAGAGAGGCCCCTCACCCCAACCCTCTCCCCGCAAAAGCGGGGAGAGGGAGAGGAGAGAGCTCAAGCCTTGCCGGCGGAATCCTTCCGGGTTTGGTTGACCTGCATCTTGGCGTAGGTCGTCATCAGGCCGACCTCGTTCGAGAGCGTCACCAGCTTGAAGCCCATGTTGATCGCGCGTGCCGCGCCTTCCGCGCCGCTGCAATGGATGCCCGGATTGAGGCCGCGCTTGCCGCACTCCTTGATGATCTTCTCGTAGATCGCGAGAATCTCCGGCTCGGTACGGTCGAGCTTCGGCTCGAGCCCGTAGGAGAAGCCGAGGTCGGACGGGCCGATATAGACACCATCGATGCCTTCGACGTCGAGGATCGCTTCCATGTTCTCGACCGCGGTCCTGGTCTCCATCATCGGCAGCAGCACGATCTCGTCGTTCGCGGTCTTCTGGTAGGAGCCCGCGGTGCCGTACATGCCGGCGCGGATCGGGCCGTTGGAGCGCACGCCCTTCGGCGGATATTTGGAATAGGAGACGAGGTTCCGCGCGTCCTGCGGCGTGTTGACCATCGGGCAGATCACGCCATAGGCGCCGCCATCAAGCACCTTGCCGATGATGCCGGGCTCGTTCCAGGGCACACGCACCATCGGGGTAATCGGGTGCTTGTCCATGGCCTGGAAGCACTGAACCATCGACAGATAGTCCTGCACGCCATGCTGCATGTCGACAGTGACGCTGTCGAAGCCGCACTGCGCGATCATCTCGGCCGAGAAGCCGGAGGGAATCGCGAGCCACGCGTTGACCACGGCCTTGCCCGACTTCCAGATTTCTTTGACTTTGTTCGCCACGTTGCCTTCCTTCCCTGTTGGCCAATGCCGCCGTCGGTGCGAGCGGCGCGAAATAATCCGGAATCTCTCCGCTTGCGAGATTCTGGATTGCCTCGGAGCCGACGCTTTCGCAATGGCGAAATTGTCTCAGCTCATAGCCCTCTGATGCTTACCTCTATTTGCCTCAACCTTGTTCCCAGCGGAGGCCGCGCCTGATACGGCATGAGCCGTCCCGCCGCCGATTTTGCACGGATCGGCTTGGCCGGCACTTTGAGCGAAAAAGCGCGTGAATGTCCATGGCTGTCGCGCCGCAGGCGCGCATATCTGCTTTCACTCCTCGGCTATTGCCTCCTCGCTCGCGCCAAGCCCTGCGAGACTCTGTTCGAGTTCGCCGAGCATCTCCTGCAATTCGGCAAGCTTGCGCACTCCGTAGCGCCGCGTGATCTCCGCGTAGATGGCTTCCGAACTCGGCGCGACCGAGGCCATCAGCTTCACCCCCTTCTCGGAGATCGAGACCATGCTGCGGCGCTGATCCGTCTTCGCCGTCCTGCGCTCGATCAATTGCCGCGCCTCGAGATCGCGCAGGATGCGCGACAGGCTGGGTCCCAGGAGAAACGCCGTGCGCGCCAGTTCCGTGACCTCGACGGTCTCGATGGCGGCGAGCGCCCGCAGGATGCGCCATTGCTGCTCGGTGAGACCGTGCTGGCGCAGCGAGGGGCGGAACTGCCGCATCACCGCCTCGCGGGCCCGGAGCAGCGACATCGGCAGCGAGCGCGAGAAGTCGCGCATCGGCACCTGCCGTGCGGCAGGCGCGCTTCCGTTCGCAGGTTCAGCAGGTCTCCTCGCCATGACACCCCGCCTTCAAACCGCAAAATGTTTGCAGTGCAGCAAAGCAGAATTCTGTTTGACGCATTCATTTAACATGTTAAGTATCTCCCGGCACCACGATTTGTAAGATCACAGATGGCGCTTTCCAACGACGATATCCAAGCTTGCGCGAACCGTCTGCATCAGGCGGAGAAGACCCGCACGCAGATCCGGCAGCTCTCGCAGGATTTCCCCGGCATCACCATCAGTGATGCTTACGCGATTCAGAAGGCCTGGGTCGACCTCAAGCTCAAAGAGGGCCGCATCGTCAAAGGCCACAAGATCGGCCTGACCTCGAAGGCGATGCAGAGCGCGCTCAACATCGACGAGCCTGATTCCGGCGTGCTGCTCGACGACATGTTCTTTGCCGACGGCGGGCTCGTCCCGACCGAGCGCTTCATCGCCACGCGTGTGGAAGCCGAGCTCGCCTTCATCATGAGCAAACGCCTCTCAGGCCCCGACTGCACCATGTTCGATGTGCTCAACGCCACCGACTTCGTGGTGCCGGCACTTGAGATCCTGGACACGCGGATCGAACGCGTCGATCCCAAGACCAAAGCGACGCGCAAGATTTTCGACACCATCGCCGACAATGCGGCGAATGCAGGCATCGTGCTCGGCGGGCGGCCGATCCGCCCCTTGGAGACCGACCTGCGCTGGATCGGCGCGCTCTGCTTCAAGAATGGCCAGCTCGAGGAAACCGGACTCGCCGCCGGCGTGCTCAATCATCCTGCAACTGCGATCGCCTGGCTCGCCAACAAGATCGCGCCGCTGGGCCTTGCGCTGGAGCCCGGCCAGGTCGTGCTCGCCGGCTCCTTCATCCGCCCGATCGAGACCCGCAAGGGCGACACAATTCAGGCCGACTATGGCGCCTATGGCTCGGTGAGCTGCTACTTCGCCTGACGAACAAGGAAGACAGGGAGTGAAACCGCCATGCCGCATTTCACGATCGAATATTCGGCCAATCTCGACAGCCGTCTCGACATGAGCGCGGTGTGCGAGGTCGTGCGCAAGGCGGCGGTCGAGACCGGAATCTTCCCGCTCGGCGGCATCCGCGTCCGCGCCATCAAATGCGAGCACTACGCGATCGCGGATGCCCGGCAGGATTACGGCTTTCTCGACATGGTTCTGCGCATCGGCGAGGGCCGCGATCTCGCCACCCGCAAGAAGGCCGGTGAGCACGTCTTCAACGCGCTCTCCAATCATCTCGATTCCGTTTTCACCGCCAGCAAATTCGCTCTGTCGTTCGACATGCAGATCAACGACAAGGAGACGAGCTGGAAGCGCAACAACATCCACGACGCCCTGAAAGTGGAGGCCGCCCATGGATAAGCCTACGCCGAAAGCCGATCTGTTCCAGGTCAACCGCGACCGCGTCGTGCCGCTGCTGAAGAAGCTGCGCGGCGACGGCATCGGCCACATGATCGACGGCAAGAACGTCGCTTCGATCTCCGGCGAGACGTTTGAGACGAAATCGCCCGTCGACGGCACGACGCTCGCAAGCGTTGCCCGTGGCAATGCCGAAGACATCGATCGCGCGGCAACGGCTGCCGCGCTCGCCTTCAAGTCCTGGCGCGACATGGGACCTGCGATGCGGCGCAAGCTGCTGCACCGGGTTGCCGATGCGATCGAGGACAATGCCGACGACATCGCCGTGCTCGAATGCATCGACACCGGCCAGGCCTATCGCTTCATGGCAAAGGCCGCGGTCCGCGCTGCCGAAAACTTCCGCTTCTTCGCCGACAAATGCGCCGAGGCGCGCGACGGCCTCAACACGCCGAGCGATGAGCACTGGAACGTCTCCACCCGCGTGCCGATCGGCCCCGTCGGCGTGATCACGCCTTGGAACACGCCGTTCATGCTCTCGACCTGGAAGATCGCCCCTGCCCTCGCGGCCGGCTGCACCGTCGTGCACAAGCCGGCCGAATGGTCGCCGGTGACCGCGGATATCCTGTCGAAGCTTGTCAAGCAGGCCGGCGTTCCCGACGGCGTGCTCAATACCGTGCACGGCTTTGGCGAAGAGGCCGGCAAGGCGCTGACCGAACACCCCGCGATCAAGGCGATCGGCTTCGTCGGCGAGAGCGCGACGGGATCTGCGATCATGAAGCAGGGCGCGCCCACCTTGAAGCGCGTGCATTTCGAGCTCGGCGGCAAGAATCCGGTGATCGTGTTCGACGACGCCGACCTCGACCGTGCGCTCGATGCCGTCGTCTTCATGATCTACTCGCTCAACGGCGAGCGCTGCACATCCTCCAGCCGCCTGCTGATCCAGGCGAGCATCGCGGACAAGTTCATCGAGAAACTGGCGGCGCGCGTGAAGGCGCTGAAGGTCGGCCATCCCCTCGATCCCGCAACCGAGATCGGACCGCTGATCCATGAGCGGCATCTGGCCAAGGTCTGCTCCTATTTCGACGTCGCGCGCCAGGATGGCGCGGTGATCGCTGCTGGCGGCAAGGCCTATGACGGCCCGGGCGGCGGGCACTACGTCGAGCCGACGCTGGTGACCGGCGCGAACGGCAAGATGCGCGTCGCGCAGGAGGAGGTGTTCGGCCCCTTCCTCACGGTCCTGCCCTTCCGCGACGAGGCCGACGCGATCGAGATCGCCAACGACATCCGCTATGGCCTCACCGGCTATGTCTGGACCAACGACATGGGCCGCGCGCTGCGCGTTGCGGATGCACTCGAAGCCGGCATGATCTGGCTGAACTCGGAAAACGTCCGCCATCTGCCGACGCCGTTCGGCGGCATGAAGGCATCAGGCATCGGCCGCGACGGCGGCGACTATTCGTTCGACTTCTACATGGAAACCAAGCACGTCTCGCTCGCGCGAGGCACGCACAAGATTCAGAAATTGGGAGTGTAACGCTTCGTCATTCCGGGGCGCGACGAAGTCGCGAGCCCGGAATCCATTCATCCGCCAACTCTGCTGCGCGATGGATTCCGGGTTCGGCTCTTCGAGCCGCCCCGGAATGACAAATCCGAGGGGAACCACAATGCCCGTACCACAACACGTCTTCGAGCCGCCGTTCAACATCATCCGCTCGAGCCACGCCGTGCTCGACGTGACCGACCTGAAGCTCAGCCGCGAGTTCTACGAGACCACCGTCGGCCTGCATGTCGAGGATGCCGACGACAACGTCGTCTACCTGCGCGCCGCAGAGGAGCGTCAGCATCATTCGCTGGTGCTGCGGAAAGCAGCGGTGCCGGCCTGCAACCGGCTCGGCTTCAAGCTCGGCAATGACAAGGACCTCGACAAGGCGGCGGCGTTCCTCTCCGAGAACGGCCTCAGCTATGCCTTCGTCGACCAGCCGTTCCAGGGCCGCACGCTGCAATTCACCGATCCCTTCGGCTTCCAGATCGAGCTTTATGCCTCGATGGACCGGCGGCCGCATCTGCTCCGTCGCTACGACCTCTACAGGGGTTGCCACCCGCAGCGGCTCGATCATTTCAACGTCTTTGCCGCCGAAGTGCAGGACACCGTCGACTTCTACGCGCGGCTCGGCTTCCGTCTCACCGAATATGCCGAGGAGGACGGCCCGAACGGCCGCATCGCCGCCGCCTGGATGCATCGCAAGGGCAACGTTCACGACTTCGCCATCACCAACGGCAAGGGTCCGCGGCTGCATCACTTCGCCTATTGGACGCCGACGGCAATGAACATCATCCATCTCTGCGACGTCATGGCCTCCGCGGGCTACGTCAAGAACATCGAGCGCGGCCCCGGACGCCACGGCATCTCGAACGCGTTCTTCCTGTATGTCCGCGATCCCGACGGCCATCGCCTGGAGCTCTATACCAGCGACTATTTCACCGGCGATCATGACCACGAGCCGCTGCGCTGGTCGCTGCGCGATCCGCGCCGCCAGACGCTGTGGGGCGCGCCCGCCCCGCGCTCCTGGTTCGAGCAGGGCTCGCCCTTCACGGGCCAGACCGTGCGCGAGCCGAAATTCGTGGCCGACGTGCTGGTGGCAGACTAATGACGCTGCCTCGCCTCGCCACCTATTCCCTCAAGGGCACGACCCGATATGGCGCCGTCATCGACGGCGGCATCGTCGATCTCTCGGCGCGCCACGCAAAGGATTATCCGACGCTGCGCGAGGTGATCGCGGCGGGAAAGCTCGCGAGCCTCGCAGAAGAAGCCGCCAGCCGCACGCCGGACCACGCAATCGGCGACATCGCCTGGCTTCCGCCGGTGCCCGCGCCGGAAAAAATCATCTGCATCGGCGTCAACTATCCCGACCGCAATGCCGAATACAAGGACGGGCAAGACGCTCCGAAATATCCGAGCATGTTCATGCGGTCGCCGCGCTCCTTCGTCGGCCACGACACGCCGCTGGTGCGCCCGCGCGCCTCGGCGCAGCTCGACTACGAGGGCGAGATCGCGCTGGTGATCGGCAAGGCCGGACGGCACATCCCGGAAAGCACAGCGCTCGACCACATCGCGGCGTTGACCCTGTGCAATGAAGGCTCCGTGCGCGACTGGCTGCGCCACGCCAAGTTCAACGTCACGCAGGGCAAGAACTTCGACTCCAGCGGCAGCCTCGGCCCGTGGCTCGTGCCCTACACGCAGGAATCGCAGATTGCCGACATTCGCCTGACCACGCACGTCAACGGCGAGCTGCGGCAGGACGACCGCACCAGCCGGCTGATGTTTCCATTTCGCTATCTCATCAACTATATCTCGACCTTCGCGACCCTCGTTCCCGGCGACATCATCGTCACGGGCACGCCGACCGGCGCCGGCGCGCGGTTCGATCCGCCGCGCTACCTGAAGCCGGGCGATGTCATTGAAGTCGAGGCGGAGGGCATCGGGTGCCTGCGCAACGGCGTCGTCGACGAGGCCTGATCAACAATCGAAGTGGAATAGTGCAATGACCACTCTCAGCGGCGGCGAAGCGATCGTAAGCGGCCTTGTCGCCCATGGCGTCGACACCGTGTTCGGCCTGCCCGGCGCGCAAATCTACGGCTTGTTCGACGCCTTCCACCAGGCTCCGCTCAAGGTGATCGGCGCGCGGCACGAGCAGGCCTGCGGCTACATGGCGTTCGGCTATGCGCGCTCGAGCGGCAGGCCCGGCGTGTTCAGCGTGGTGCCCGGCCCCGGCGTGCTCAACGCCAGCGCGGCGCTGCTCACCGCGTTCGGCTGCAACGAGCCGGTGCTGTGCGTCACCGGCCAGGTGCCGACGCAATTTCTGGGCAAGGGCCGCGGTCATCTGCACGAGATGCCGGATCAGCTTGCGACCTTGCGCACCTATGTGAAATGGGCGGAGCGGATCGAATATCCCGGCAATGCGCCGACGGTCGTGGCGCGCGCCTTCCAGGAGATGATGTCCGGACGGCGCGGCCCTGTTTCGGTTGAAATGCCCTGGGACGTCTTCACGCAGCGCGCGGACACCGCTGCCGCAAAGGTGCTGGAACCCCTGCCCGCACCGCAGCCCGATCCTGATCTCGTGAAGCAGGCCGCAGCGCTGATCAAGGCGAGCAAGGCGCCGATGATCTTCGTCGGCAGCGGCGCGATCGACGCGCGCGAAGAAATCCTCGAGCTCGCCGAGATGATCGATGCGCCTGTCGTCGCGTTCCGCAGCGGGCGCGGCATCGTCTCCAACGCGCACGAGCTCGGCCTGACCATGGCCGCCGCCTACAAGCTGTGGCCGAACACCGACCTCATGATCGGCATCGGCTCGCGACTGGAGCTGCCGACGATGTCGCGCTGGCCCTATCGCCCCGACGGCCTTAAGAGCATCCGCATCGACATCGATCCGGTCGAGATGCGGCGCTTCTCCTCGGATGCGGCTATCATCGCCGATGCCAAAGCCGCAACGGCCGATCTCGCCGCCGCCGTGCGCAAGGCCGGCTACAGCAAGACCGCTGGCCGTCGCACCGCGATGCGCGAGGCCACCGCGTCGGCGCAAGACGAGATCCAGCGCGTCCAGCCGCAGATGGCGTATCTCAACATCCTGCGCGAAGTGCTGCCGGCGAACGCGATCGTGACCGATGAGTTGTCGCAAGTCGGCTTCGCCTCCTGGTACGGCTTTCCGATCTACGAGCCGCGCACCTTCATCACCTCGGGCTATCAGGGCACGCTCGGCTCGGGCTTTCCGACTGCGCTCGGGGCCAAGGTCGCCAATCCCGACAAGCCGGTGGTGGCGATCACCGGCGACGGCGGCTTCATGTTCGGCGTGCAGGAGCTCTCCGCCGCCGTGCAGTTCAACATCGGCGTGGTGACGCTGGTGTTCAACAACAACGCCTATGGCAATGTCCGCCGCGACCAGCGCGAGCGTTTTGACGGCCGCGTGGTGGCATCGGATCTGGTCAATCCGGATTTCGTCAGGCTCGCGGAGTCCTTCGGCGTGGCTGCTGCGCGTGTGACCTCGCCTGATCATTTCAAGGCGGCGCTGGAGAAGGCACTCGCCCATGGCGGACCGTATCTGATCTCGGTCGAGGTGCCGCGGGACTCCGAAGTCAGCCCCTGGGCGTTCATTCACCCGCCGAAGCCGTAGCTCCTCATGGTGAGGAGGCGCGTAGCGCCGTCTCCGGACGATGCTGCGCATCGCCGGGAGAACCATGAAGGCCCAAGTCTAGCATCTCGGCCTTCTCATCCTTCGAGACGCGCGCGAGCGCGCTCCTCAGGATGAGGGACAGATCACCGCGTCCTGCGGAACGTCAGATTGATCCGCTGCCGGCCGAGCAGCGCGTGTTCGCCGTCGGCGAGCGGCGCGACGCCGTGATAGGCGAGCCGGGACGGACCGCCCCAGACCACGACATCGCCATGCACGAGCCGAAACCGGCGCGTCTTGTCGCTGCGCGCCAGGCCGCCAAACAGGAAGATCGCCGGCAGCCCGAGCGAGACCGAGACGATCGGCGCGGAGTAGTCCAGCTCGTCCTTGTCCTGATGCAGCGACAGCCGCGTGCCGGGCTCGTAGCGATTGACGAGGCACGCATCGGGCGCAAAGCCGGCGAAACCGCCCTGCTCCGCCGCGCGGCGGGCCAGATCGCGGAACTGGGGCGGCATCGCGGGCCATGGCACGTCGGATCGCGGATCGATCGGATCGTAGCGGTAGCCGGTGTGATCGGTGATCCAGCCGCACTCGCCGCAATTCGTCATTGCCACGGACATCTGATAGCCACCGGGCGTGGTCATCCGGCGGAACGGCGACTGCGCGACGATCGCGCGCACCGCCGCAATCAGCTCGCTCTCGATCGGCTTGGCGAAGCCGCGCAGCAGCACCGCCCCTTCCACGATCTCCTCGCGCGGCGGCTGCGCCTCGGCAACGTTGTCGAACAAGTCCCCCGTCAATAGCTGCGCTCACTCGGCATGTTTACCTGGCATGCTTACTTGGCATCATGGAAGATCACACCCAGCGTGTGGCGTTGTCCCGAGCGAATCCGGCTGACGCCATGGCGCAGATTAACGCGATAGGTGCCGCGTGTCCCCTGCACCGGGCGATGATGCACGGCGAAGGCGACCGCGTCGCCTTGCGACAGAGGTACCACCTCTGCCCGGGATTGCATGCGCGGACGCTGCTCGGTCAGCACGAACTCACCGCCGGTGAAATCGCGGCCCGGCTCGGAGAGCAGGAACGCGACCTGGATCGGGAACACGTGCTCACCATAGAGATCCTGATGCAGGCAGTTGTAATCGCCGGCCTCGTATTGGAGCAGCAGCGGCGTCGGCCGGCTCTGGCCCGCCTCATGACATCGCTTGAGGAACGCCGAATGCGCCGCGGGATATCGGATGTCGATCCCCATCGCCTCGTTCCAGCGATTGGCGACGCCCTGCAGATGCGCATACAGGGCGGGCCGCAATTGCGCGATCAAGTCCGGCAGCGGATAGGCGAAATATTTGTACTCGCCGCGGCCAAAACCGTGGCTTCCCATGACGATGCGGCTGCGGAAGTGTGCATCGTCCGGATAGAGCGCGGCAATGGTGCGGCATTCGTCCGGCGTGAGCAGGTCCTTCAGGACGGCGCAGCCCTGGGCGTCGAGTTCGTCGGTGATTTGTCCCCAGCCTAGGGCATCGACGCGGGTGGCGATATCGGCCGCGTCGTGAACAGCAGCAGCGGGAACACGTTTCGCGATTGCCATAGCGACCATCCTATCCACTTCCGTCATTCCGGGGCGCGACGAAGTCGCGAGCCCGGAATCCATTCATCCACCTACGGTGCCGCGCGATGGATTCCGGGCTCGCGCCCAAGAGGGCGCGCCCCGGAATGACGGAGATTGGTGTCGCAGATCGCTGCCGCCGTAACCACCCGATTTCCGGACGGAACCTAGCCCAGCACCGGCAGCGTGATCACGTCATACCCATGCTTGATCGTCCGCTTCAGCACGGGATCCTCCAGCTCGAACTCGAACCGGTCGGCGGGGCGGATGCCGCCCTTGGCCGCAAACGTGCCGCCGAACATGGCGCAGCCGTCGGGCAGCGTCTTGCCCTCGAAGCCACGCGCGATCAGGTCATCGACCGGCAGCATCGCCTCCAGCGTGCCCTCCTGGTAGAGCACGCGCTCGCCGTTGATCCAGGCGTGGGAGCGCAGGATCATCTTGTCCCAGTGATCGACGACCTCATCAAGCTCCCACAACACCGGCGCGACCACCTTGTCGCACATCTGCTTCGAGACCGTGACGTTATAGGCCTCGACCTTGCGGTCGGTGTGGTCGGAACCGCAACCGACGAAGATGCGGCCCTGCCAGCCGATCAGCACGAACTCGACCTCGCCGCTGGAATCGTCGCCGCAGCATTCGATGCTGTCTTCCATTGTCAGCCTGCGCGCCGAGACACGGTAGTAGATCGGCGTCGAGGCCGGCCGTGCGATGCCGACCGCCTCGAGCTCGGCGATATGCTCGTCGCGGGCGACGGGATCGCGGCCGGTCCAGCCGGCGATGACGGCCTGGTCGATCGCAAGCGTCAGAGGGGTTGTCGCGTCCTGGGCGTCTACGGTGAAAGTCAAATCAAACACGGATCACGGCCTCCATGCCGGCAGCAAGTTCGAAAATGCGGCGATCCGATCCGCCCGCGCCCGCCAGCATCAGCCCGACCGGCACGTCACCCTCGCGGTGCGCCGGCAGGGAGATGGCGCAGCCGTCGATCATGTTGATCAGGGTGCAATTGCGCAAGGCGCGCAGGTTCGCGGTGGTGAACGCCTTGTCCTCAGTGAGATCGGCGATCTTCGGCGGCGTGTTGGCGGTGGTCGGCAGCACCAGCGCGTCATAGGGCGCAATGCGCGCATTGACGCGCGCGATCAGCGAGCGACGCTCGTTGAGGAGATCGATATAGTCGGCCGCGCTCTGCGCCTCGCCGCGCATGATGCGCACGAAGACGCGGGGATCGTAGACGTCGCCCTTGGCCGTGATGAGATAGCGGTGCCAGGCGAAACTTTCGGCCGCGGCAAAGCCGCCCTTGGCGTTCATGGGGCCGATCTCGTGGAACTCAGCCATCTCGATGCGCTCGATGGTGGCGCCATGATCGGCGAGCGTCTTCAGCGCACGCTCGAACGTCGCAGCCACGGGGCCGTCGAGATCGTCAAGCGCGATCGCGGTCGGCACCGCCAGCCGCATGCCCTTCACGGAACGCGGCTTCAACGCAACGACGGGCTCGTTCGCTAGCACCGCATCGAGTATGGCACAGCAACTGACCGATCGCGCCAGTGGCCCGATGCTGTCGAGCGAGAACGATAGCGGCACCGCGCCGTCGAGCGGAACGCGACGCTGCGTCGGCTTGTAGCCGACAATGCCGTTGTACGCGGCGGGAATCCTGCAGGAGCCACCGGTGTCGGTGCCGAGCGCGCCATGCGCCATGCCGTCCAGCACGGACACCGCCGCGCCGGAGGATGAGCCGCCCGGCACGTGGCCCGCGGCCCGATTCCAGGCGCCCTTCGGCGTGCCATAGTGCGGATTGATGCCAATGCCGGAGTAGGCGAACTCGGTCATGTTGGTTCGTCCGATCAGCACGAAGCCGGCGCTGCGCAGCCGCCCGACCGCCGCCGCGTCGTGCTCCGCCGGATCGGAATCGTCGAGCGCGCGGGAGCCGGCGCGCGTCGTTTGGCCCTTGATGTCGAAGAGATCCTTGATCGAGATCGGGATACCGGCATGGCGCGACGGCGCAGCCTTGGCCTTGCGCAAGGCATCCATCGCGTCGGCGGTCGCGAGCGCCGCGTCCTTGTCGACATGGATGAAGGCGCGCGGACCCTCGCCGGCCGGATCGGCAATCCTGGCGATACAGTCCTCGACCAGCTTGCGGGAGGTCGTGCGGCCGCTTTCGAGGTCGTCGGCTAGCTTTGCCACTGTCGGGAAATTGGGCATGTCTGTCTCACGGAATATTGGTGCGCGCAATCTATCGCGCTGGCTCAGTTCGACACAAGCACTGTGCGCATGATGGCATGCGCGCGCGTTGCTGGACCGTTGACGCGCCATGGTCAATTGTCGCATCAAGATCGAAACGGGCAAGGTTGAAGCCTGTACCTCGGGAGGACCTGCCGACATGGCCGAACCGCAGCGCGCGCGACCGAAACCGACGCCGGAGACCCAACATTTCTGGGACGGCACGAAGGCGGGCGAGCTGCGCCTGCAGCGCTGCGACGCCTGCGCACATGTCTACTTCCCGCCGCGCCCGTTCTGCCCGTCCTGCGCCTCGCGCAAGGTCTCGGTCTTCAAGGCGAGCGGCAAGGGCTTTCTCTACAGCTACGTGATCAACCACCGCCCGGCCGCGCCCGGCTTCACCCCGCCTTACGCGATCGCGGTGGTCGAGCTTGCCGAGGGGCCGCGGATGATGAGCAACATCATCGACTGTCCGCAGACGCCGGAGGCGCTCGAACTCGACATGAAGCTCGAGGTCGCCTTCGAGAAGCTCGACGACAAGATCACCCTCCCCGTGTTCCGTCCGGCGAAGGGATAGGTCATGCGCAGGAACCAGGTTGCCGTCGTCGGCGCGGCCGAGACCACCGAACTCGGCGTCATCCCCAACACGTCGCAGCTCCAGCTTCACGCGGATGCTGCGCTCAATGCCATTGCCGATGCCGGGCTGAAACTGTCCGACATCGACGGCTTCGCCACCGCGGTCGAAACACCGCAGCAGGTCTGCCATTATCTCGGCATCAAGCCGACCTGGGTCGACGGCACCTCGGTCGGCGGCTGCTCGTTCATGCTGCACGTCCGCCATGCCGCCGCGGCGATCGAGGCCGGTCTGTGCAAGACCGTACTGATCACCCATGCCGAGAGCGGCAAGTCGATGATCGGCAAGGCGCCCCGCTCGATCCCTGCCGACAGCCTGCAGGGCCAGTTCGAGGCGCCGTTCGGCGTCTACGGCCCGCCCAGCATGTTTCCAATCCCCGTGCTGCGCTTCATGAAGACCTACGGCATCACCCATGAGCAGCTTGCGTCGGTCGCCGTGGTGCAGCGGGAATGGGCGGCGAAGAATCCGCGGGCGATGATGAAGGACCCGATCACGGTCGCCGACGTCCTCAACTCGCGCATGATCGCCTATCCGTTCCGGCTGCTGCAGTGCTGCCTCGTCACCGACGGCGGCGGCGCGCTGATCCTGACCTCGGCCGACCGCGCCAAGGACTTTCCGCGGAAACCCGTCTACATCATGGGCACCGGCGAGAGCGTCGAGACGCCGATGGTCAGCCAGATGGAGACGTTCAACTCCTCGCGCGCCTTCAAGGTCGCAGGCCCCCTCGCCTTCAAGGAGGCCGGCATTGCGCACAGGGATGTCGACCATCTCATGATCTATGATGCGTTCGCGCATCTGCCGCTGTTCGGCCTCGGCGACCTCGGCTTCATGCCGTATGAGGAGACCGGAAAATTCATCGCCGACGGCAACACGCGGCCCGGCGGCAAGCTGCCGCTCAACACCAATGGCGGCGGCCTCTCCTACATGCATTCGGGCATGTATGGCATGTACGCGCTTCAGGAGAGCGTGCGCCAGATGCGCGGCATTGCGCCGGCGCAGGTGCAGAACGCGAAGATTTCGGTGTGCCACGGCGTCGGCGGCATGTTCGCCGCGAGTGGTACGATCGTGTTTACGAACGAGAGGTGATGCGAGCTGCCACCTCTCCCTCTCCCCGTTCTTACGGGGAGAGGGTTGGGGTGAGGGGCCGCTTCCACACACTCGGACTCGCGGAGAGTCCCCCTCACCCGAATTCGAGCTTTGCTCGAATTCGACCTCTCCCCCGCAAGCGGGGCGAGGTAAGAAGCACCGGATCGATCGGAGAACTCACATGACAAAATCACTGCAAGACAAGGTCATCATCGTCACCGGCGCAGGCCGCGGCATCGGGCGCGAGATCGCGCTGCTCTGCGCCGCGGAAGGCGCCAAGGTCGTCGTCAACGATCCCGGCGGTGCCGCCGACGGCGCCGGTTCGAACGCTGCGCCCGCCGAGGAAGTGGTCGAGGAGATCAAGAAGCGCGGCGGCACTGCGGTCGCCAACTTCGAGTCGGTGGCGGAAGCGATCCCCGCGAGCAAGATCGTCAAGACCGCGACCGATCATTTCGGCCGGCTCGACGGCGTCGTCAACAATGCCGGCATCCTGCGCGACATGATCTTCCACAAGATGAGCGTGGAAGCGTTCGAGGCCGTCATCAAGGTGCATCTGATGGGCTCGTTCTACGTCTCTCACGCCGCGGCGCGCATTTTCCGCGAGCAGGAGAGCGGCTCCTTCGTGCACTTCACCTCGACCTCGGGCCTGATCGGTAATTTCGGCCAGGCCAACTACGCGGCCGCCAAGCTCGGCATCGTCGGCCTGTCGAAGTCGATTGCACTCGACATGGGACGCTTCAACGTCCGTTCCAATTGCGTCTCGCCCTTCGCCTGGACCCGCATGATCGGCACCATTCCGACCGAGACCGACGCCGAGAAGGCGCGCGTCGAGAAGATCAAGCAGATGGGACCAGAGAAGATCGCGCCGGTCTGCGCCTATCTGCTCTCCGATGCCGCCAAGGACGTCACCGGGCAGATCTTCGGCGTGCGCATGAATGAGATCTTCCTGTTCAGCCAGAACCGTCCGCTGCGCTCGGTGCAGAGCAGCGACGGCTGGACGCCGCAGTCGATCGCGGAACATGCGATGCCGGCATTGAAGGGCTCGTTCTACAAGCTCGATCGCTCGGCCGATATCTTCACCTGGGATCCCGTCTAGAGGGATCCCGGCCATTGCTGCGCTGCGATCTCCGGTTGTCCGGCCGGAGATCGCCCGCATTACGCCCGAATGCGGGCGGATTGTTTTCCTTCCAACAAGAAATTGGGAGGAGACTATGACAAAACCACTGACCATCTCCGCCGATACCAGTGAGCCCTCGCTCGGGCGCCGCGCCCTGTTGAAGGGTGCGGCGGCCGCGGTAGCTGCGACGGGCGTCACCATGAACGCAGCCCTGGCAGCCACCGTCGCGCCATTGGGCCAGACGGGCACTCCGACACGATCGACGGCGCCATTGCCCCTGGGACCCCTGCCCGGCAGCCGCTACCCGGACTCTCATCTGGAATCCGCCAAGAAGGGGCCGCCAACATTCGGGCCCTCCGGTTTTCCGGCCTTCGCCGGCACGATGGCCGTTGAGCGCGTCGCAACCGGCTTCCGCTGGGCCGAGGGACCGGTGTATTTCGCGGCCGGGCGATACGTGTTGTTCAGCGACATTCCGAACAACCGCATCATGCGTTTCTCGGAGGATGACGGTCACCTCAGCGTCTACCGTCAACCCTCGATGAACTCGAACGGCAACACCATCGATCGCGAAGGACGCCTGATCACCTGCGAGCATAGCGGTCGGCGCGTGACGCGGACTGAACTCGACGGCTCGGTGACAATCATTGCCGACAAATTCAATGGCAAGCGGCTGAACTCGCCGAACGATGCGGTCGTCACTGCCGATGGCGCGATCTGGTTCACCGACCCCGCCTACGGCATCGGCGGCTTCTATGAAGGGATCAAGGCCGAGCCCGAGCAGGAGAAGAAGAACGTCTACCGGGTCGACCCGAAATCGGGGGACGTCAAGGTTGTTATCGATGACTTCGTTGAACCCAACGGCATCGCCCTGTCGCCTGACGAGAAGAAGCTTTATGTCATCGACACCGGCTTCACGGATGGGCCAGACAATCCATCTCACATCCGCGTGTTCGACCTCGACGTGGCGGCGGGGAAGGTGTCGAACGGCAAGGTCTTTGCAGAGATGCCAAAGCCGAGCATCACCGACGGCGTCCGCTGTGACACCGAAGGACGGGTCTGGTGTTCGGTGGGCTGGGGCGATCCGAACGAGGACGGCGTGCGCTGTTATACGCCATCGGGCGAGTTGCTCGGCAAGATTCATATTCCGGAAACAGTTGCGAATCTGTGCTTCGGCGGTCAGCAGCGAAACAGGCTTTACATCTGCGGCTCGACATCGCTCTATGCCGTCTACACGAGTGTGCAAGGCGCAATGAAGCCGTGAGGCGCAGCGACGATCGTCATGCCCGGGCTTGACCCGGGCATCCACGCCCGTTCGCGATTGCGGCGGCTCGCGGATGGCCGGGTCAAGCCCGGCCATGACGAGCCAGCGTGCTGCCTACCCCGTATTCCTCAGCCCCGCCGAGATGCCGTTGATCGTGAGCTGAATGCCGCGCAGCACCTGCTCGTCGGGGGTCTTCGCGCGGTGCTCCTTCAGGAGCTCCACCTGCACGTGGTTGAGCGGATCGAGATAGGGGAAGCGGTGGCGCACCGAGCGCTCCAGCAGCGGGTTGCCCTGGAGCAGCCGGTCCTGACCCATGATATCAAGCAGCGTCTCGATGCAGGAATGCCACTCACGGCGGATGCGGCCGAAGATCTTTTCGCGCAACGCTTCGTCCGGCACGAGTTCGGCATAGCGCGAGGCGATCGCGATCGAGCTCTTGGCGAGCACCATGTCCATGTTCGACAGCAGCATGCGGAAGAACGGCCAGTCGCGGTAAAGCTCTTTCAGGAACGGCATGCCCTTGTCGGGATGCTCGGCGATCCAGGTCTCGACCGCGCTGCCAAAACCGTACCAGCCCGGCAGCATCAGGCGGCACTGCGCCCAGGAGAACACCCAGGGGATGGCGCGCAGGTCTTCGATGGCGCGGGTCTTCTTGCGCGAGGCCGGGCGGCTGCCGATGTTCAACGTCGCGATCTCGTTGATCACGGTCGATGCCCAGAAATAATCGACGAAGCCCTCTGTCTCGTAGACGAGACCGCGATAGGCCTTGAAAGCGAGGTTCGATAGCTCATCCATCGCGGTCAGATATTCGCGCCGCGGCGCGCTCTGGCGCGGATGCAGCAGGCTCGCCTCCAGCGTTGCGGCCGCGAGGATCTCCAGATTGTTGCGGCCGACTTCGGCGTTGGAATATTTCGACGAGATGATCTCGCCCTGCTCCGTGATGCGGATCTGGCCGTTCACGGCCCCGCCGGGCTGCGCGACGATGGCGTCATAGCTCGGGCCGCCGCCGCGGCCGACCGAGCCGCCGCGGCCATGGAACAGGCGCAGACGCACACCATGGCGCTCGAACACTTCGACGAGGCCGATCTCGGCCTTGTAGAGCTCCCAGCCCGAGGTGACGAAGCCGCCATCCTTGTTGCTGTCGGAATAGCCGAGCATGACCTCCTGCACGCCGCCGCGGCTGTCGACGAGACGGCGGTAATCGTGCAGCGCCAGCATGCGATCCATGATGCCGCCGGACGCCTGCAAGTCCTCGATGGTCTCGAACAGCGGCACGATATTGATGGCGCTGCGCCCCGATGGATTGACGAGGCCAACCTCCTTGAGCAGCACCGCGACCTCGAGCATGTCGGACATGCCCTTGCACATCGAGATGATGCACTGGGGAATGGCGTCCGAGCCGAACGCCGCATGCGCCTCCGCGGCCGCGTGGAAGACGTTGAGCTCACCCATCGTCTCGTCACTGTATTTGACGAATTGCGAGACCAGCGAGCGGGTGCTGCGCAATTCGTTGGTGAGCAGTGAAATGCGCGCCTCCTCGCCGAGGGCGAGATAGGACATGCCGGGGTTCGCGGCATCCATCAACTCGGCGATGGTGCGCTCGTGCACAGCGGAGTTCTGGCGGATGTCGAGCCGCGCCAGGTGGAAGCCGAAGCAATCCACGGCGCGCCGAAGCAGCCGCAGCCGGCCACGCGCGATGACGCGAGCGTTGTTCGCGATCAGCGAGCGATGCAGCACGTCGAGATCGGCTTGCAGCTCCTTCACGCTCTGGTAAGGAGCACCTTTGCCGACCGGACGGCGCGTGATCTCGACCTCGAGTTTTTCGGCGGTCGCGGTGAGACGGGCATAGATGCCGGAGACGGCGAGGCGATAGGGCTCGCCGCTTCGGTGCGGCGAGGTATCCGGCGAGCGTTCCGCGAGCGCGCGCAGCTCCTCGGAGACGTCGGCGAGATGCGCCGCGATCGACAGCTCGGAGCCGAGCACGTGCAGCTCGTTCAGATAGAACTGCATGACCCGGCTCGACTGCAGCCGCAGCGTGCCGCGCATCACGTCGGCGGTGACGAAGGGATTGCCGTCGCGGTCGCCGCCGATCCAGCTTCCCATGCGCAGGAACGAGGCGAGCTCGCTTGCCGCCTGCTCGCCGCCTTCCTCCAGCCGGTCCTCCAGCACGTTGACGAGCCGCGGCACCTCGCGGAGGAAGGTGTAGTCGTAGAACGACAGGCCGTTGCCGACCTCGTCGAGCACGGTGAGCTTGGTCCGGCGCAAGAGGTTGGTCTGCCACAGCGTCAGCACCTCGCGGCGGAGCTGCTCATCACTCGCCGCGGCCTCCTCCGCCGTCATGGCGAGGCGCTCGCGGCGATCGAGCAACGCTGCAATCTCCATCTCGCGGTCCATGGTGCTCTTGCGACGGACCTCGGTCGGGTGCGCGGTCAGGACCGGGCTGACGAGGGCGCCCTTGAAGAAGCTGCGGAGCTCCTCGGCGCTGATACCGGCGTCCTTCGCATGTGCCAGCGTTTCTGCCAGCACGCCCGATCCAGACTCCTTGGCCGCCGCGCGGGCGCGCATCTGGCGGATGTTGTTCTGATCCTCGGCGATGTTCGCGAGGTGGGAGAAATAGCTGAAGGCACGGACGATCCGCACCGTCTCGGTGGTCGCCATGCTGTCGAGGATCTGTTCGAGCTCGCGGCGGGCAACCCGGTCCTCGTCGCGGTGGAACCGGATCGAGGTCTGCCGGATGCGCTCGACCAGGTCGAACATGTCGGCGCCCTCCTGGTCGCGCACGGTATCGCCGAGGATGCGCCCGAGCAGGCGGATGTCATCCCGCAGCCGCGCATCCGCCTCCATCGCCTGGGCGTCCTCAGGACGGTTGGGGCGCTGGTCGGCGGCATCGGATGGTACGGTCTGGAGGGACATTGCTCGCTCCCAAAGCTGCCCGGGGGAGCCGAGTGTGCAAGTTTTTTACCGCAGCGCAAGATGAAGTTGGGGGCGGTGCACACCGAGGGTCGGGCTGGGCCAATTCCTCCACCGTCGCCCCAGCGAACGCCAGGATCCAGTGCCTTCGACGTTAAGCTGGCACGATCACCTTTCCGATCGGCCAAAGCGCGATGCCCGCGAGCTTCAGGTGGGCCCATGCGAAGGGGATGCCGATGATGGTGATCGCGAGGATCACGGCAGTAATGACGTGGCCGAGCGCCAGCCACCAACCAGCGAGCAGGAACCAGATGATATTGCCGAGCACTCCGAGCGGGCCGGTGCCGATATCGCTCTCGCCGGTGACCTCGTCGCGCCGCACCGCTTTCGAGCCGAACGGCAGGAGCGTGTAGACCGCGATGTTGAACGCCGCCCGCGCCCAGGGCAGGCCGACAATGGTGATGGCCATGATGACGGAAGCTGCCAGCCAGCCAAACGCCATCCAGGCACCGCCGACGAGAATCCAGAGCACATTAAGCAGGAGGGAAACCGGAGCCATGGGATCATCCGCGGTCAATGACCCCATTTGTATAAGCTCAAATTCTGTCTCTGCGAAGACAGCTCCGGTAGGCGCGCAATGTCAGATCTTCCGTCCCGCCTGCTCCCAATAGGGATCGCGCAGGCGGCGCTTGAAGATTTTGCCCGAGTCTTCACGCGGCAGCTCGGTGCGGATTTCGATGTGCTTGGGCACCTTGTAGTCGGCGAGCGAGGCCTTGAGGCGCGCGCGGATGTCGGCGGCATCGAGCGTGATGCCGGGTTGCGGCTCGACCACGGCCATGAGCGCCTCGCCGAACTCGGCGTCGGGGATGCCGAACACCGCGCAATCATGCACGCCCGGCACGGCGTGCAGCACTGATTCAATCTCGGCCGGATAGATGTTGACGCCACCCGAGATCACCATGTCGCGCTTGCGGTCGCAGATGAAGACGTAACCGTCCTCGTCGATGTAGCCGACGTCACCGGAGGTGATGAAACCGTCGCGGTCGATCTCGGCGCGCTTCTCCGGCTTGTTATGATAGGTGAAGTCGGTGTTCTCAGCCATGCGCGAATAGATCTCGCCGATCTCACCTGCAGGCAGCACGCGACCGTCCTCACCGATGAAGCGGAGCTCCGCGCCGGGCGAGATCTTGCCGACGGTGCCGGGCTTCTTCAGCGCGTCCTCGGAGGTCGCGAACGTGACGGCACCTGACTCGGTCGAGCCGTAGAATTCGTAGATCACCGGCCCCCACCAGTCGATCATGGCGCGCTTGACGTCCGCCGGGCACGGCGCGGCGGCGTGGATGACGTGGCGCAGCGAGGAGACGTCGTATTTCCTGCGAACGTCCTCCGGCAGCTTCATCAGGCGGATGAACATGGTCGGCACCATGAAGATGGTGTCGATCCCAAAGCGCTCGATGAGCTGCAGAAATTCCTCTGCCTCAAAGCGCGGCATCAGCACCAGCGCGCCGCCGAGGCGGCCGGCGCGAATGCCGAACGAGTTTGGCGCGGAATGATAGAGCGGACCGGGCAGCAAAGCACGAGCACCAGGCTTCAGCCCATAGATCAGCGCGCGCATGCGCTCGCCGGCGGCGGCCTGCTCGGGCGTCGGCGCATGACGCCGCACGCCCTTGGGGTGGCCGGTCGTGCCCGAGGTGTAGATCATGTTCATGGGCTGCGGCACGACCGGACCGTCATAGGGCTGGAATTGCGCGAGCCACGACCCGAGATCGATCGCGAAATCCGGTGTCGCCAAATGAGCGGGATCGATCTTGTAGGTGATGAGGATCTCCGGCGGAGTCGGCACGCTGAGCACGGTGACACCCTTCGGAATCACATCGCGCAAGCCGTGCAGCATGTCGGCATGGGCGATCAGCACGGAGGTGCTGGAGTCCTTGAGGATGTAGTTGATCTCCTCCGGCTTGAAGTGCCAGTTGATCGGGACGCCATAGGCGCCCAGCCGCATCGCTGCGTAGGCGGCCTCCAGGAACGCGATGTCGTTGCGCATCAGCATGCAGACGCAATCGCCTTGCCTGACTCCGATCTTGGCAAGGCCGGAGGCGATGCGGTCGGCGCGGCTTGCGACCTCGGCATGGGCGCGGCGGCGATCGCCGGAGACGAGGCCGAGGAATTGGGACGTTTCGCTCATTTTGTTTTTCTTTGTTGTTTGGAGTTGCCCCTCATGGTGAGGAGGCGCGAAACGCCGTCTCGAACCATGAGAGCCCGTGGCCCATCCCCCGAGACGCCGTTTCGCGGCTCCTCGGGATGAGGTCCGCGCTAATCCGCAAACCGCGGCGCGCGCTTCTCGAGGTTGGAGCGCACCGCCTCGGTCTGGTTCGCGCTGCCGATCAGCCTCTGCTGCTCGACGGATTCTGCGAGCAGCGCCGGGCCCGGATCGACCGAGAGATTGTTCAGCAATCGCTTCGCGGCGCGGATCGCGTCGGGGCTTTTCCCCGCGATCTCGCGCGCGACTTCGAGTGCGCTAGCGCGCGGGTCATCGCAGATGCGTGTGGCGAGGCCGTAGGTCATCGCCTCCTGCGCCGAGAAGATGCGCCCGGTGTAGGTGAGATCGCGCAGGATGTCGTCACGCACGAGCGAGGCCAGGATCGGCGTGCCCGCCATGTCGGGCACGAGACCCCATTTGATTTCCATCACCGACATTCGCGCATCGGCTGCGACGAAGCGCATGTCCGCGCCGAGCGCGAGCTGGAAACCGCCTCCGAAGGCAACGCCGTGCACGGCCGCGATCACCGGAACCGGCAGCTGGCGCCAGCCCCACACCGCCTGTTGCGGAAAATTCGCCTTGCCATGGGTGCGCACGGTAAGGTCGCGATTTTCGCCACCCGGAATTCCATTGCCACCCTTTTCCTTCATGGCGGCAAAACGTCCCATGTCGAGACCGGCACAGAAGGCGCGGCCTTCGCCGGACAGCACCACTACGCGCACACCTTTTTCCTTGGAAAGACGCTCGGTTGCAGCAACCAGCGCCTCGAACATGGCCTGATCCAGCGCGTTCATCTTGTCCGCACGCACCAGGCGGACATCGGCAACGCCTTCCGAGATCGAAATCGAGACGCGCTCTTCCATGGATCAATTCTCCCCTGTTCTTGTTCGGTGCCGCTTTACAGGAAGCTGACGGCCGGATTTAGTCAATCGACCAATTAACTGACAATCCCTACGGGGGAAACAGCCATGTTCAAGGAAAATCTTCTGGCCGGCCGGCGCATCCTCGTGACCGGCGGCGGCACGGGTCTCGGCAAGTCGATGGCGGCGCGCTTCCTCCAGCTCGGCGCCGAAGTGCACATCTGCGGCCGGCGCAAGATCGTCTGCGACGAGACTGCGACCGAATTGATGGATCAATACGGCGGTCGCGTCACCAGCCACGGCGTCGACATCCGCAACGCGCTCGCAGTCGAGGAGATGGTCGAGAACATCTTTCGCGAGGCACCGCTCACCGATCTCATCAACAACGCCGCCGGCAATTTCATCTCGCGCACCGAAGAGCTCTCGCCGCGCGGCTTCGATGCGGTCGCCAACATCGTCATGCACGGCACGTTCTACGTAACGCACGCTGTCGGCAAGCGCTGGATCGCCGCGCGCCAGCCCGGCAACGTCGTCTCGATCACCGTGACGTGGGTGCGCAACGGCTCGCCTTACGTGGTGCCGTCGGCCATGAGCAAGTCTGCGATCCACGCCATGACGATGTCGCTTGCGACCGAATGGGGCAAATACGGCATCCGCCTCAACACGATCGCGCCGGGCGAGATCCCGACCGAGGGCATGAGCAAGCGCATCAAGCCGGGCGACGAGGCCGGCGCGCGCACCAAGGCGATGAATCCGATGGGCCGCGTCGGCACCATGGAGGAGCTGCAGAACCTTGCGGTTTTTCTGATCTCCGGCGGCTGCGACTGGATCAACGGCGAGACCATCGCCATGGACGGCGCACAGGCGCTCGCGATGGGCGGCAATTTCTACCAGCTCCGCGACTGGAGCGACGACGACTGGAAACAGGCACGCGAGAGCATCATGGCGCAGAACGAGAAGGATCGGGCTGCGCGGGGGTGACATGTTCTCCGAAGCTTTCAACCGTCGTCCCGGCGAAGGCCGGGACGACGTGTTGAAACTGCAGCGCTCCCCTCCGTATTGTCTTTGCACGCGGATGACGCCACACTCCGCGGCATAAAAACAAAACGCCACGGGAGAGACATGTCTACCTCACAGCCATTGGCGAATCTCGCCGATATGGTGCGCGAGCGCGCCGGGAGCCGCGGCAACGCCACGGCCTATGAATTCGAGGGCCGCGTCACCAGCTTCGCCGAGTTCGACACTAGGACCAACAAGGTCGCGAATGCGCTCATCGCGATGGGCGTCAAGAAAGGCGAACGCATCGCCTATCTTGGCAAGAACAGCGACATCTATTTCGAGCTCCTGATGGGTGCGATGAAGGCCGGCGTGGTGATGACACCGGTGAACTGGCGGCTCGCGGGGCCCGAGGTCGCCTTCATCGTCGCCGACTGCAAGGCGCCGGTGCTATTTGTGGGACCGGAGTTCATCGCGCAGGTTCGCCAGATCAAGGACAAGCTTGCGGACGTGCGCACCGTCATCACCACCGAAGGCGGCGCGCCGGAATGGCAGGATTTCACCGCCTGGCGCGATGCGCAGAGCGGCGACGACCCCAGGGTGCCGATCGATACGAAGGACATCGCGATCCAGCTCTACACGTCCGGCACGACCGGAAAGCCGAAGGGCGCGATGCTGTCGCATGCGAATTTCCTCAATCTGGTGCAGACCGGCAATGCCGAAGACAAGCCGGAGTGGAACCGCTGGTCGACCGACGACGTCTCGCTGGTCGCCATGCCGATCTTCCATATCGGCGGCTCGGGCTGGGGCGTGATGGGGCTCTATCACGGCGCACGCGGCGTGATCGCGCGCGAGTTCGATCCGACCAAGGTGCTCGACTTCTTCGAGCTGTCAGGCATCACGAAACTGTTCATGGTGCCGGCGGCGATGCAGTTCGTGGTGCGCCAACCGCGTGCGAAGACGGTCGACTTCTCGCGGCTGAAATACATGCTCTACGGCGCCTCGCCGATTCCGGCGGCGCTGCTCAAGGAGTGCATCGAGGTCTTCAAATGCGGCTTCGTGCAGATGTATGGCATGACCGAGACCACCGGCACCATCGTCGCGCTGCCGCCGGAAGATCACATCGAAGGGCTGGAGCGGATGCGCTCGGCGGGCAAGGCGCTGCCGGGTGTCGAGATCGCGATCCTCGACGCGGATGGCACGCCGCTGCCTCCGCGCCAAGTCGGCGAGATTGCGACACGCTCCGGCTCGAACATGGCGGGCTACTGGAACCTGCCCGAGGCGACCGCTGCGACGCTCCGTTCCGACGGCTGGCTGCGCACCGGCGATGCCGGCTACATGGACGAGGACGGCTATCTCTACATCCACGACCGCATCAAGGACATGATCATCTCCGGCGGTGAGAACATCTATCCGGCCGAGGTCGAGAGCGCGTTGTGCGATCACCCTGACGTCGCCGAAGCCGCCGTGATCGGCGTGCCCGACGACAAATGGGGCGAGGCCGTGAAGGCGATCGTCGTGATGAAACCGGGCAAGCAGGCGACCTCAACCGACATCATCAACTTCACCCGCGAACGCATCGCCGGCTACAAGACACCGAAGACCGTCGAGTTTCTGCCCGCGCTGCCGCGCAATCCGTCAGGCAAGATCTTGCGGCGGCAGTTGCGCGAGCCGTATTGGGCGGGGAAGGAGCGGCGGGTGAATTGATCGTCATCGGGAGGAGCGAAACAACAAAGCGATCCAGAATCCCTCCACGGTAGCATTTCTGGATTGCTTCGCTTTGCTCGCGATGACGGTGCGGAGGCAGACACGCGCCTCTATCCACCGTCATTGCGAGGGGCCCTTGCGACGAAGCAATCCAGACTGTCTCCGTAGAACGACTCTGGATTGCTTCGCTGCGCTCGCAAATGACCGCTTTAGTGCTTCCCCGGCCCCATGTAGCCGAACAGGAACCCCGCCACCTTGCGCATCTGGATCTCCTCGCTCCCCTCGGTGATCCGATAGCGACGGTGGTGGCGGTAGATGTGCTCGAACGGCTTGTGACGTGAGTAGCCCATGCCGCCGTGGACCTGCATGGCGCGGTCGGCGGATTCGCAGCAGAGGCGGTTCGCCCAGTAATTGCACATCGAGACGCGGTCGGAGAGCGTGCGCTCGATCTGTTCCTGGGTGAGCTGGTCCATCTCCCACGCGGTCTTCCGGATCAACAGGCGCAGCATCTCGGCCTGTGTCGCAAGTTCGACCAGCGGAAACTGGATCGCCTGGTTCTCGGCGAGCGCCTTGCCGAACGGCTTTCGCTCGCGCGCATACGTCACGCTTTCATTGATGCAGTAGACGGCAGCGCCAAGCGAGCTCGCCGCCTGCCGGATGCGATTCTGATGCACGAAGCATTGCGCCAGCGACAGGCCGCGGCCGACCTCGCCGAACAAGGCATCCTCCGGCACGAACACGTCCGTGAAGCTGACGCGCGGGTGATCGGTCGGCATGTTGAAGGTCCACATGTACTCCTCGACCTTCACGCCTTCGCTCTTGGCCGGCACCAGAAAGCAGGTGATGCCGCGCGCGTCGCCGTCGTTGCCCGAGGTGCGCGCGAACAGCGCGCAGTGGGTGGCCACGTGCATGCCGGTGGTCCACATCTTCTCGCCGTTGATGATCCAGCCCTTGACGTTGTCGCGCGTCGCGGGCACCGCGCGCGTCTCCATGTGAGTGGCGTCCGAGCCGTGATGCGGCTCGGTAAGACCAAAGGTGATGCGGTACTTGCCCCTGATCGAGCCGTCGATCATCGCCTTCTGGTCGTCGCGACCGTAGCGGTCGAGCATGGTGACGACCGGGAAATTGCCGACGATGGAGTGCTCGTTCTGCAAGTCATTGTGCAGCCCAAGGCCCTTGGCGGCAAAATGCTCGCGGATCACCGCCATCCAGAGATTGGAACCGTCCCTGCCGCCATGCTGCTTCGGCACCGGAAAGCGCAGGTGACCCGCGGCGTCCGCGAGATCCTTTGCCTTGCGCAGCAGCTCCTCCCATTCGTGCCGCGGCAGACCGCCATTCTCGAAATCGGTGCGCGCCCATTCGCGGCGATGGTCGAAGAAGCGGATGTTGTCGTCGGCCTCTTCCAGCGGCTTGATCTCGCGTTCGATGAAACGGTCGAGCTCTCCGAGATAGGCGACGAGATCGGCAGGCAATGAGAAATCCACGGTTCTCTCCCGGAATGATTTTGTCGTTTTGCGTTAAGGCGCTACGCGCGTTTTTGCTTCGCGCGATTAAGGTGAGAAGAGCGCACGCAAGTCAAGCAAGGCGAAGCGAGTGAAGCACGCAAGGCGCGCCCGCGCAATTCGATGGTGCTGCGGCGTGTCCGCGCGCTACTATGAGCCCATAATTCTCTGCCACAGAAAATCCGGGAGCGACCATGGAGCTGAAATTTTCCAAAGTGGAACGCAAGGGGCCGATCACGATCATCACGTTGTCGCGGCCCGAGGTCTACAACGCTCTGCATACCGATGCGCATTTCGAGCTCAACAAGGTGTTCGACGATTTCTCCGCCGATCCCGAGCAGTGGATCGCAATCGTCACCGGCGCCGGCGACAAGGCGTTCTGCGCCGGCAATGATCTGAAGTGGCAGGCGGCCGGCGGCAAGCGCGGCTGGGACAAGGGCGGCTTTGCGGGCCTGACCTCACGCTTCGATTGCGACAAGCCGATCATCGCCGCCGTGAACGGCGTCGCGATGGGCGGCGGCTTCGAGATTGCGCTCGCCTGCGACCTCATCATCGCCTCGGAGAACGCAACCTTCGCCCTGCCCGAGCCGCGCGTCGGCCTTGCCGCGCTCGCCGGCGGCCTGCACCGGCTGCCACGCCAGATCGGCGTGAAGCGCGCCATGGGCATGATCCTCACCGCGCGCCATGTCAGCGCCAAGGAAGGCCTTGAGCTCGGCTTCGTCAACGAGGTGGTGCCGCAGGGCGAGGCGCTGACGGCCGCGCTGCGCTGGGCCGAGATGATCACCAAGAACTCGCCGATGTCGATCCGGGCCTCGAAGCAGACCATCCAGAAGGGCCTCGCCGTCTCGCTCGAGCAGGCGATCGAGGAGCAGCGGGACTACCCGGCGGTAAAGGCGATGGTGGCCTCGCAGGACTACATCGAAGGCCCGAAGGCGTTCGCGGAGAAGCGGCCGCCGAAATGGCTGGGGAAGTAGGACGTCTTCCCCTCTCGTCATTCCGGGGCGCGCCCGCTTAGGCGCGAGCCCGGAATCCATCTCGCGGCAGAGACAGCGGATGAATGGATTCCGGGCTCGTCGCTGCGCGACGCCCCGGAATGACGGTAGAGAAAGAAGCACGCTTGACTCAACACCGTCATTGCGAGCGCAGCGAAGCAATCCAGGCTGTCACCGCGGAAAGACTCTGGATTGCTTCGCTGCGCTCGCAATGACGGAGGATGTGGCGCCGCCTATTCGCCTCTCGACACTTCCCGCTTGTAGGAGGCGTAGTTCGGCTGATCCACGGCGAGCTTGTCCATCGTGGTCTGCCAGAGATGCTCGGCCAAGCCCGGCGTCGCGAGATCCACCTCGCCCTTGGCGATGCGTTCTGCCAGCGCGCGGTTGAGCTCGGTGACCGAGCCATTCATACCAAGCAGCGTGCGCAGGCGCTCGACCTCCTTCGCGTCACTCCCCTCCTCCAGCGCCAGCTGCCGGATGACGAGGTCGAGGATGTTGATGGCGACGCGCAGCTTGAACGCCTGGTGGCCGGAGATCAGCGGCGCGATGTCGTTGCGGAGGAAATCGGCGACGGCCTTGGTCAGCTCGATCGGTGTCGGTTCGTCCTGCATGCATCACCTCCCGCGCGGCGCGAGCAGCCGCAACAGATCGATCTCGGTCTCGGAGGCGCGGCGGCCGATCATGGCGCGCTCCATCGAATGGTCCGGGCCTTCGCGAAAGCGCTGCATCATGCCGCCGCACATGATGCCCCAGCGCAACGTGCCCATCACTTCCCAGAATTTGACGCGCGCCGGATCGACCTTGCGGCCCGCGGCCTCATAACCTGCGAACAGCTCCTCGCGCGAGCCGAAGCCGCCGACCGGTTTGTCGATCTCGCCAAAGCGCCACGAGTTGACGCAAACCCAGCCGAGATCCTCCATGGGATCGCCGAGATGGGCGAGCTCCCAGTCGAGCACGGCGCGCACGCCGTCAGAGCCGATGATGAGATTGCCGTTGCGAAAATCGCCGTGTACCAGCGTCACCTCGACCGAGGGGCCAGGATCGTTGTCGCGCAGCCAGCGCAGCGCCAGCTCGAACACGGGCTTGGGCCAGTTCAGGCTGCGATAGTCGCGCTCGAACTCGTCGATCTCCTTCGCCGCGGTCATGAGGCGCAGCTCGGGCAACTTCTCCTGCGGCAGCCTGTGCAGGCCGGCGAGCACACCGCCGATCTGCCGCGCGAGCACAGGGCGGGCCGCGGCGAACTCGTCGTCGCGGAGAATCTTGCGCGCGATGGTCTCGCCCTCGACCCGCTGCATGATGAAGCCGGTACCGAGATCGTCCTCCGGCGTGAGTACATGCAGCACCCGCGGCGACGGCACACCGGCTTCATAGGCGAGCTGCATCAACCTCGCCTCGGCGGCAAGCCCCGCCGCGCGCGTCGGCGCGGCGCCATAGCCTTTTGGCGCGCGACGCAGGATCGCGCCGATCGGCCCGTCGGGATGCTCGATGTCGAAGCGCCAGGTTTCCTGGCTGGCGCCGCCGGACAGCTTTGCGGCGCAGCTCGCGCCGGTCGCGCCTGGGCACCAGCGCACCACGCTGCGCGAAAGCTCCGCCTCGATCATTTGCCTTTGAACTGCGCCGGGCGCTTCTCCAGGAACGCGCCGACGCCTTCGCGGAAGTCCTGCGTATCGCCCGCGCGCAGCTGGCACTGAAATTCGAGATTGAGCTGTTCCTCGAAGGAATTCTCCGGGCTGTCCCAGTACAGCTTGCGGATCAGCGCGAGCGCGACCGTCGGGCCGCCCGCGAGTTCGTGCGCGAGCTTCATCGCCTCCTCCATCAGCACGCCGTCGTCATAGACGCGGTTGACGAGGCCCCATTCCAGCGCCTTTTCGGCCGGAAGGCGCTCGCCCATCAACGACAATTCGACCGAGCGCGCCTTGCCGATCAGCCGCGGCAGCAGCCAGGTCGAGCCGCAATCGGGCACGAGGCCGATGCGGCGGAAGGCCTGCAGGAAATAGGACGAGCGCGCGCACAGGATCATGTCGCCGAGCAGCGCGAAGCTCATGCCGGCGCCGGCGGCCGGGCCATTGACCGCTGTGACGAGCGGACAATGCAGATTGCGGATGCGTCGCAGAAATGGATGAAAACCGGTCTCGAGCGTCAAGCCGGCCTTGGTCTTCTTCGACTGGTTGTTGCGGCCCTGAAGATTCGCGCCCGTGCAGAACGCCCGCCCCGCGCCGGTCAGCACGACGCAGCGCACCTCCTCCTTTTTCTCCTCGATCGCGTCAAGCGCATCAGCGAGGCCACCCAGCATATCCATGGAGACCGCGTTCATCACCTCCTGATGGTCTAGCTTCAGGATCGCGACTGAACCATCGAACTCGAGCGTGACGTGTTTGAACTGCATCGTTTCCTCGTCAGTTGCGGCCTGCGTCAGTTTCGCAGACCGGAATTAGGTTTGCCGGGGCACATATTTGATTTTTGGCGCGGCCTTGTCCATGGTGGAGCGAACATACCTTACCGTCGTATCGCACAATCTTGCGCGCACCGGCTGGCGCGCGGGCGTGCCAAGAACAGGAAACGCTCCATGAACATTTTCGACCTCACCGGCCGCGTGGCCGTGATCACCGGCGGCAATGGCGGTATCGGGCTCGGCATCGCGCAGGCGCTCGCGGGCCAGGGCTGCAATGTCTCGATCTGGGGCCGCAACGCTAACAAGAATAAAAGCGCTGCCGCGAGCATGGCCGGCCTGCCCGGCAAGGTCGATACCCGCGTGTGCGACGTCACTGATCCGGCCTCGGTCAATGCGGCGATGAAGGCGACGCTCGACACGTTCGGCCGAGTCGACGGCTGCTTCGCCAATGCCGGCATCGGCGGCGGCGGCCGGCGTTCGTTCATCGAGCGCACCGAGGAAGAGTGGCGCACGATGTTCGCGACCAACCTCGACGGCGTGTTCCACGCCTTCCAGGCCGCCGCAAAACACATGACCGACCGCGCCAATGCCGGCGATCCCTTCGGCCGTCTGGTCGCAACCTCCAGCCTCGCCTCGATCTTCGGCACCGCGCGCAACGAGCACTATGCCGCGACCAAGGCCGCCATCAACGCGCTGGTCCGCGCGCTCGGCGTCGAGCTCGCCCGCCACGGCGTCACCGCGAACGCAATCCTGCCCGGCTGGATCAAGAGCGACATGACCGCCGGCATCATGGCCAACGACAAATTCGTCGCCAATGTGATGCCGCGGATTCCGCAGCGCCGCTTCGGCGAGCCCAGCGATTTCGGCGGCATCGCGGTGTACCTGATGAGCAAGGCGTCATCCTATCACACCGCCGATACGTTCGTGATCGACGGCGGCTATACCGCGTTTTGAGATTTCGTAGGGTAGGCAGAGGCGCGCTTGCGCCGTGCCCACCAACGTTATTTTCCATTGCCATGGTGGGCACGCTGCGCTTTGCCCACCCTACGTTCTCTGGTTTTTAAGCGCAGAAGGGGGATAGGCAAACATGTTCTCGCACGTGATGGTCGGCACCAACGACCTCGACAAGGCCAAGGCGTTCTACGACAAGCTGCTCGGCACGCTCGAGGTACGACCGGCCAGGCTTGACGGCCACCGCATCTTCTACATCACCAAGACCGGCATATTCTCCGTCTCCAAGCCGATCAACGGCGAGCCCGCAACGCCCGCCAATGGCGGCACCATCGGCTTTGCCTGCAACTCGCCGGAGCAGGTCGATGCGTGGCACGCGGCCGGCCTCGCCGCTGGCGGCAAGACGTGCGAGAATCCGCCCGGCATCCGCCAGGGCCCGGGCGGCAAGCTCTATCTTGCGTATTTGCGCGACCTCGATGGCAACAAGATCTGCGCGATGCACAGGCTGGGGTGAGTGCGCCCATACGTAACGCTGTCATTCCCCGCGAAAGCGGGGAATCCAGTACGCCGCGGCTTCTCCGTGAATCACCGACGCCTCTGGAATACTGGATCGCCCGCCCCAGTGCGCAATTGCGCACAAGGCGGGCGATGACGACGGAGAGCGTGAAGCCTAGCAGCACCGTTCAAACAACATTTCAAACGCTCTCGCGATATTCCATCGCATGGCATGGCGCGCGTGAAAAATGCGCGCTCGCGCTTTGGCCGCGCTGCGACTATTCTCCGGCCCAACGCGATCTCAACGAAACGGGAGGAACAATGAAACACACCTACATTCCCCGCACCACCAACTACACCCTCAATCCCGGCGACGAGCTCAACGACCTCAGGATGTCGGACCAGGTCCGGCCGCTCTATGATCACGTCAAGAAGTTCATCCGCGACACCGTCGAGCCGATGTCGATCGAGTTCGCCAAGGCCGGCGAGAACAAGGAAGACCGCTGGAGCTTTACGCCGAAGCAGCTCGAGGTGCTGGAGAAGGCCAAGGACAAGGCCAAGAAGGAAGGCCTCTGGAACTTCTTCCTGCCCGATGACGAGACCGGCCAGGGCCTGAAGAATCTCGACTACGCCTATATCGCGGCCGAGCTCGGCAAGAGCCCGCTGGCCTCGGAAAGCATGAACTGCTCGGCGCCCGACACCGGCAACATGGAAGTGCTGGAGCGCGTCGGAACCAAGGAGCAGAAGGAGAAGTGGCTGAAGCCGCTGCTCAACGGCGAGATCCGCTCGGCCTATGTCATGACCGAGCCGAACGTCGCCTCCTCCGACGCCAAGAACATCTCGACGACGGCCAAGCTCGTCGGCGACGAATGGGTCATCAACGGCGAAAAGTATTACATCTCCGGTCTCGGCGATCCCCGCTGCAAGATCCTCATCGTGATGGTGAAGACCAATCCGGATGCGGCGCCGAGCAAGCAGCAGTCGCAGATCCTGGTGCCGCGCGACACGCCCGGCGTCGAGGTGCTGGGGCCCATGTACGTGTTCGGACAGGATCATGCGCCGCGCGGCCACATGCATATGCGCTTCAACAATGTGCGGGTGCCGAAGGAGAACATGCTGCTCGGCGAAGGCCGCGGCTTCGAGATCTCGCAGCTCCGCCTCGGACCCGGCCGCATCCATCACTGCATGCGCACGATCGGCAAGGCCGAGAAGGCGCTCGACCTGATGGTGCAGCGTGGCCTCACCCGCGAAGCCTTCGGCAAGAAGATCGCCCATCTCGGCGGCAACATGCAGATCATCGCGCAGGCGCGCTGCGAGATCGAGGCGATGCGACTGATGGTGCTGAAGGCGGCGAAGGCCATGGACGTGCTCGGCAACAAGGAGGCTCGCGTCTGGGTCTCCATGGTCAAGGCGATGGTGCCGGAGCGCGCCTGCAAGATCATCGACCAGGCGATCCAGATGCACGGCGCGACCGGCATCTCGCACTGGACGCCGCTCGCCGAGATGTACCAGGACGTGCGCCACCTCCGCTTTGCCGACGGTCCGGACGAGGTGCACTGGATGGTGGTGGGACGCCACGAGCTGAGCATGGCGTAAGGGCTCGCCTCTGAGCCGTAGGGTGGGCAAAGCCGCGCTCTTCGCGCGCTGTGCCCACCGTCACGGTTTCCGCACGAAGTTGGTGGGCACGCTTCGCTTTGCCCACCCTACGAAGCTCTGCACTTCCTGAGGGTCCTCCTCACCCGCATCGCATCTTCGGTGCGATGCGACCTCTCCCCGCAAGCGGGGCGAGGTGAAGCAGGCGGCCACTTACGACGCAGCCACTTCGCCGATCTTGTCCTGCGTCCTGGTCTCGAAGTCGCTGGCGTCGTGGCGTTCGTGGAGCTGGCTCGCGGGATCGCCGGAGACGCGGTTGACCATGCGTCCGCGTTTCACTGCGGGACGTTTGGCGATCTGGTCGGTCCAGCGCTGCACATTCTTGTAGTCCTGCACGGACAAGAATTCGCCTGCGCCATAGACCAGCCCCTTGGCGAGCGCGCCGTACCATGGCCACACCGCGATGTCGGCGATGGTGTATTCGTTGCCCGCGAGATACTCGTTGTCCGCGAGCCGCCGGTCGAGCACATCGAGCTGGCGCTTGGTCTCCATCGCGAAGCGGTCGATGGCATATTCGATCTTGGTCGGCGCGTAGGCATAGAAGTGGCCGAAGCCACCGCCGAGATAGGGCGCGCTGCCCATCTGCCAGAACAGCCAGGACATGGCTTCGGTGCGGGTCTTGATATCCTTCGGCAGGAAGGCGCCGAACTTCTCGGCGAGGTAGACCAGGATCGAGCCGGACTCGAATACCCGAATCGGCTCTGGTCCGGAGCGGTCCATCAGCGCCGGGATCTTCGAGTTCGGGTTGATGTCAACAAAGCCACTGCCGAACTGGTCCCCATTGCCGATCTTGATCAGCCAGGCATCGTATTCGGCGCCCTTGTGGCCGAGCGCCAGCAGCTCCTCCAGCATCACCGTGGCCTTCACCCCGTTCGGCGTTGCCAGTGAATAGAGCTGGAGCGGATGGCGGCCGACCGGCAGCTCCTTGTCGTGGGTGGGACCGGCGATCGGACGGTTGATGTTGGCGAACTGCCCGCCGTTTTCCTTATTCCAGGTCCAGACTTTGGGCGGTACGTAGGCGGGGGTATCGGTCATGCGGAAGGGCTCCGGCGCGGAAGGCGCGTGGCCTGTTAGCTAGCGACCGGGGCGGGATTGGCAAGGGTATTGGGATGCATTACCCGCCGGGAGGCCTCTGCGTTTCGTCATGGCAGCCCATCTCTACGCCGTCATTCCGGGGCGCCCGAAGGGCGAGCCCGGAATCCATCGTCCCACAGGAGTGCTTGGAGAAATGGATTCCGGGCTCGATGCTCCGGGCCGCGCTTTGCGCGGTCCGGTCGCATCGCCCCGGAACGACGGCGCGGAGAGAGCAACTATGACGCGGCAGCCGCCTCCGGCTGCACCGCCCGCTCCATCACAAATCCCTCATATCCCTTCGCGGCGACGTCGTTGCAGATCTGCCGGTAGACGCCGACGCCGCCGATATAGGGCATGAAGATGCGCGGCTTGCCGGGGATGTTGGCGCCCATGTACCAGGAATTGGCCTGCGGATAGAGCGTGCCGTGAGCGACCTCGTTGACGTGGGTTACCCATTTGTCCTCGGCCGCCCTGCCCGCCTCCATGGTGGCAAGACCATGCTTGCGCATGTGGACAAGGCCGTCGGCGATCCAGTCGACATGCTGCTCGATCGACACGACCATGTTCGACAGCACCGAGGGGCTGCCCGGCCCGGTGATGATGAAGAGGTTGGGAAAGCCCGCGCTCATCAGGCCAAGATAGGTCTTTGGGCCCTCCGCCCATTTCTGGTTCAACGTCTGTCCACCGCGGCCACGAATGTCGATCTTTGCGACCGATCCGGTCATGGCGTCGAAGCCGGTCGCGAGCACCAACGCATCGACCTCGTGGTCAGTGCCCGCAACGCGCACGGCATTCGCGGTGATCTCCTGGATCGGGTTGGTCTTGATATCGACCAATGAGACGTTCGGCCGGTTGAAGGTCGCGAAATAATCCGTGTCGATGCAAATGCGCTTGGTGCCGATCGGATGGCTGTTCGGCTGGAGCAGTTTTGCGGTCTCGGGATCGCTAACGATCTCCGCGATCTTGCCGCGCACGAAATTCGCCGCCGTGTCGTTCGCGGTGCGATCGAGGCCGAGATTGTTGTAGACATACATGAAGGTCAGTCCGCCTCGCTCCCAGCGCGCTTCATATTTGCCGCGCCTTGCATCAGCGTCGTCGTCCAGCGCACCGCAATCAGGCTGCTGTGCATAGATGCCGTTGCGCGCCACTTCGCGCGCGAAACGGCGGATCTCCGGATAGTTCTTGCGGAACGCCTCGCGCTCCTCGTCCGTCAATGCAGCATTGCGGGCGGGAATCGAAAAATTCGCCGTGCGCTGAAACACGGTGAGGTGTTTTGCCTGCTCGGCGATCACGGGCGCCGACTGGATGCCGGATGATCCGGTGCCGATGAGGGCAACGCGCAGGCCGGTGAAGTCCACCGGTTCATGCGGCCAGTTGCCGGTGTGGTAGACAGGCCCCTTGAAGTTTTCGAGGCCGTTGATGTCGGGCTTGCGCGCGTTCGAGAGGCAGCCGGTCGCAAGCACCACGAACCTGGCGTTTACTGTCTTCCCATCGGAGGTCGTCACAGACCAGCTATTGGAGCGCTCATCGAACGCAGCGCGTTCGACGCGGGTGTTGAACTGGATGTCGCGACGCAGATCAAAACGGTCGGCGACGTGGTTGGCGTATTTGAGGATCTCCGGCTGCGGGGCGTAGCGCTCGCTCCAGTCCCATTCCTGCTGGAGCTCCTCCGAGAACGAGTAGGAATACTGCATGCTCTCGACGTCGCAGCGTGCGCCGGGATAGCGGTTCCAGTACCAGGTGCCGCCGACGCCCCCACCCTGTTCAAACAGGCGCGCCGAGAAGCCGAGCCCGCGCAGACGATGCAGCATGTACATGCCGGCAAAGCCGGCGCCGACGACGACCACGTCGTAGCCTTCGGTTACGATGCGCTCGACGGGACTCGACTGCGCTGACGACATCGGTTGGCGCTCCCTCGTTATTTCTGTTCTTGTGAGCAGCATTCTATCGGCCTGACGAAAGCGCAAGAGGCAAATGGGCGAGCCCTGCTCTGCTTATTTTGTGCAGCGGAATGCGCTGTCCGCGGCGTGACGCCTGCACGCAAGATACGCGCGGGAAATCGGCTTGGCATCGCAGGCGACGATGGGCTAGCGTCGAACAGCCTTCGCCGGAGAAGCAACAACAGCAACCCGAAGGGCCGCCGGGAGAGGACCATGAAATCGCCGATCTGCGACATGCTGGGCATCGAGTTCCCACTGCTCGCCTTCAGCCATTGCCGCGACGTCGTCGCCGCCGTCAGCCGCGCCGGCGGTTTTGGCGTGCTCGGCGCGACTGTGCACACGCCGGAAACTCTCGAACGCGAGCTGAACTGGATCGACGCGCACGTCGACGGCAAGCCCTACGGCATCGATGTGCTGATCCCTGAAAACATCTCGACCGCCGGCGAGAAGGATGTCACCTGGAAGAGCCTCGAGGCGCGCGTGCCGCAAGAGCACCGCAACTACACCCGCGAGCTCCTGAAGAAGTACGATATCGAGCTGACCACGACCTCAGTTGCCGACAATCAGCCGCAGCCGTTCGATGCCAAGACCGCGATGGAGCTGCTGGAAGTCGCCTTCCGCCATCCGATCCGGCTGATCGCGAATGCGCTGGGCGTGCCGCCGAAGGCGATGATCGAAATGGGCAAGACGCACGGCGTGCCGGTCGCAGCCCTCGTCGGCGCCAAGGAGCATGCGCTGCGCCAGGTCGCGGCCGGCGTCGACATCCTGGTCGTGCAGGGCACCGAGGCTGGCGGCCATTGCGGCGAGGTCTCGACCATGGTGCTGGTGCCGGAGGTGATCAAGGCGATCAAACCCATCCGCGACGTGCCGGTGCTGGCGGCCGGCGGCATCATGACCGGACGGCAGATGGCGGCCTGCATGGCAATGGGCGCGGCCGGCGCCTGGACCGGCTCGGTGTGGCTCGCAACCGTCGAGGCCGAGACCACGGAAATCTTTCGCGAGAAGATGATCGCGGCGTCGTCGCGCGATGCGGTGAGATCGAAGGGCCGCACCGGAAAACCGGCGCGGCAGCTCCGCTCGGTGTGGACCGATGCCTGGGATCGCGCGCCGGAGAGCCCGGGTGCACTGCCGATGCCGCTGCAAAGCATCATCAGCCGCGATGCCTTCAATTCGATCGACCGCGCGGCCGCCGCCGGCAACGAAAGGGCGCGTGATCTCGTGAGTTATTTCGTCGGTCAGGGCGTGGGGCTGATCGACAGCGTCAAATCGGCCGGCGCCGTGGTGCAGGAGTTCAAGGAAGAATTTGCCGAAGCCGTCGAGCACATGAACGCGCTGGTGGCGGAGTGAACGCCACACCGTCATTGCGAGCGAAGCGAAGCAATCCAGATTGTCGCCGCGGAAAGACCCTGGATTGCTTCGCTTCGCTCGCAATGACGAAACAACTGATACCGTGATTTGAAGCATGACAGATAAGACCAACATTTCCCCAGACCGCATTCCCGTCATCGTCGGCATCGGCGAGATCATCGATCGGCCCAAGGAGATCGCCGGCGGCCTCGAGCCGCTCGATCTGCTCGAGCAGGCGTTGCGGCGCGCGGAAGCGGATGCCGGTGCGAAGCTGCTTGACGAATTGCAGTCGCTCGACGTCGTCAATTTCCTGAGCTGGCGCTATCGCGATCCGGAGAAGCTGCTGGCGCAGCGGCTCGGTGTTGCGCCATCGCATTGCTATTACGGCCCGGTCGGCGGCGAGAGCCCGATCCGCTATATCCATGAGGCCGCGCAGCGCATCGCGCGCGGCGAATGCAGCGTGGCCGCGGTCTGCGGCGCCGAGGCGCAGTCGACCGCGACCAAGGCCGAGCGCGCCGGTGTCAAACTGCCGTGGACGCCGTTCGCCCATGATGTCGAGGAGCCCAAGCGCGGCGCGGCGTTCCAGAAGCCGCTTGCGGTCAAGCTCGGCGTGTTCCGCCCCGTCACGGTCTATCCCTTCTATGAAGCGGCCTCGTCGGCGCATTGGGGCCAGACACCGCGCGAGGCGATGGCCGAGTCAGGCACGTTGTGGTCGCGCTATGCGGACGCCGCCGCGCAAAATCCCAACGCCTGGCTGAAGCGCCGTCATGCGCCAGACGAGATCACGACGCCAACGGCCGACAACCGCCTGATCGCGTGGCCTTATACGAAGCTGATGGTTGCCAATCCCAGCGTCAACATGGGCGGCGCGCTGCTGCTCACCAGTCTCGCCAAGGCGCGCGCGGCCGGCATCGCCGAGGACCGGCTGGTCTACCCGCTCGGCGGCGCCTCGGCCGAGGAGCCGCGCGACTATCTGCTGCGTGACCAGTTCCATGAGAGTCATCCGCAGAATGCGGTGCTAAGGGCAGCGATGGATCTCGCCGGCGGTGACGGCAAGAATTTCGACGCGATCGAGCTCTACAGCTGCTTCCCTTGCGTGCCCAAGATGGCGCGGCGGACGCTGGGATTAGGGGCGGACGTGCAGCCGACCGTGAACGGCGGCCTTACCTTCTTCGGCGCGCCGCTCAACACCTACATGACCCATGCGGCCTGTGCGATGGTGCGCCGTCTGCGCGATGGCGCCAAGCTCGGCCTGCTCTATGGCCAGGGCGGCTTCGTCACCAAGCATCATGCGCTGGTGGTCTCGAAGGGGCCAGCACGCGAAGCGCTGGCGCAGGCGACCAGCGTGCAAGCGGAGGCGGACCGCAACAAGCGCGCCGTGCCGGATTTCGTCACGGAAGCCTCAGGCAAAGGCAAGGTCGAGAGCTTTACGGTGCTCTATGGCCGGGGCGGCGAGGTCGAGCACGGCGTCGTCATGCTGCGCACGAGTGACGACCAGCGCACCCTGGCGCGCATTCCCGCAAACGACAGCGCAACGCTGGCGCATCTGCTGAACATGGACCGGACTCCGGTCGGCTCGCTCGGCGACATCACGATGGCCGCTGATGGCGTGCCGGAGTGGCGGGTGGCGTAGCTGTCGTAGGGTGGGCAAAGGCGCTCTTGCGCGGTGCCCACCTTCTTTCCGCGATCGCTTGGAGATTGGTGGGCACGCTTCGCTTTGCGCACCCTACAAGACCGGAGCTAGCTCCTCGGCGCCTGCTTCTCCGACGCGGTGGCCGGCTTGCCTTTGGCACCGGCGCCGACGACGCGCACTTGATCGCCGTCAGAAAGGCCGTCCGGCGGAGCCGTGATGATGCGGTCGTCGGGCGCGATGCCTGAGGCAAGCTCGATCTCGCGGCCGAGATCGCGGGCGATCGTCACGGTCTTGAACTGCACCTTGTCGTCGGGGCCGACGGTCGCGACACGCAGGCCATTGCTGTTGAAGATGAGAGCGCTGGCGGGGATGCTGAGCGGCGCGGAATCGCGCTGCAGATTGAGCTTCACGCTGGCATAGCCGCCGGGCATCAGTTCGCCGCTCGAATTGTCCAGCCCGAGCTGCATGCGCGTGGTGCCGGAGGCGACGTCGACGGCCTGCGAGGAAGCTTCCACCGTCGCCTGGAACGTCCGGTTCGGGTATTCCGGCAGGCTGATGGTGGCCTTGGCGCCGATCTTGATCGCCGGCACATAATTCTGCGGCACGTTGACGTAGACGCGCAGCTTGGTGATGTCGGAGACCACGAACATCGCCGGGCCCGAGCCGCCGCCGGCATTGATCAGCGCGCCGACGTCAGTGTCGCGCGCCGTGACCACGCCGTCGAACGGCGCGGTGATCTTCTTGTAGCCGGCCAGCGCCTCCAGGCGCTCGACATTGGCCTGTCCGGAGTGGACGGCAGCGTTCTTGTTGGAGAGGTCTGCCGTGCGTTCGTCGATCTCCTGCGCGGAGACGAAGTTGGAGGCGACCAGCGTCTTGCGCCGGTTCAACGTCGCTTCCGACAGCCGCGCGCTGGCCTGCTGGCTGGCGAGGTCGGCGCGGGCCTGGAGCAGCTGCTGGTCGAGATCGGGCGCCTCGATCTCGGCGATCACCTGCCCGGCTTTGACGCGGGCGCCCATGTCGGCGCTCCAGCTCTTCAGATAGCCCGAGACGCGCGCGAAGATCGGAGCGCGGTAATAGGCTTCCAGCCGGCCCGGCAGGTCGATGGTGGCGTTGAGGCCCTTGGCGTTGGGCGAGGTCACCGCGACACTCGGAACGGCCTGATCATCGGTCCATTCCTTCAGCTTGGAGCCCTGTTCCTCGCGGGCACGGATGCCGGTGCCGACGACGAGGCCTGCCGCTATCAGTGCCACCACGCCGAAGATGCCCAGTTTCCGGTGCGACACCGGCGAGCGAGGTTCAGTGGGCGACATGCGGAGTCTCCAATGGGGCGGCGGCTTTGGCGCCTTGTTTCTTGTGTACCATACTGAACACCACGGGAACAAACATCAGCGTGGCAAAAGTTGCAAAGATCAGGCCGCCGATCACGGCGCGGCCAAGTGGCGCATTCTGCTCGCCGCCCTCGCCCAACCCCAACGCCATCGGGGCCATGCCGATGATCATGGCAAGCGCCGTCATCAGCACCGGGCGGAACCGGACGAAGCCGGCCTCGAGCGCGGCCGCGACGGGGTCGCCGAGCTCCTCATAGCGCTCGCGGGCGAAGGAGATCACGAGCACGCTGTTGGCGGTGGCAACGCCCATGCACATGATGGCGCCGGTGAGCGCCGGCACTGACAGCGTGGTCTCGGTGGTGAAGAGCATCCAGATGATGCCGGCGAGCGCAGCCGGCAACGCCGTGATGATCACGAAGGGATCGGACCAGGACTGGAAGTTCACGACAATCAGGAAGTAGATCAGCACGACCGCGCCTAACAGGCCGAACAAGAGGCCGGTGAAAGCGCTGTTCATGGTCTGCACCTGACCGAGCAGCACCACGGAGGAGCCCTTCGGCACCTCCTTGGCGGTATCTGCGATCACCTGGCGGATATCATTGGCGACCGCGCCGAGATCGCGGCCTTGCGTCGTGGCGAAGATCTGCACCATCGACTGGATGTCGTATTGCGACACCACCGCGCTCGACGTCGAGCGCTTGATGTCCGCGATGCCGCCGAGGATCGGCGACTGTGAGTTGCCGGTCGCCGTGATCGGCAGCGTCTGCAGCGCGCTGAGCGAGTCGATCTGGTATTGCGGCGTCTGCATCACGATGGAGTAGGACACGCCGTTGTCCGGATTCAGGTAGTATGTCGGCGCCACCTGCGAGGAGCCGGCGAGATTGACCACGAGGCTGTTGGTGACGTCGCGCTCGGTCAGGCCGACATATTGCGCGCGGGTGCGGTCGACATCGATGTTGAAGGTCGGGTTGTTCGGCGACTGCTGGATGCGCGCATCGGCCACGCCGGGAATCCTGCGCACCTTCGCCAGCAGCTTGTTGGCATAGGCGAAGTTGGCATCGAGGTTGGCGCCGCGGATCTGCAGGTCGATCGGCGCGGGCGCGCCGAAGTTCAGGATCTGGCTGACGATGTCGGCCGGCAGGAACGCGAAGCTCACACCCGGGAACAGACGCGGCAATTGCTCGCGCAGCACGCGCACATGTTCCTCGGTGGGCTTGTGGCCCTCCTTCAGCTTGATCTGGATGTCTCCGTCCTGCGGACCGATCACGCCGGTGTTGTTGTAGGTCATGTTGATGCCGGAGATCGGCATGCCGATGTTGTCGGTCAGCGTCTCGATCTCGCCCGGGATCAGCTTGCGGATCGCCTTCTGCACGTCGGCGAGCTGGTTGGCGGTCTCTTCCACGCGCGTTCCGACCTGGGTGCGGACATGCATCAGGATGTTGCCGGCATCGACTGCCGGGAAGAAGTTGCGGCCCAGGAACGGCACCAGCGCGAAGGACGCGCCGACCACGCAGAGGAAGCCGATCACGAACACGGCGCGGTGCGCCAGTGCCATGCCCAGGAGGCCGCGATAGCCGCCGCGGATGCGCTCGAACCGCGCCTCGAAGCCGCGCTGGAACCAGACGAAGGGATTGCGCGATTTCGGCGGCGCGCCCTCGTGATGGACATGCGCCTGCAACAGGTAGTTCGCCATGGTCGGCACCAGCGTGCGCGACAGGATGAACGACCAGATCATCGCGAACATCACCGCCTCGGCCATCGGCACGAACAGGAAGCGCGCGACGCCGGTGAGGAAGAACATCGGCACGAACACGATGCAGATGCACAGCAGCGAGACGAAAGCCGGTGTCACGATCTGGTTGGCGCCATCGAGGATCGACTGCTCGACCGGCTTGCCCTGCTCGAGATGATAGTTGATGTTCTCGATTGTGACGGTGGCGTCGTCGACGAGGATGCCGACGGCGAGCGCCAGCCCACCGAGCGTCATGATGTTGAGCGTCTCGCCGATCGCCGAGAGCATGATGATGGCGCCCAGCACCGACAGCGGGATCGAGACCGCGATGATGATGGTGGAGCGCCAGCTGCCGAGGAACAGGAGGATCATGACACTGGTCAGCAGCGCCGCGATCACGCCTTCGAAGGCAACACCTTCAATCGCGCCGCGGACGAACACCGACTGGTCGCCGATGAAGCCGATCTTCAGCGCGTCCGGCAGCTGATCCTTGACGTCGATCACCTTCTGCTTGATGCCCGAGATGATGTCGAGCGTCGAGGTCGCGCCCGCCTTCAGCACCATCATCAGCACCGAGCGGTTGCCGTCGACATGGACGATATTGGTCTGCGGCGGATTGCCGTCGCGCACGGTTGCGACATCGCGCACATAGACCATCGCGCCGTTGACGGTCTTGATCGGCAGATTGCCGAGCTCGTCCATCTTGAGCGGAGAGTTGTTGAGCTGGATGTTGTATTCGAACTCGCCGATCTTCTGGGTGCCGACCGGCGTGATCAGGTTCTGGGCGGCGAGCGCGTTGGCGACGTCCTGACCCGAGAGGCCGCGCGCCTGGAGTGCGGTTGGATTGAGGTCGATCTGCACCTGGCGCTGCTTGCCGCCGAACGGATACGGGATCGCCGCGCCGGGCACGGTGACCAGCGGCGTACGCAGCTGGTTGATGCCGATATCAGCGAGGTTCTGCTCGGTGAGCCCGTCGCCCGAAAGCGCCACCTGGATGATCGGCACGGTCGAGGCCGAGTAGTTCAGGATCAAGGGCGGTGTCGCGCCCGGCGGCATCTGCTTCAGCAGCGTCTGCGAGATCGCGGTCACCTGCGCGTTGGCGGTGCGGATGTCGACATTGGGCTGGAAGAAGATCTTGATGATGCCAAAGCCGTTATAGGAGTTGGCGACGATGTGTTCGATGTCATTGACCGTCGTGGTCAGCGCCCGCTGGAACGGCGTCGTGATGCGGCCGGACATCTGGTCCGGTGGCAGGCCCGTGTACTGCCAGACCACGCCGATCACGGGAATGCGGATATCCGGGAAGATGTCGGTTGGCGTCCGAAGCGCCGCGAGCGGCCCGATGATCAGAAGCAGAAGCGCGAGCACGACGAAAGTATAGGGCCGGCTCAGGGCAATACGGACCAGGGCAATCATTCGCCGGGCAATTCCAGGTCAAGTGGGAAAACGGAATCCGCCCCACGGGGATTCCTCTTTTCCCTTTACCCGAACACCACTGGAAGCGCCAACGCGAAGCGGCCTCGCGCCATTCAATTCCCTGCTACCCGCACTGCGGATAAGGCATCGCAGCTATGCAGCCCGTGTTCGAAAGATTACAGCGCCAGCTTTCGGCTGCGCAGAAAAAGAGCGGCGCCCGAAGGCGCCGCTCTCGCAGAACTCTCGTGTCTCCGCGGCCTACGCCGCGCGGACATTGGTCAGGAACCTGCTGACCTCGGTCTTCAGCCGGCTCGAGTCGTTCGACAGCATCTGGGCCGCCGATAGCACCTGCGAGGACGCCGTCCCGGTCTCGGTCGCGCCGCGCTGCACGTCGGTGATGTTGGACGACACTTGCTGGGTGCCCTGCGCCGCCTGCTGCACGTTGCGGGCGATCTCCTGGGTCGCGGCGCCCTGCTCTTCCACCGCGGCGGCGATGGCCGAGGAGATTTCCGACAGACGCTCGATGGTCGAGGAGATCTCCTTGATCGCGCCGACCGAGTCGTTGGTCGCGGCCTGGATGCCGGCGATCTGCTGGCCGATCTCGCCGGTCGCCTTCGCGGTCTGCTCGGCAAGCGCCTTCACTTCGGAGGCCACCACCGCGAAGCCGCGGCCGGCTTCGCCGGCGCGCGCGGCCTCGATGGTCGCATTCAGCGCCAGAAGGTTGGTCTGGCCGGCGATGGTGTTGATCAACTCGACGACGTCGCCAATGCGGGAGGCCGCCTTGGAGAGCTCGCTGACGCGATCGGTGGTGGCGCGCGCCTGACCGACCGCATCGCCCGCCATGCGGGCCGATTCCTGCACCTGGCGGCTGATCTCGCCGACCGACGAGGCCATTTCCTCGGTCGCCGACGCCACCGACTGCACGTTGGTGGAGGCTTCCTCCGACGCCGCCGCGACCGTGGTCGCCATCTTCTGCGAGCGATCGGCGGTCGAGGTCAGCGTCGAGGCGGAGGCTTCGAGCTGGGTCGAGGCGGACGACACGGTCTGGACGATCTCGCCGATCATCGTCTCGAATTCGCGGGTGATGTTGTCGACGCGGCGGCCGCGCTCGATCTTGGCCTCGGCATCGTGCGCGGCGGCTTCGTCGGCCGCCTTCTTGGCGATCAGCGCCTCCTTGAAGACCTGGAGCACATCGGCCATGGCGCCGATCTCGGTCTTCTCGCCACGGTGCGGGACTTCCGCGGTGAGGTCGCCCTTGCCCAGCGCCTGCATCGGCTCGACGATGGAGTTGATGCCGCTGGAGACGTCGTGGACGAGATAGAAGCCGACGCCGATGCCCGACAGAACCGCAGCGCCCAAGATGATCGCGACTAGGATAAAGGCGTTGTAATAGGTATCGGCGGCATCCGCAGCGGCCTGATCGCCCCCCTTGGTGTTCAGCTCGATGTCCTTTGCCAGGATGGCGTCGGCTTCAAGCCCGATCTTGTTGACGGTCTTGCTGTTCAGCTCGTGCGCCTCATGCGGGATCTTGCCGGCCTCCTGACGCGACAGCGCCATGACCTGCTGAGTGCCTTTCTTGTACTCTTCCCAAGTCTTAGACCACTGATCGTACAGAGCGCGCTCCTCGGGCGAGGTGATCATCGTCTCGTAGGTCTTGCGGAACTTGGTGTTGGACTCGACCACCGTCGCGAGTGTTTTCTCGGCTGCGAGCTTTTCCTCCAGCGTCTCTGCCAGCATGTGCTCGCGGATCACGTTGCGGTAAGTGATGACGCCCGCACGAAGATCGCCGATCACACGTACGCTGGGCATCCAGCTCGTGGTGATGTCGATCGTGTTGGCGTTCATCGACCGCATCTTCATGACGGCGAGCAGGCCCATGCCGCCCATCGCGAAGAGCAGGAACGCCAGGACAGTGATGATCTTGGCGCGAATGGAGATCTTGGCGAACATAATCGGGTCTCTTTGCGTTGGACGCGTTGGCGCGTCCTGGAAATGGCGGTCAACCAAAAGGATCGGCGCCGTTATCCAACAACAAAGCGACTGAGCAGTTGTTAACTACGACTCCGTACGACTACCGAAGCCGAAAGAAATGAACAGGCGGCTAAGAAGGCCCTGCGCTCAGCGCATGACCCTAAGCGCGTCCGAGAAAAACTCCGGTCCACCGAAATTGCCCGACTTCAACGCGAGCAGCATATCGCCGGCATCAGAGCCAACTGCACGCAACACAGGCACACCAGCGGCGATTTCTACTCCCACGAGAAATCCGGGAATCCTCAACCGGTCGACCACCGCGCCGGATGTCTCGCCGCCTGCGACGATCAGACGCCGCACGCCCGCCTGTACAAGGCCTTCCGCGATGTCGGCCATGGTTTGCTCGATGGCGTGACCGGCCGCGTCGCGGCCGTGACGCGCCTGCAGTGCTGCGACCTGATCCGGTGTCGCGCTCGACGCGATCAGGACCGGGCCGTCGGCAAGCCGCGGCGTCGCCCACGCCAGCGCACGCTGCGCTTCGTCCTTCCCCGTAATAATACGGTCCGAGTCGAGATGTAACACCGGCATGACAGCTTCGGCCTTGGCGACCTGCTGGAGCGTCGCCTGCGAGCAGCTTCCGGCAAGACAAGCCGCGGGTCCGCCGACCGCGGCGCCCTCCGCGCTGCCGGCCGCGGCCGATTTGACCTTACCTGTCGACACCAGCGCCCGCGCGAGCCCGAGGCCGATGCCGGAGGCGCCAACCGACAGCGTGTGTTCGGCGGCGACGAGACCGATGGTCTCGAGATCGCGGTCGAACACGGCGTCGATGATCGCCGCGCCGATGCCCTTGCCCGAAAGCTCGGCCAGCCGCGCCCGCACGGCATCGACGCCGCGCGTGACGGCCGCGAGGTCGACGAGGCCGACTTGCGCCTCGCTCTGGCGCGCCAGCACCCGCGCCAGGTTGGAATCGTGCATGGGGTTGAGCGGGTGATCCTTCAGCGGGCTCTCGTTGAGCGGCACGGCGCCGACGAACAGATTGCCCTGGTAGACGGTGCGGCCAGTCTCCGGGAAGGCCGGCGTCACCAGCACGATCGCTTCGCCGCAATCGGCGCGCAGCGCATCCATCACCGGGCCGATATTCCCGGCATCGGTGGAATCGAAGGTCGAGCAGATCTTGAACAGCACGTGGCGCGCGCCGCGGCCGCGCAGCCATGCCTCGGCCGCGCGGGAGCGCGACACGGCGAGACCCGCCTCGATCGAGCGGCTCTTGAGCGACACCACGACGGCGTCGACCTCGGGCAGCGCCAGATCGTCTGCGGGCACGCCGATGGTCTGCACGGTGCGCAGGCCCGCGCGCGTCAGCGTGTTGGCGAGATCGGAGGCGCCGGTGTAGTCGTCGGCGATGCAGCCCAACGCAAGGGTCACGGCTTCACTCCTGCATAGGGCTTGAACCAGGCGAGACCGTCGGTGGTCTTGCCGCGCGGATTGTATTCGCAGCCGACGAAGCCGGGATAGCCAAGCCGGTCGAGTTCAGTGAACAGGAACGGATAGTTCAGCTCCTCGCCGTCAGGCTCGTTGCGCGAGGGAATGCTGGCGATCTGGACGTGGCCGATGATCGGCATCATCTCGCGCAGCCGCATCGTCACGTCACCATGGATGATCTGGCAGTGATAGATGTCGAACTGGAGCTTCAGGTTGGGGAGCCTCAACTCCTGGACCACGTCGCGCGCGAACCCGAAATCGTTGAGGAAATAGCCGGGCACGTTGCGCGCATTGATCGGCTCGATCACGATGTCGATGCCGTGCGGGCCGAAGAACTCCGCCGCCCACGCCACCGACTTGTAAAAGGCCTCGATCGCGAGGCGGTCGCCGCGGTTGGCGATGCCGGCCATCAGATGCAGACGCTTGACGCCGGTCGCCTTGGCGTAGGGCAGCGCCGTGTCGAGGCTCTGCTTGAGATCGGCAAAGCGCGCCGGCAACGCCGCAAAGCCCTTCTCGCCGGCATTCCAGTCGCCCGGCGGCAGGTTGAACAAGGCCTGCGTCAGGCCGTTGCGCTTGAGCCGCTCGCCGACCTCCTCGGCCGGATGCTCGTAAGGAAAGAGGAATTCGACGGCGGTGAAGCCGGCTTGCGCTGCGGCATCGAAGCGGTCGAGGAACGGCACCTCGGTGAACATCATCGAGAGATTGGCGGCAAAACGCGGCATTGGAGTCCTCTTGCTTACTTGTCGCCGGGAAGCTTCACACCGGTGACCTGCGCATACATGCGCGCCACCGACGCGTCATCGTCGCGGCCCATGCCGGCGGCAGCCGTCATCAGGAACATCTGTAGCGCCGCGGCGGAGACCGGCACAGGGAATCTGGCGCTCCGCGCCATGTCCTGGATGATGCCGAGATCCTTGACGAAGATCTCGACCGCGCTGCGCGGCGTATAATCGCCATCGAGCACATGCGGCATGCGGTTCTCGAACATCCAGGAATTGCCGGCGGAGGCCGTGATCACCTCATAGACCTTGCGGATGTCGAGACCCTGCTTGGCTGCGAACGCCATCGCCTCGGACGCGGCGGCGATGTGCACGCCGGCAAGCAACTGGTTGATCATCTTGAAGGCGGCGCCTTGACCTGCGGCATCGCCGAGCTCGTAGAGCTTTGCGGCCATGGCATCGAGCGCGGCGCGCGCCTTTGCAAAGGCGGCGGGACTGCCGGAAGCCAGGATCGTGAGCTCGCCTTGCGCGGCACGCTGCGCACCGCCGGAGATCGGCGCGTCCAGATAATGCCGACCGGACGCCTCCAACTGCTTTGCGAGACGCCGCGCCACATCGGGATCCATGGTGGCCGAGGAGATGAAGACGCTGTCCTTCGGCATGGTCTCGGCGGCACCATCCTTGCCGAACAGGACCGCCTCGGTCTGCGCGGCGTTGACGACGACGCTGACGACGACGTCGGCGCCCTTGGCTGCCTCGGCCGGCGTCTTGGCGCCCGCGCCGCCGTCGTTCACGAAGCGCGCCACCGCATCGGCCGAGACGTCGCAGCCGGTGACGGCAAACCCAGCGCGTTTCAGCGAGGTCGCCATGCCAAAGCCCATCGAGCCGAGCCCGATGACGGCAACGCGCTGATTCTGTGATGTGGAGGCAGACATGCAACTCATCCTCTGGAACGTTCCCCGATGGCCAGGCTTTGGTCCGCGGCCTGGCAAACCGAATATCACGGCTTGGCCGCGCTGCCAAAGCATGAGACAAGCGGGCATGACGGCCATGAGCAGTGAGACACGGCTTCGCGAGGACATCTGCCGCTTCGGACGCTCTTTGTTCGAGCGCGGGCTGACGCCGGGCTCCTCCGGCAATATCAGCGTGAGGCTGGATGGCGGCGGCTGGCTGGTAACGCCGACCAACGCCTCGCTCGGCTTCCTCGATCCGGCACGGCTGTCGCGGCTGGATGAGCAGGGCCGGCTCGTCTCCGGCGATGCGCCGACCAAGGAAGTTCCGCTGCACACCGCGCTCTACGACACGCGCGGGGGTGCACGCGCGATCGTGCATCTGCACTCGACCCATTCAGTCGCGTTGTCGATGCTGCCCGAGATCGACCCGCGCGCCGCGCTGCCGCCGATGACGGCCTATTACCTGATGAAATGCGGTGCCACCGCGCTCGTGCCCTATTATCGGCCAGGTGATCCGGCGGTGGCGGATGCGATCAAGGGTCTGGCGGGGAAGTATTCGTCAGTGCTGCTCGCCAATCACGGCCCTGTGGTCGCCGGCGACACGCTGGAGGCCGCAGTGTTCGCGACCGAAGAGCTGGAGGAGACGGCCAAGCTGTACCTGCTGCTGCGGGGGATGAACCCGCGCTATCTGTCGCCCGAGCAAGTGAAGGATCTGGTGAAGGTGTTCGGGGTGAGATTGTCGGAGCATGAGCACTGAGAATGACCGATCTCGCGCGGCCTACACCAGGTGAGATAGAGGCAGCGGCCCGTGTTCTCCACGAAGTGGGCTTGCACCATCACTGGTGGTTGCCACGGGCGCTCGCGGCGCATCCTTCGAGGCGCGCAAGGGCGCGCACCTCAGGATGACGGTTGCCTGTGTGGAGAGAGCCGTAACGCCTACAGCCCCAGATACGCCTTGCGCACGTCGGGATTGCCCTTGATCTCCGCCGACGGGCCCTGCAGCAGCACGCGGCCGGTTTGCAGGATGTAGGCGCGGTCGGCGATCTCGAGGCACTCGGCCATGCGCTGCTCGACGATCAGAACAGTCATGCCGGCGTCGCGGATGCGCTTGACCGCCTGGAAGATCTCGTCGACCAGCTTTGGCATGATGCCCTGCGAGGGCTCGTCCAGCATCAAGAGCCGCGGGCGCGTCATCAGCGCGCGGCCGATGGCAAGCATCTGCTGCTCGCCGCCACTTAGCGTCTCGGCACGCTGCTCGAGCCGTTCCGACAGGCGCGGAAACAGCTTGAAGACGAGATCGAGCGGCTCCTCGCGATTGGTCTCGCCGCGATAGAGATAGCTGCCGAGGCGAAGATTGTCGCGCACCGAAAGGCGCGGAAACAGGCGGCGGTTCTCCGGCACATAAGCGATGCCGGCGGCGGTGACGTGATGCTGCGCCATGCCCTCGAGGCGCTTGCCGTCGAACGTCACCGTGCCCGAACGCGGGCGCTCGGCGCCGGCGATTGATTTCAGCAGCGTCGACTTGCCCGCGCCGTTGGCGCCGGCGACGCAGACGATCTCGCCCTTCTCGACCTCGATCGAGACCGCGGAGATCGCGACCAGGCCCTGATAGGCGGTCGTGACTTCATGCACTGACAGCATGACGATCTCCCAGATATGCGCTGATCACCTTGGGATCGCGGACGACCTCAGTGGGCTTGCCTTCGACCAGCACCTTGCCGAGGTCGAGCACGATGGCGCGGTCGACCAGCGGCATCACGATCTCCATGACGTGCTCGACCATCAACACGGTGATGCCGGCATCGCGCACCTTGCGCACCAGCGCGACGCCGGTCTGCGCTTCGGTCGGCGTAAGGCCGGTGAGGACTTCGTCGAGCAGCAGCAGCTTTGGTTCGGTCGCAAGCGCACGCGCGACTTCGAGGCGGCGCTTCTCGGCGGGCACGAGGTCGCTCGCGAGCACGTCGGCACGCGCGGCAAGGCCGGTGAAGTCCAACACCTCATGCGCCTTGCGGCGAGCCTCGCGCATCACGGTGTTGCGCACGAGCGCTCCCACGATGACGTTGTCGACCACCGTCATGGTCTCAAAGCTCTTGACCACCTGGAAGGTGCGCCCCACCCCGAGCTGGCAGCGCTCGGCAGCACGCATCCGGGTCACGTCCTGGCCGTCGAACCAGATTGAGCCCTGGGTCGGCGGCAGGACGCCGGCGATGAGATTGAACAGCGTCGATTTACCGGCGCCGTTGGGTCCGATCAGGCCGACGATCTCGCCGCGACCAACCGAGATCGAGACGTCGCTGTTGGCGACGAGGCCGCCAAAGCGCTGCCAGACGCCACGGGTTTCGAGGAGCGCAGTCATCGTGTGGCTCCCTTTGCTTTCGCGCGCGAGAACAGGCTCACCAACCCTTGCGGCAACGCCAGCGAGATCAGCACGATCAGCGTACCGTAGACGATCAGATCGACGCCGCGTCCGGAGCCGCCGATATAGGAGCGCGTCAGCTCCGTCATAGGGATCAGGATGGCCGCGCCGAGCACCGGGCCCCAGAGCGTGCCGATGCCGCCGAGCACCGCCGGCAGCGCCATCAGCAGCGAGAACTGGAAGCCCATGACGCTTTCGGGATCGATATAGGCGAGATACTGCGCATAGAACGCACCGCCGATGGCGACGAGGAAGGCGGAGACGGCGGCCGCACCCATCTTGGAATTGAACACGACGACGCCGAGGCTTTCAGCGGCGTCCGGATTGTCCTTCACCGCGCGCCACCAGAAGCCCCATTTGGAATCCTCCAGCCACCAGGTCACGAACCAGGCGAGACAGCACAGCGCCAGCGCGAAATAGAAATACGGCAGCTTGCTGCGCAGGAACTGGAATTTCAGCCAGCTATCGCCCCGCACCGGGATGGTGATGCCGAGCGCGGCGCCCGCCCAGTCCCAGTTCTGGAACAGCAGCAGCCCGATCTCGGCGATGACGATGGTCGCGATCACGAAGTAATGACCGCGCAGGCGGAAGAAGGGATAGCCGAGCACCATCGCGATCAGGGCCGCGATCACGCCGCCACTGATCATGCCGAACCACGGCAGCACGCCGAACTTCGTGAACAGCAGCTCGGTGGTGTAGGCGCCGATGCCGAAATAGAGCGCGTGGCCGAGCGAGATCTGCCCGCAATAGCCGGAGAGGATGTTCCAGCTCTGCGACAGCGCCGCATACATCAGCGTCAGGATCAGGATGTTCTGGACGTAGACGTCCTTCACGAATAATGGCGCAAGCGCTGCCATGACCGCGAGGACGGCGGCGATGATGAGATCGCGGCGGCGCCGCGCGGCAAAATTCTTGTCCATCACATCGACCCGAACAGGCCGCGCGGCCGGATGAAGACGACGAGCAGGTAGACGGCGTAGATGCCGACCGACTTCAGCGACGGCGGCAGCACCAGCGCTGTGACGGCTTCGACAAGACCAACGACGATGCCGCCGGCGAAGGCGCCGAACACGCTGCCGAAGCCGCCGAGCGCGACCGTGACATAGGCGATCAACGCAAAGGACGCCCCGACGTCGGGATAGATGTAGAAGAACACCGCCATGATCGCGCCGGCAAGACCAACCAGCGCGGCGCCCAGGCCCCAGCCCAGCGCGAACACCCGGTTCTTGTCGATGCCGACGAGCGCGACCGCGCCGGGATCTTCACGGGTCGCCTCCAGCGCGCGGCCGAAATCGGTGCGGTTGATGAAGAAGTAGAGGCCGGCAAAGGCCGCGATCGAGACCAGCGCGCCGATCAGCTGCGGCTCCGGCAGGAAGATGCCGGCCACCGACACCGTCTTGCCGCCGAGCCAGGACTGCGGAATGCTGCGGTAGTCCGGCGTGAAGAAGAACTGCGCGAGCCCGCGCATCACGATGGCGAGGCCGAAGGTCGAGAAGATCTGCACCATGCCGGCGTTGGCCTTGGCGCGCATGGCAAAGCGCACGATCAATAGATAGACTACCGCCCCAAATATGAAGAGCGCCGCGGCGACCAGCGGCGCCGACAACAAGGGGTCGATCGCGAAGAAGGCGAACAGGAAGAAGGTCGCGTACATCGCGATCATCAGGAACTCGCCATGGGCGAAGTTCACGACGTCCATCAGGCCGAAGATCAGCGCGAGACCGACCGCGATCAGACCGTAGAGCAGCCCCATCAGGAGGCCGCTCGCGAGACTCTGGATAATGGCTTGGGCTGTCACTGCATCTTTCCCCACACTCTGACCTCATCCTGAGGAGCGCGCCCCAGCGCGCGTCTCGAAGGATGGGCCCGCCCTCGTCCTTCGAGACGCGGGCTATGCCCGCTCCTCAGGATGAGGGCGGGAGCTACTGTCTAAGCTCCCGCTCTCCGCACTACTTCATCGGCCAGGTCGCCTCGGCGATCGCGGCCTGCGGCGGGAAGACAGTGACGAACTTGCCGCCACGATATTGCAGCAGCACCGGGTCGGCGTCGTTGTTCTGGCCCATCTCGTCGAACTTGACGCGCTTCCAGGGCATGATGGTCTGCTCGCCCGGGATGTCGGTGGCGGCCAGCGCATCGCGGATCCTCTCGCCGTCGGCCGACTTGGCGCGGTTGATCGCATCCGCCAGGATGATCAGGCCCATGAACTGGCGCGAGGTGAGGTCGTTGAGGTCCTTGCCCGACTTTGCCTTGAACATCTCGTTGATCTTGCCGACCATCGGGCGCTTCTGAGCGAGGTCAAGCGAGAAGGTGCCGCGCGAGATCACGCCTTCGAGCTTGTCGCCGACGGCGTCATACAGCGCCTTCTCGGAGAAGCCGGCGTCCTGCGCCACGATCGCGTTCGGCTTGTAGCCGAGCTCGGCCATGGTCTTGACCAGGAGGATACCATCGGTGGTGTAGCTGGAGGGCATCAGAACGTCGGCGTTCGCGGTCTTGAGCTGCTGCACTTCGGCGGACAGCGACGGCGAGTTGGCGCGGTACTTGATGTCGGAGACGATCTTGTAGCCGCGCTCGCCCGCGATCTTGGCCTGGGCGTTGCCGGAGTCGGTGCCGAAGATAGTGTCCTCGTGGAACAGCGCCAGCGTCTCGATCTTAGTGCCCTTCTTCTTCATGGCATCGAAGAAGTCGAACATCGCGGCCGAGTACATCTCGTCGTGCGGTGAAGCGCGGAAGTAATATTTCAGGCCGCGGCGATGCAGGCTCGGCGAGGAGTTGTCGGCGGACACGAACGGGATCTGGTAGCGTTCGCAGATCTGGCTAACCGTGACGGCGACCGCGCTCTGATAGGTCCCGATAATGGCGGAGACCTTCTCCTGCGTGATCAGGCGCTCGGCCTCGGCGCGGCCCTTCTGCGGATCGGCCTGGTGGTCGGCGAACACGAGGCGAACCTTGGCGCCACCGAGGCCGGGCAGGCCCTCGCCCTTCGCCAGCGGCAGGTCGAAAACGGTATCCTTGTTGATGACCTCCAGCGCGGTCTCATAGGCCTTCTGCGCATCGATGCCCTGCTGCGCGCTGCCGCCGGAGAACGGATAGATCACGCCGATCACGACTTCCGAGGTCTGCGCGCGGGCCGCGAGCGGCATCAGTGCGGCAGTGGCGGTGGCACCCAACAATACGTCGCGGCGAGTGATCGTCATGGCAAAGTCCCCTGTTACCCATTTTGGCTCGTCGAATGGAGCGATTGATAGACGCCGTAAAGCCTGAAGAAGCAGCAACCGCTGCCCACTAAATCACGGCCATGTTCTTGTTCTTGAGATCCGTCACCAGCATCAACCCCGGCGAATGCGTGATCGCGAACGGTAGCTTGGCGGCATTGATGACCGATTGCGGCGTGACGCCGCAGGCCCAGAACACGGGGATCTCGTCATCGGCGACCGGCACGGGATCACCGTAATCGGGCTTCGAGATATCCTTGATGCCGATCAGATGCGGATGACCGAGATGCACCGGCGCGCCGTGGACGGCCGGATAGCGCGAGGTGATCTGCACCGCGCGGATCGCATCGGCCGACTTGAACGGACGCATCGACACCACCATGGGGCCGGCGAATGGACCCGACGGGCTGCACGCGATGTTGGTGCGGTACATCGGCACCCGCACATCGTGCTCGATGTGACGGATCGGCATGCCCTCGTCGAGCAGCGCCTCCTCGAACGAGAAGGAGCAACCGAGCACGAAGGTGACGAGATCATCGCGCCAATGCTTGGACACGTCGGTCGGCTCGTCGACGACCTCGCCGTCGCGCCAGACGCGGTAGCGCGGCACGTCGGTGCGGATGTCGAGATCGGCGCCGAGCGCGGGGATGTGCGGGCTGCCGACGTCGGACATGCCGATGATCGGGCACGGCTTCGGATTGAGCTGGCAGAAGCGATGAAAGGCGCTGGCGTATTTCTCGGGCAGGATCGCCAGATTGCCCTGGACGAAGCCTGGGGCGATGCCGGCGGTGGAGGCGACGCGCCCGTCGCGGTAGGCGAGCCGGGCCTGACGGCTCGGGAGGGCGTCGGGCGTTTCAGTTTGCTGCGCTGCCACCAAAACAGTCATGTGATCGACCTGCCTATAAACTCGACAAGGACAGCCAACACCAAGCATGCTATAAAGTCTAATCGTCCTTTCTAATCAATATCGATAAAGCAGATTTATCGATCGGGAAATTCCTTTCAATGCTGGACTTCAGATCGATCGAAACGTTCCTCTGGGTCGTGAAGCTCGGCAGCTTCCGCGGCGCGGCGGCGCGGCTCAACACCACCCAGCCGGCGATTTCCCAGCGCATCGCCCAGCTCGAACGCGAGATGGGCGTGAAGTTGCTCAACCGCGATCATCGCGTGGCATCGCCAACGCCGAGCGGCCGGCAGATGATGGTCTATGCAGAAAAGCTGATCGGCCTGCGCGCGGCGATGATGGCCGAGATCGGCGACCGGTCCGCGATGCGCGGCGTGATGCGTCTCGGCGTCGCCGAAACCATCGTGCACACCTGGCTGCCGCGCCTCGTCAAAAGCGTGAACGAGCTCTATCCGAACCTGTCGCTGGAGATCGAAGTCGACATCACGCCGAACCTGACCGCGCGCCTGCTCGGCCAGGAGATCGAACTCGCATTTGTGGTGGGACCGCTGTCGACCTCGGGCGTGCACAACCGCGTACTCGCCGATTATCCGATCGGTTTTCTTGCGAGCCCCTCGCTCGGCCTCGGCCGCGGCCCGGTGACACGGGCCGAGCTTGCACGGTTCCCGATCATCACCTTCCCGCGCAAGACGCGGCCCTACGAGGTGGTGCGCGAGGTGTTCGACCGGCCGGAGCTGCCGCCGATCCGCCTGCACGCCTCCGCCTCGCTCGCGACCGTCATCCACATGGCGGTCGAGGGGCTCGGCATCGCCGTGATCCCGGCGGCGATCGTCGAGAACGAGCTCGCGGACGGACGGCTGCAACTGCTCGACACCGACCTCAACATCGCACCGCTGACGTTCACGGCAAGCTGGCTCGCCTCGCCCGACGTCGTGGCAGTGGAGCGCGTCGCCGAGCTTGCCCGGCAGATCGCGCAGAGCAGCCTCGCGGTTGACGCCGCCGTGACGGCGCGTCATTGAATCATTCGCCGGACAACTAAATCGTCATTCCGGGGCGACGCGTCAGCGTCGAACCCGGAATCTCGAGATTTCGGGTTCGCGCTTTGGGCGCCCCGGAATGACAAGTGAGAGAACGACCGCATGAGCCGAGCCGCCACCAATCTGCAAATCGATTCCGCCCGCCTCTGGGGCTCCATCCACGAGACCGCGCAATTCGGCGCGACGGCCAAGGGCGGTGTGCGGCGGCTGACGCTGAGTGCCGAGGACAAGCAGGTGCGCGACTGGTTCCGCAAGGCCTGCGAGGACGCCGGACTGGAGGTGCATGTCGATGCGCTCGGGTCGATGTTCGGATTGCGCAAGGGGCGAGACATGTCGAAGCCGCCCGTCGGCATCGGCTCGCATCTCGACACCCAGCCGACCGGGGGCAAGTATGACGGCATCCTGGGCACGCTCGGCGCACTCGAAGTCATCCGCACGCTGAACGATGCCGGCATCGAGACCGAAGCGCCGATCTGTGTCGTCAACTGGACCAACGAGGAAGGCTCGCGCTTTGCACCTGCGATGATGGCCTCTGCCGCCTATGTCGGCGACTTCACCACCGACGACATCCTCTCGCGCAAGGACGTCGAGGGCGTCACGGTCGGCCAGGCACTCGACGGCATCGGCTATCGCGGCGACAAGCCGGTCGGCTTCCAGAAGCTCGGCTGCTTCGTCGAATTGCACATCGAGCAGGGCCCGATCCTGGAGGCCGAAGGCAAGACCATCGGCGTGGTCGATTCCGGCCAGGGCGTCTTGTGGTACGACGGCAAGATCACCGGCTTCGAGAGCCATGCCGGCTCGACGCCGATGCCGCTGCGGCGGGATGCACTGGCCACGCTGTCCGAGATCGTGCTGGCGATGGAGGCCGTTGCGAAGAAGCACGGGCCGAAGGCGGTCGGCACCATCGGCGAAGCCATCATCGCCAACCCCTCGCGCAATGTCATTCCCGGCGAGATCGCCTTCACGGTGGATTGCCGCAGCGCCGATGCGACCATCATGGATGCGCTCGACCGCGACCTGCGCGCCGCGATTGCCGAGATCGCCGCGCGCCGCAAGGTCGAGGTGAAGCTCGACCTGGTCTGGCGCAAGCCGCCGACGCACTTCGATCCGAAGCTCATCGCGGCCGTCGAGAACGCGGCCAGGACGCTCGGCTATTCCAGTCGCCGCATCACTTCCGGCGCCGGCCATGACGCCTGCAACCTCAATACCGTCATTCCGGCCGCGATGGTGTTCGTGCCCTGTAAGGACGGCATCAGCCACAACGAGCTGGAAGACGCCACGCAGCCCGACTGTGCCGCGGGCACCAACGTGCTCATGCACACCGTGCTGGCGATCGCCGGCGTCGCGTCCTGATCGGAGAAAAACATGCGCGGAGTTTTCGTCGACGCCAATGAAGCCATGGCCGCGATCATGGAGCGGCTCACGAGGCCCGGCGATCCCAAAGTGCGGATCCATCGCGATCCCGACATCAAGCCGGAGCAGTATCCCGAGATTCTCGACGGCGCCGAGATCGCGATCGTCGACCACACCGCGCTGCCGACCGAGGTTGCGAAGAAGTGCGCAGGGCTCAAGCACGTGGTGTTCCTCGGCACCGGCGCCCGCAGCTACATGAATCCTGAGGAGCTTAGCCAGCTCGGCGTCTCCGTGCATCTGATCAAGGGCTATGGCGACACCGCGGTGGCGGAATCCGCGATCGCGCTGATGTGGGGCTCGGCCCGCGTCATCGCGATGATGGATCGCGAGATGCGAGCCGGCAACTGGCTGCGCGAGGACGGCATGCAGCTCACCGGCAAGACGCTCGGCCTGATCGGCTTCGGCGGCATCGCCGCGGAAGTCGCGCGCATCGCCTCAGGCAGCGGCATGAAGGTGATCGCCTGGAACCGCTCGCCGAAGAGCCATCCGGGCGTGGAGTTCACCGATCTCGACACGGTGCTGGCCAGAAGCGACGTGGTGTCGCTGCATCTGCTGCTCAACGACGAGACGCGCGGCATGATCACGCGCGAGAAGATCGCGAAGATGAAGCCGGGCGTCGTGCTCATCAACACCGCGCGTGGCGCGATCGTCGACGAGCAGGCGATGATCGATGCGCTGAAGTCGGGCCACATCCGCCATGCCGGCCTCGACGTCTTCAACATCGAGCCGCTGCCCGCCGATCATCCGCTCACGAAACTGCCGAACGTGACGCTGTCGGCGCATTCGGCGTTCCGCACGCCGGAGGCGAGCGAGAACCTGATTTTTGCGGCATGGGAACACTGCCGCCGGATCGCGAAAGGATAAGAACAACAACAATGGCCGATTACCGCACCATCAAAGCCGAGCCGCTCACCAACGTCATCCGCGCCATCGCCAAGGCCGGCGGCTCCACGGACCGCGAAGCGGACCTCGTTGCAACCAACCTCGTCGAAGCAAACCTGAAAGGCCACGATTCGCACGGCGTCGGCATGATCCCGCGCTATGCCGAAGCGGTCAGCGAGGGCGGCCTCGCCGTGAACCAGCACGTCAAGATCGTGATGGATACGGGCCCCCTGCTCACGCTCGACGGCCTCACCGGCTACGGCCAGGTGATGGGTTTTGAGGCGATGGAACTGGGCGCCGAGCGGGCCAAGAGCAACGGCGTGTGCGTCGTCGGTCTCTCCAACGCGCATCATATCGGCCGCATCGGCCATTGGGCCGAGCAGTGCATCGACCACGGCCTCGTCTCGATCCACTTCGTCAACGTGATCTCGCGGCCCATCGTTGCACCCTGGGGCGGCAGCGATGCGCGCCACGGCACCAACCCGTTCTGCGTTGGCATCCCGCGCACGGGCAAGGAGCCGATCGTGCTCGACTTCGCAACCAGCAAGATCGCGCAGGGCAAGACCCGCGTCGCCTTCAACAAGGGCGTCGAGCTCGAGCCCGGCACCATCATCGACAACGAGGGCAAGCCGACCGTCAATCCGCGCTACACCGTGATCGCGCCGCACGGCGCCATCCTGCCATTCGGCGAGCACAAGGGCTCGGGGCTCGCACTGGTGTGTGAAATCCTGGGCGGCGCGCTTTCGGGCGGCGAGACTGTCAAAGGCCCGGCCGACGGCAAGCGCCGCGTCCTCAACGGGATGCTCTCGATCATCATCGACCCGACCAAACTCGGCACCGCCGAGAACCTCGCGCGTGAAGTCGAGAGCTTCGTCGCCTGGCATACCGGCTCGCCCCCCGGCCCTGGCGTCGACAAGGTGAAAATCGCCGGCGACCCCGAGCGCGAAACGAAGACGAAGCGCTTGGCCGAAGGTATCCCGGTCGATCCGAACACCTGGCAGGAGATTTTGGATGCCGGGAAGAAGTTTGGGCTGGATCAGGCGGCGATCGAGAAGATCGCGGGCTAGCTGCCACCTCCACCGTCGTCCCGCCAAGGCCGGGACGACGGTGGAGTTTGTTGCGGCGGCGGAGCTGACGCTCGCTGGCGCCCTGCCCTAATCCAGCATCTCCGCAACGGCCTTGCCGCAGGCCGTCGTGTCGGCGTTGCCGCCGAGATCCTTCGTCCGCAGGGTGCGTTCGGCGAGCGTGCGCTCGATCGCATCGACGATCGACTTGCCGGCTTCCTTCTCGCCGAGATGCTCGAACATCATCGCGCCCGACCAAATCATGCCGATCGGATTGGCGATGCCCTGCCCCGCGATATCCGGCGCCGAGCCGTGCACCGGCTCGAACACCGAGGGGAAATTGCGCTCGGGATTGATGTTGCCGGACGGTGCGATGCCGATCGTGCCGGTGCAGGCGGGACCGAGATCAGAGAGGATGTCACCGAACAGGTTCGAGCCGACCACGACGTCGAACCAGTCCGGATGCAGCACGAAGTTCGCGGTCAGGATGTCGATGTGGTACTTGTCCCACTTCACGCCCGGGAACTTCTTGGCCATCGCCTCCACGCGCTCGTCCCAATAGGGCATGGTGATCGAGATGCCGTTGGACTTGGTCGCCGAGGTCAAATGCTTCTTCGGCCGCGACTGCGCGAGCTCGAAGGCGAATTTCAGGATGCGGTCGACGCCGGTACGGGTCATCACCGTCTGCTGCGTGACGAACTCGCGGTCCGTATCCGGGAACATGCGGCCACCGACGGAGGAATATTCGCCTTCGGTGTTCTCGCGCACCACCCAGAAATCGATGTCGCCGGGCTTGCGGTTTGCCAGCGGCGACGGCACGCCCGGCATCAGCCGCACCGGGCGCAGGTTCACATACTGGTCGAACTCGCGGCGGAATTTTATGAGCGAGCCCCACAGCGAGACGTGATCCGGGATCTTGGCCGGCCAGCCGACCGCGCCGAAATAGATCGCGTCGTGCTTGCCGATCTTCTCCTTCCAGTCGTCCGGCATCATCTGGCCGTGCTTCTCGTAGTAATCCCACGAAGAGAAGTCGAAATGGTCGAAATGCACGGCGACCCCGTGCTTCTTCGCCGCCGCCTCCAGAACGCGCAGGCCTTCGGGCATCACTTCCTTGCCGATGCCGTCGCCGGGAATGACTGCGATCCGGTATTGTTTCTTGCTCATCGAGAACGTCCTTGGTTGGTCCGGCAGCCGCCGCCTTTTGATCGCCCTGCAATGGACCAAACTCGCAGGCAGTGCAACGCTGCACTGCAAGGTTGACCATGGCGCAGCCGACCGCCTACTGATTTGATCCTGTTCCCACCGAGCGAGAAGTCCCCATGGATCTGCATCTGCGTGGCAAGCGCGTCCTGATCACGGGCGCGTCCAAGGGCATCGGCGCAGCCGCAGCCGAGGCGTTTGCCGAGGAAGGCGCGCATCTCCTGCTTGCCGCCCGCAGCGGCGACCAGCTCAAGGCGCTGGCCGATCGCCTGCGCTCCGCGCACCAGATCGATGCCACGACGAGCGTCGTCGACCTGCGCAAGGCTGAGGACGTCGCGCGGCTCGCCAAGGAGGCCGCCGATATCGACATCCTCGTCAACAACGCCGGCGACATTCCCGGCGGCTCGATCGACAAGATCGACGAGGTGACCTGGCGGCACGCCTGGGAATTGAAGGTGTTTGGCTACATCAACCTGACACGGCAGATCTACGCGCAGATGAAGGCGCGCGGCGGCGGCGTCATCGTCAACGACATCGGCGCGGCCGGCGAGAAGTTCGATGCCAACTACATCTGCGGCAGTGCCGGTAACGCGGCACTGATGGCCTTCACCCGCGCGCTCGGGGGCAAGAGCCTCGCCGACAATATCCGCGTCGTCGGCATCAATCCCGGCCCGGTCGGCACAGACCGCCACGTCACGCTGCTCAAGACGCGTGCCAAGCACCAGTTCGGCGACGAGAACCGCCACAAGGAATTCCAGAAGGGCCTGCCGCTGGGCAGGCCGGCGCATGCGCGCGAGATCGGAGATCTCATGGCGTTCCTGGCATCGGATCGCTCCGGCTATACGTCGGGCGTGATCTACACAGTGGATGGCGGCATCAGCGCGGGGTGGGGATAGATTCGGCACCGGCAAAAACCACGCTACGCGCCCCATACACCGTCATTGCAAGCGCAGCGAAGCAATCCAGGAATGTTCCCGCGGGAACAGACCGGATTGCTTCGCTGCGCTCGCAATGACGACACCAAGACCGGGCATAGGAGTAAAATAATTGTCTCAAGACCTGATCCGCGAAACCGCATGCGCCGTCGTCGACAAGCTGCGTTCGGGCGATGTCACGCCGCTCGAGCTGCTTGATGTGCTGGAGAAGCACATTGCGGAGGTCGACGGCAAGGTCAACGCGCTGCCGACGCTGTGCTTCGATCGCGCGCGGGATAGCGCGAAAGCACTGATGCAGAAGCCGGCCGGCGCGCGCGGGCTGCTGGCTGGCCTTCCGGTGCCAATCAAGGACCTGACGGACGTTGCCGGCGTGTTGAACACGCAGGGCTCGCCGATCTTCAAGGACAACGTTCCGGCAAAGTCGGACCTCATGGTCGAGAACCTTGAGGCCAACGGCGCGGTCGTCTACGCGAAATCCAACACGCCGGAATTCGGCGCCGGCGCCAACACCTTCAACGAGGTGTTCGGCGCAACGCTCAATCCCTGGGATACGACAAAGTCGGCTGCAGGCTCCTCCGGCGGCGCGGCGGTGGCGCTTGCCACCGGCATGGCCTGGCTCGCGCAAGGGTCGGACATGGGCGGCAGCTTGCGGAGCCCCGCGAGCTTCTGCGGCATCGTCGGCATGCGGCCGAGCATCGGCCGCGTTGCGCACACGCCGAAATCGGCGATCGACCGCAATCTCGGCGTCCAGGGCCCAATGGCCCGCAATGTCGAGGACCTTGCGTTACTGCTCGATGCCATGAGCGGCGATTATGCATCCGATCCGCTGTCGCTGCCTGCGCCGGCGACCTCGTTCCAGTCAGCCGCACGCTCGGGCAAAAAGCCGAAGCGGATCGCCTATTCGCCCGATCTCGGCATCACGCCGGTCGATCCCGAGGTCAAGGCGATCACGCGCAAGGCGGCAGAGCGCTTTGCCGAAGCGGGCGCCATCGTCGAGGAGGCGCATCCGGACTGGCGCGAGGCGCATGAATGCTTTCACGTGCTGCGCGCCTTCGACTTCGCGATCAGCAAGGCGCAATTGTTGCGGACCAAGCGCGACCTGCTCAAACCCGAGGTGATCTGGAACATCGAGGAAGGCCTCAAGCTTACGGTCGATCAGCTAGCGCGCGCCGAGGCGCAACGTGTCGGAATGACCGCGCGCGCGGTCGAATTCTTTGGAAACTACGACCTGCTGCTGGTCCCGACGACGATCGTGCCACCCTTCCCGGTCGAGAACCGCTACGTCGCCGAATGCGCCGGCAAGAGGTTCGACAACTACATCGAATGGCTGGGCATCGTCTACGCGATCACGCTCGCCTGCTGTCCCTCGCTGTCGCTACCCTGCGGCTTCACCGCCTCAGGCCTGCCGGTCGGCGTCCAGGTGGTCGGCGCCCCGCGTGGCGATGCGCAGGTGCTCGCAGGCGCGAAAGTGCTCGAGGATGTTCTGGGTCTGCGCGGCACGACGCCGATCGATCCGCGAGTGAAGGCGTGACGCGGTCTGCACCGGGGGGAGCTTTAGCTGTCCCTCCGGTGCCGGCATTCTTGCCCTTGGATCGATCTGGATAACCCCTTGCGGAATCCGATAGGTCGCGAGGCGAGCCGCTGACGTTCGACGCCTTGGTCAGATCCTAGTCGTTCGCTTTCGGTCCGCCGTGATACTGATGCGCATCGTACCCGGAGTCCTCCCCCATTGGAGCGGCAAAGCCGAGGGAGTCCGGATGGACTTCCGATACCCGCATGGTGGCTTCCGAAGCCATGTGTGGATGGTGCATTGCGTCGCGAGCAGCGGCGGCGGAGCAAAGCGCGACCAGCATGGCCGACGCTACGAGAACGGACCTGATCATGATTCCATGTGCCTCTTGTTGAGTACCACCAGCAAACTGCAGATGGATTTGGCAGCGTAGGATTGCCAGTCTGAGTCCAGGCCCGCTTTATAGGTGCGGCATAAGCATTCCGCATTCCAGCATAGACTGTCTCTGATCCGCGCCTTCCTTATCGCAAGCGCGTGTACCGGCGCCCGCGACGAGGCGCAGCCTGTGCGGCCTTCTCCCAAAGCGAGGGAGGAAGGCAGGTCACCTCGATGCGGTATGCGCCTCCAGGCTGCGGCTGTAGCGCGACATCGCGAAGCAGAAGGCGAAATAGATCGCGGCGACGAAGATGTAGACCTCGACCGAAAACTGCTGCCAGGCCGGATCGATGATCGCGGTCTTGGCGGTCGTGAGCAGGTCGAAGATGCCGATGATCAGGACGAGGCTGGTGTCCTTGAAGAAGGCGATGAAGGTGTTGACCAGCGGCGGGATGACGTGGCGGATCGCCTGCGGCAGGATGATCAGCCGGTTCTTTCGCCAGTAGGACAGCCCCAGCGCGTCGGCGGCCTCATATTGTCCGCGCGGCACGGCCTGCAGGCCGCCGCGGACGACTTCGGCGAGATAGGCACCAGCGAACAGGATGATCGCGATCTGCGCGCGCAGCAGCTTGTCGATGTTGAAGCCGCCGGGCATGAACAACGGGAACATCACGCTCGCCATGAAGAGCAGGCTCACCAGCGGCACGCCGCGAATCAGCTCCACATAGAGCACGCAGAGCGAACGGATCGCCGGCAGCTTTGAACGCCGGCCGAGCGCGACCAGGATGCCGAGCGGGAAGCCGAAAGCGAGACCGAAGGTGGCGAGGATCAGTGTCACCGGCAATCCGCCCCAGCGATCCTGCGAAACGTACGACAGGCCCAGCACGCCGCCCCACATCAGCACGCTGATCAGCGCCAGCGCACCGATCCAGAGATAGATCAGCTCGCGCCGCCACCAGGCGCGGCGGGTGGAGAGATAGAACAGCGCTATGAACAGGAGCACCGACAGCGCCGGCCGCCACTGCTCGTCGAACGGATAGGTGCCGAACAGGATGAAGCGGTATTTTTCGGGAATGATCGCCCAGCAGGCGCCGACGCCGCGCACGGCGCGACAGGCGCTGGAGTCGTTCACCGGCGTCAGCCAGACCGCGTTGGCGATGCCCCATTGCACGAAACTGACGATGCCCTTGGCGAGTATCGCCAGCAGCACCAGCGAGATGATCGCGTTGGGAATCGACGAGAACAGGTTGGTGCGCAGCCAGCGCAGCACCGGATTGCCCATTTGCGGGCGACGGGCGGCGCGCGGTGCGTCGGGAATGTCGGTGATCACCGTCATGATCAGCGCTCCACCAGCGCGATGCGCGCGTTGTACCAGTTCATGAAGAAGCTGATGCCGAGGCTGATGGTGAGGAACACGGCCATGATCAGCGCGATCGCCTCGATCGCCTGCCCGGTCTGATTCAGCGTGGTGTTGGCGACCGAGACCACATCCTGGTAGCCGATCGCAACTGCGAGCGAGGAGTTCTTGGTGAGATTGAGATACTGGCTCGTCATCGGCGGTACGATCACGCGCAGCGCCTGCGGCAGGATGATCTGCCGCAGCATGAAGCTGCGGCGCAGGCCGAGTGCATTGGCAGCGTCCCACTGCCCGCGCGGCACGGACTGGATGCCGCTTCGCACGATCTCGGCGATGAAGGCCGAAGTGTAAGTCACGAGCGCGATCAGCAAGGCAAAATATTCCGGCGCGAGCGTCAGCCCGCCGACGAAGTTGAAGCCGCGCAGCTCGGGCCATTCGATTTTCCAGGACACGCCGAGCAGCACGGAGACCAGCGCCGGCAGCACCACGATGAGGCCGAGCGCGATGGGCCATGCCTTGCGCGGCTTGCCGTCCTGCATCTGCTGCGCGATTTGCCAGCGCCGGATGAGATAGAACACGACAAGGCCCAGCGCTGCAGTGCCGAGCACCCAGAGCTGTGGCGTCCCGATCGGGATCGACGGCAGGATCAGCCCGCGATTGGACAGGAACACGCCGTCGACCGGCCGCCACGCCAGGCGCGCGGCCGGCAACGCCTGCATCAGCACGTACCAGAACAAGAGCTGAAGCAGCAGCGGGATGTCGCGCAGCACTTCGACGTAGACGGCGGCAAGCCGCGACAACAGCCAATTGGCAGAAAGTCGCGAGATGCCGATCAACGTGCCCAGAATGGTTGCGAGCACGATGCCGATCACGGCGACGCGCAAGGTGTTGGTGACGCCGACGACGAAGGCCCAGAGGTAGGTGTCCTTCGGGCTGTACGACAGCAGGCTGTCGGCGATGGGCATGCCGGCTTCGCGGCCGAGGAAGGCAAAGCCGGTCGTGATGCGGCGGGCGGAGAGATTGGTAACGGTGTTGGACCAGAGGAAAGCGACGACCGCGACCGCAATCCCGACGACAAGCACCTGCCAGAACAGGCCTTTTAGCTCGCGGGGGCCCCATGCGCCGAACAAGCTGCGGCGCGGCGGCGGCCTGGGATGATCGGTTGTCACGGCACAAAAATCCTTCGTCAGAGGCGGCGATTTCCGGCAGCGTGCGTCAACTGTTGCACCAATCGGCAATTCGTGCAACAAATGTTTCATGGCCGAGCCCGCGAAATCCTCGCCCTTGAGCGAACTCTGCAGTGCATTGCCATCGCTCCCCCTGCGGCTGCAGGAGGTCGGGCGGTTCGTTGCGGCCAATGATTACGACGCCACCACCCGTTCGATGCGCGACCTCGCCGCGGAAGCCGGCGCCGATCCGGCCGCGTTCACGCGCCTTGCGAAGGCGATCGGCTACTCCGGCTGGGACGAATTGCGCGCGGCGCTGACGGAGGCGCGACGGCCGTCGCAGACCTCGCCGTTCTCCGGCCGTGCCAAGAGCCGCCGCCATGGCCCCAATGCCGATGTCGCGCTCGTCACCGAGAAGCTCGAGGCCGAGGCCGCGGGCCTGCCGCGCATCCCGGCCCAGTCGATCGCGGATGCCGCCCGCGCCCTGCATAGCGCGAAGCGGATCTGGATCGCCGGCTACCGCAGCTGCCGCAGCGTTGCGGAATTGCTGAATTACGAGCTCCGGCTGTTCCGGCCCGACCAGGTGCAGATCGTCGGCGGCTCCGGCCCCGATGATCTCGATCTCGGCGCGTTCCGTCCCGGCGAAGCGGTCATCGTCATCGGCTTTCTGCCGTACACGCACGCGAGCGTCCGCGTGGCGCAGGCCGCCTATCACGCCGGCGCGACGCTGATCGCGATTGCGGATAGCGTCGCTGCGCCGATGGCCGAAGGCGCCAATCACGTGCTGCTGTTCGAGGCGGATTCCCCGCCCGGCTTCTTTCCGAGCCTGACCGGCGCCATCGCGATTGCACAGTCGCTGGCGGCGGTGACGTTCTCGCTCGGCGGCTCGGCCGCGAAGAAGCGCCTCCAGGACACCGAGGCGCGGCTGGCCGCAGCCTCCACCTACGTCTCAGAGAAAGGTTGATCCATGGCCGCTCGCACCACACGCGTGCTGCACCGCTCATTGCGTGAAACGCCGCCCAAGGCGATCGGCGGCGAAGGCGTCTATCTCTTTGCCGAGGACGGCAGCCGCGTGATCGACGCCTCCGGAGGCGCGGCGGTCTCCTGCCTCGGCCACCAACACCCGCGCGTGATCGCGGCAATGGCGAAACAAGCTTCGACCCTGGCCTATGCCCACACCGCCTTCTTCTCGTCCCAGCCGGCGGAAGCGCTCGCCGAGATGCTGGTCGGCCACGAGCCCGGCGGTCTTGCCTACGCTTATTTCGTCAGCGGCGGATCGGAGGCGATCGAAGCCAGCATCAAGCTGGCGCGGCAGTATTTCATCGAGCGCGGCGAGCCGCAGCGGCAGCATTTCATCGCGCGGCGGCAGAGCTATCATGGCAACACGCTCGGAGCCCTTGCCGCCGGCGGCAATGCCTGGCGGCGCGCGCCCTATGCGCCCCTGCTCTCGGCCGCGTTCAGCCATGTGACGCCGGCCTTTGCCTATCACGAGAAGCGCGACGGCGAGTCGGATGCGCAGTTCGTGGCGCGGCTTGCCGCCGAGTTAGAGGCCGAGTTTCAGCGGCTCGGGCCCGACACCGTCGCGGCGTTTCTTGCCGAGCCGGTCGTCGGCGCGACCGCGGGCGCGGTGACGGCGCCGGATGGCTACTTCAAGGCAATGCGCGAAATCTGCGACCGGCACGGCGCGCTGCTCATCCTCGACGAGGTCATGAGTGGCATGGGTCGTACCGGCACCACGCATGCCTGGGAACAGGAAGGCGTCGCGCCGGACATCCAGGCGATTGCAAAGGGGCTCGGTGGCGGCTACCAGCCGATCGGTGCGATGCTCGCAAGCGGCACGATCATCGACACGATTCGTGCGGGAAGCGGTGCCTTCCAGCACGGCCATACCTACCTTGCGCATCCCCTCGCCTGTGCGGCAGCGCTGGCGGTGCAGCAGGTGATCCGCGAGGATCGCCTGCTCGACCGCGTCAAGGAGCGCGGCAAGCAGCTCGAGCAGCGCCTCATCGACCGCTTCGGCAATCATCGCCATGTCGGCGATATCAGAGGCCGCGGCCTGTTCTGGGCGATCGAGCTCGTGACCGATCGCGCCAGCCGCACCTCGTTCGATCCCGCGCTCAAGCTGCACCAGAAGATCAAGGCGGAGGCCTTTGCCAACGGGCTGGGCTGCTATCCCGGCGGCGGCACCGTGGATGGCGTCCGTGGCGACCACGTGCTACTGGCGCCGCCCTACATCGCCTCGGCGGCGGAGATCGACCTGATCGTCGACAAGCTCGGCACGGCCGTCGACAACGTCTTGCGTAGTGTCAATCACTGAGGGGAGAGTAGAATGATGAGGAAAGTGGTTATCGCCGCGGGTCTATTCGCGGCTTCGACGGCGATGGGGTCGGCTGCAACGCTCGACACGGTCAAGAGCCGCGGCACGCTGGTATGCGGTGTCAGCGCCGGCTTTGCCGGCTTCTCCGCGCCTGACTCGCAAGGCAATTACAAGGGCCTCGACGTCGATTATTGCCGCGCGCTCGCAGCCGGCGTACTCGGTGATCCCAACAAGGTCCGCTACGTCGCGCTGACCGCGCAGAACCGCTTCACCGCTCTGCAATCGGGCGAGATCGACGTGCTCTATCGGAACTCGACGCAGACATATCTGCGTGGCGTCACGCTGGGCCTGCGGCAAGGTCCGATCAACTTCTACGACGGCCAGGGCTTTGTCGTGAAGAAGGACCTCGGCGTGAAGGAACTGAAGGATCTGAAGGGCGCCACCGTCTGCGTCGCGCAGGGCACCACCCATGAGGTCACGCTCGGCGACTACGGCCGCGCCAACGGCATCGACTGGAAGCCGCTGGTGTTCGACCGCGTCGACACCATGTATCAGACCTTCTTCGGCGGCCGCTGCGATGCCATGACCCAGGACGCCTCCGCGCTCGCCGGCGCGGTGACGACCGCAGCGCCGAACCCGGCCGACTATATCGTGCTGCCGCAGACCATCAGCAAGGAGCCGCTCGGGCCCTTCACCCGCAACGGCGACGAGGTCTGGAGCGACATCATCACCTGGCTGCACTACGGACTGATCGAGGCCGAGGAGCTCGGCGTGACGCAGGCCAACGTCGATGAGATGACGAAGTCGACCACGCCCGCGATCCAGCGGCTGCTCGGCACCTCCGGCGATCTCGGCTCGCGGCTGGGGGTGGACAACAAATGGCTGGTCGTGGCGATCAAGGCCGGCGGCAATTACGGCGAGATCTATGAGCGCAACGTCGGCAAGGCGAGCCCGCTGAAGCTCGAGCGCGGCCTCAACGGCCTCTGGAGCAAGGGCGGCTTGATGTACGCGGTGCCGTTCAAGTAAAGGCTGGCGCGCTTTCACCTCTCCCCGTTCGCGGGGAGAGGTCGACCGCGAAGCGGTCGGGTGAGGGGGAGCGTCCGCGAGTCCAACTCTCACCTTCTTTGCGGATAGAGCCCCTCCCCCGTAAGAACGGGGAGAGAGAGAAGAGATATCGATGCGCATCGCCCTCATCCACGCACTCAAGCATTCCATCGCGCCGATCGAAGCTGCGTTCGCAAAGGCCTGGCCAGAGGCGCGGCTGATGAACCTGCTCGATGACAGCCTGTCAGCGGATCTGGCGCGTGACGGCGCACTCAACGATGCCATGACCGAGCGCTTCCTTGCGCTCGGCGATTATGCAGCGGCGACAGGGGCGAACGCGATCCTGTTCACCTGCTCGGCCTTCGGCCCCTGCATCGAGGCGGTTGCCCGCGCACATGCGCCCATGCCAGTGCTGAAGCCGAACGAAGCGATGATCGAGCAGGCGGTGATGATGGGCAAGCGGATCGGCCTGCTCGCGACCTTCCCGCCGACGCTGGCCTCGATGCCATCGGAGTTTCCGGCCTCCGTCCAGGTCGTGCCGAGACTTGCCGAGGGGGCACTGGCCGCGCTCGACCGCGGCGACCGCGCCGAGCACGACCGGCTGATCGCCGAGGCCTCGCGCGACTTGTGCGACTGCGACGTCGTCGCTCTCGCCCAGTTCAGCATTGCCGCGATAGCGCCGCTGGTCTCGCAGACGACAGGCCGCCCCGTTGTGACCACGCCGGACAGCGCGGTCGAGAAACTGATGAAATTGCTTGGGGCGAACGCTTAAGCGTTGGCCTTGCCCCGACGCTGCGCGTCCCCGATCGCGGCCGCCAGCGCTGTCTTCGTCTCGTTGACGAAATCCTCGACCAGCTCCTCGCGCGTGGCATGCGCGGCCTCGCCCGTGAACAGACCCTGCTCGGCCAGCATCACCACGCCATGCAGCGCCGCCCAGATCTTGAGCGCCTGCCGCTCGCGCAAATAGCCCACTGCCGGCGCTTCCAGGGCTTCGATCACCAGCGCGAAAGTCTCGCGGGTGGCCTCATGCAGCTCGCTGCCCTTTGCGGCGCAAGACACCGTGCGCGAGGCGAACATCAAACGATAGATGCCGTTGCGGCGCAGACCGAAATCGAGCGTCGCCTGCGCCAGCCGCGACAGCTTCGACTGTTTCGATGGCTTCGCCATCGCCTCGCGCAGCACGACGGTGAGCTGCCGGAACGCCTCCGCCGTCACCGCGGCGAGCAGCGCCTCGCGATCGGAAAAATGCCGATACGGCGCCGGCTGCGAAACGCCGAGCTGCTTTGCGAGGGCCTTGATGCTGATCGCCTCCGCCCCGCCCCGCTCCGCCTCGCGTAGCGCAGCTTTGATCAGGGCATCACGGAGATCGCCGTGATGATAGGCGTTCTGCGGCTTGCGGGCGAGTTGTGACGGCATCTTGACGCGAAACCTATAAGTTTGCGCTTGACAGGGGAAGCCCATCGCGAATGTAATATACTATAACTTCAATCAGCGGCGAATGCCGTCGATAAAATCAAACATGAGGAAACGCGCCCGGCCTTTTTTGGGCCCGCGCCCACGACCGAGGACGCCAATGGCAGAGCGACTCAAGGTTCACGTCGATCCCGACAAATGTCAGGGCCATGCGCGTTGCAAGGCGCTGGCGCCGGAATTGTTCGAGCTCGACGAATACGGCAACGCCCACGAGGCCGGAGATGGCACCGTCCCGGCCGGCCTGGAAGACAAGGCCTGGCTTGCCAAATCCAACTGCCCGGAAATCGCGATCGACGTAATCGAGGAATAGCGCGCCTTTCGCGACGCGCGCCCATTCAGCGAAAACCAGCGTGAGGATTCCCTGAGATGTCCGACGTCAGCCAACCTGCCGCCCATCCGCCCGTCACCGACTGGCTCAACGATTTCGACCACACCGATCCGCAATGGACGGAAGATCCCTTCCCGATCTGGGACGAGTTGCGCGCCGCAAGCCCGGTGGTGCATACCGAGCGTTTCCTCGGCTGCTACCTGCCGACGACGTACGAGGCGGTACGAGCGATCGCCAACGATCCCGAGCACTTCTCGTCGCGCCGCATCATCGTCCGCGACGCGCGGCCGGAAATAACCAAGAGCGCCGCACCCCCGATCACCTCCGATCCGCCCGTGCACAAGCCGGCCAAGCAATTGCTGCTGCCGCCGTTCACGCCGGACGCGATGAAGAAGCTCGAGCCGCGGGTCCGCGCCATCTGCAACGAGCTGATCGACGGCTTCGTCACCGAGAAGCAGGTGGACGCTGCGGCGCGCTACACCAAGCACATCCCAGTGCGGGCAATCGCCCACATGCTTGGCATTCCCGAAAGCGACAGCGACCTCTTCATCAACTGGATCCACATGATCCTGGAGCTCGGCATCAAGGACGAGAACATGCTGCTCCAGGCCGTCCACGAGATGAGCGACTATTTCAGCGCGCATATCGAGGAGCGCAGATCGAGGCCGACCGATGATCTCATTTCCTATCTGATGAACGCCCGGGGCAAGGACGGCCAGCCGCTCGAGGAAGAGCACGTGCTGGGCTCGCTGCGCCTACTGCTGATCGCCGGCATCGACACCACCTGGAGCGCGATCGGCTCCTCGCTCTGGCATCTCGCCCACACGCCAGCCGATCGCGAGCGCCTGGTCGCCGAGCCGGAACTGATACCGACGGCCGTCGAAGAATTCCTGCGCGCCTATTCTCCGGTGACGATGGCACGCGAGGTGGTCAAGGAGACCACGGTCTCGGGCTGCCCGGTGAAGCCGGGCAACATGGTGCTGCTGTCCTTCCCCGCAGCCAACCGCGATCCCAAGATGTTTCCGGACGCTGACAAAGTCGTGATCGACCGTCGGGAAAACCGCCACGCCGCGTTCGGCCTCGGCATCCATCGCTGCGTCGGTTCCAACCTGGCGCGGATGGAGATGCAGGTTGCGCTGGAGGAATGGCTGAAACGGATTCCAGACTTCGCCCTCGACCCGGCAGGCTCCGTGACCTGGTCGCAGGGGACGGTGAGAGGCCCCCGCCAGTTGCCATTTCTGCTCGGAAAGACGATGTAGGCCTCTCCAAAAGCAAAAGCGGAGAGGCCGGATATGACAGAGCAAGCAATCAAACCGGCCTCCGAGCAATTTGACATCGCCGACGCCGAGCGGCGGATCAAGGCGATCTTCATCGGCTCGATCGGCAATCTCGTCGAATGGTATGATTTTTACGCCTATACGGCGTTCGCCCTGTATTTCGCGCCGGCCTTCTTCCCCGGCAACGATCCCGTCGTCCAGCAATTGAACGCAGCCGTCGTGTTCGCGGCGACCTTCCTGATGCGCCCCTTGGGCGGCTGGTTCTTCGGCTACCTCGCCGACCATTTCGGCCGGCGCATTTCGCTGACGCTGTCGGTCGTCTTCATGTGCTTCGGCTCGCTGATCATCGCGTTGACGCCGACCTATGCCACGATCGGCTTTGCCGCCCCGGTGATCCTGGCGCTGGCCCGCGTGATCGAGGGCCTGAGCCTCGGCGGCGAATACGGCGCCAGCGCAACTTACCTGAGCGAGGTCGCCGATCCCAAACGTCGCGGCTTTTATTCAAGCTTTCAATACGTCACGCTGATCGGCGGCCAGCTCACCGCGATCATCGTGCTGCTCCTGCTGCAAAAGGTCTTCCTCACCCCGGAAGAGCTGAAGGCCTGGGGCTGGCGCATCCCGTTTGCGATTGGCGCGGCGCTCGCGATCTTCGCCGCGGTGATGCGGCGCGGCCTGCACGAGACCGAGGCGTTCGAGGAAGCCAAGAAGGTGGTGAAGCCGACCGGTTCGATCACCAACCTGCTGCGATATCCGCGCGAGCTGTTGCTGGTGATGGGCCTGACCGCCGGCGGCACCGCGGCGTTCTACACCTTCACCACCTACATGCAGACCTTCGTCAAGCTCTCGGTCGGATTGACCGAGGACCAGACAACCTTCGTGATCTTCGGCACCCTGATCTTCGCGACCATCCTGCAGCCAATCTATGGCGCGATCTCCGACAAGATCGGACGCAAGCCGCTCCTGATCTTCTTCGGCGTCGCCGGCACGCTCGCGACCGTTCCGCTGCTGATGACGCTGAAGGAGGCCAAATCGCCGTTCATGGCCTTTATCCTGATCTGCGCCGCCTGGCTGTTCGTGGCTGGCTACACCTCGATCAACGCGGTGGTGAAGGCCGAGCTGTTCCCGACCAATGTCCGCGCCCTCGGCGTCGGCCTGCCCTATGCGATCACGGTGTCGATCTTCGGCGGCACGGCGCCGGCGATCGCGCTCTATTTCAAGACCATCGGGCACGAGGAATGGTTCTACTTCTACCTCAGCGGCATCATCTGCATCTCGCTGATCATCTATGCTACGATGCGCGACACCAAGCATGCCTCCGCGATGCATCGCCACGAGTAGCCCAGTCACGAGTAACCAATGGCCGACGACAACGAGCCGCCGCCCGACAGCAAGCTGACGCGCACCAAGGAGAAATGGGCGCGCGAGGGCCGCTTCCTCACCGGCAGGATGACCCGCCCGGAGGACCAGCGCCTGCCTCCTGGCCAGCACCTCACCAGGGACTGGCCGGTGCTCGACCTCGGCCTTTCACCGGAGATCTCGCGCGAGCGCTGGCGGCTCGACGTCTATGGCGCGGTCGACAACCCCGTGTTCTGGACCTTTGCGGAATTCGCCGCCCAAAGACAGGCGCAGTTCACCTCCGACATCCACTGCGTCACGACCTGGTCCCGCTACGACAATCAGTGGGAAGGCCTCGCAACGCGCGAGCTGCTCGACATCTGCCAACCGCGCGCTGATGCACGCTTCGTGGTGCTGCATTCCTATGACGGCTACACCACCAATCTCGCACTCGAGGATTTTGCAGCCGAGGATGCTTTGCTCGCCCATACCTGGTCGGGCGAGCCTCTGACGGACGAGCACGGCGGCCCGGTGCGGCTGGTCGTGCCGCATCTCTATTTCTGGAAGAGCGCGAAATGGCTCCAGGCCATCGAATTCCTGACCGAGGACGCGCCCGGCTTCTGGGAAGTCCGCGGCTACCATAACCGCGGCGATCCCTGGGCCGAACAGCGCTATTCGAGCGATTAGAGTTCACGAAGAACGGGGGAGAGCCCATGGCTACGGAACGCTTCCAATTCCAGGGCGAAGGCGGCCATCAGCTTGCGGCCGCGCTGGAGCTGCCGGACGGCGAGCCGGCGGCCTACGCGCTGTTCGCGCATTGCTTCACCTGCGGCAAGGATACGCTGGCAGCCAAGCGCATCTCGGTCTCGCTCGCGGCCAAGGGCATCGCGGTGCTGCGCTTCGACTTCACCGGCCTCGGCTCCAGCGAGGGCGACTTCGCCAATTCGACGTTCTCCTCCAACGTCGCCGATCTCGTCCATGCCGCCGACCACCTGCGCGAGACCCGCAAGGCGCCGTCGATGCTGATCGGACACAGCCTCGGCGGCGCCGCGATCCTGGCGGCGGCAGGCAAAATTCCGGAGGCCAAGGCCGTCGCGACCATCGCCGCCCCCTCCGATCCTGCGCACGTCACCGGCCTGTTCAAGGATCATGTCGACGCGATCCGCGCGCAGGGCGAGGTCGAAGTGTCGCTCGCAGGGCGCCCGTTCCGGATCAAGCGCGAATTCCTCGACGACATCGTCGAGCAAGAGCTGATGAAGGACATCACCGGCCTGCACAAGGCGCTGCTGGTGATGCATTCGCCGGTCGACGACACCGTCGGCATCGACAATGCGACCAAGATATTCATCTCGGCAAAGCACCCCAAGAGTTTCGTCTCGCTCGATCATGCCGATCATCTGCTCACAAAGCCCGCGGACGCACTCTATACGGCCGACGTGATCACAGCTTGGGCGAGCCGCTACATCGACACGGCCAAGCCTGCAAAGGCGATGGATCTCGCCGAGGCGCCGCGCCAGGTGGTGGTGCAGGAGACGCGCAAAAGCAAGTTCAACCAGACCATTTCGGTCGGACCACATCGCCTGGTGGCGGACGAGCCGGTTGCTGCAGGCGGCGAGGATGCCGGCCCCGGGCCCTACGATTTCCTGCTGGCCGGACTTGGCGCTTGCACCTCCATGACGATGCGGCTCTATGCCGACCGCAAGTCGCTGCCGCTCGACCGTGTCACCGTCACGCTGAAGCATTCCAAGATCTACGCAAAGGACTGCGCAGAGTGCGAGACGCGCGACGGCATGCTCGACCAGATCGATCGCGTGATTGCGATGGAAGGCACGCTCGACGTCGAGCAGCGCAAGAAGCTGATGGAGATCGCCGACAAGTGTCCGGTGCACCGGACCCTGACCTCGGAGATCCGTATCGTGACGAAGGCTGCGGAGTGAGGTAACCACTCTAGAAGCAGGACGCCATCGTCCGCACGGCCGCGCTGATCTCGCTCTCGCGCCATGCCGCGAAGCCGAGCAATAGGCCGTGGTCGCGCGGTCGGCCGAGCGAGAGGCTGGACAGAGCTCGCGTCTCGACCCCGGCCTCGACCAGCCGTTTGACCGCCGTACGATCTGCGCTGCCGCGCTTGAGGCGCGCAATGAGCTGGATGCCGCCTGAGGGCGCCTCGACCTCGAGAAAATCGCCGAGGCGGCGTTCCATCTCGCCGACGAGGTGATCGCGCCGCGCATGGTAGAGCCGGCGCATCCGGCGCAGATGCGCGAGGAAGTGCCCGTCGGCGATGAACTCCGCCAGCGCTTCCTGGATGTTGCTGGCTGCGATCAGTCCGATGTGCCGCTGCGCGATCCCCAGCGTATCGCGAAGGGCCGGCGGCGCGACGAGGTATCCGAGGCGGATATCTGAGGTCATCACTTTCGAGAAGGTGCCGACGTAGAACACGCGGCCGAGCGTATCGAGCCCCTGCAAGGACGGCACCGGCCGACTGTCATAGTGGAACTCGCCGTCGTAATCGTCCTCGATGATCCAGGTCTTGCCCGGCCGGCATGCAGCGAGAAATTCGCTGCGACGGGCAAGCGACATCAATCGACCCGTCGGATGCTGGTGCGACGGCGTCATGAAGATGAGCTTTGGCGCGGCCGTTCCAACCACCCGCTGCATGCCCTGCTCATCCAGCCCGAGGCCGATCACGCGCGCACCGGAAGCGCGGAAGGCGGCCGCAGCGCCGGGATAGCCGGGATCTTCGACCCAAACCTCGTCACCGGGCGTGATGAGGGTAGCTGCAATCAAGGTCAACGCAGCCTGCGCGCTCGGCAGAATCATGATCTGCTCCGCTGCCGCGCGCACGCCCCTGTTGGTCGCGAGGTAGTGCGCCAGCGCCTCGCGCAGGCGCGGCCGGTTCACCGGTCCGAGTTCACGTTTCCCCGCACGCACGGCACTGCGGCGCAGGCAGCGCGCCCAGATCTCGTTCGGAAACTCTCGGGCATCCGCATGGCCAGGCCTCAAGGGGCGGAGCGGCGCCAGATACGACATCGGCCAATCCGTCTCGCGCAGCTTCGAGGCCCAGGGCGAGAGCCGGGGCTTGCCAGGCTGCACGCGCGACGCGGCAGCGCCAACTCGCTCGATGCGTTCGGCGCCATCGATCATCGCAACCGGACGTCGCCCGTGGGACATCTCCAGATATCCCTCGGCAGCGAGCTGCTCGAACGCAAAGCTGACGGTGTTGCGCGACACACCGAGATCGCTTGCTAGCCGGCGGCTCGACGGCAGCACACGGCCCTTGCCGAGCCGGCCGCTCGCAATGAGACGCCGGAGCTGGCTCGTCAATTGCGCCACCAGCCCATCGTCGCCGGATCGCTCCAGCACGATCAGCCCGGAGATCATCGCATCGGAAACTGGCACCTTGTTTCTTTCCAATCTGGCACTTTTTTTGGTGCCAATTGCGATGCTATCTGCCGGACGACGCCGCTTCAAGGATCTTGCAATGAACGCCTCCCTGTCACCTCGCGCGGCCATCGGCCTGTTCCTGATCGTCGTCCTGGCCTGGGGCGTGAACTGGTCGGTGACCAAGCAGCTGGTACAGTTCGTGCCGCCGCTGTGGAGCGCGGCGATCCGGAGCTGGATCGCGCTCGTCGGCCTGTTCGTGATCCTGCGCGCGAGCGACAACCTCGTCATTCCGGAACGTCACGACGTGCCCGTGATCTTGAGCGTCGCGCTGCTGCACATGACATTGTTCTCGACGCTGACCGCCGCTGGCCTGCGCTTCATTCCCGCCAGCAAGGGCATCGTGCTCGGCTATACGACTCCGCTCTGGGTCGCGCTCGCGGCGCCGCTGCTCGGGAAGGACGCGCTGACCGCACCGAAGCTCGGCGGCGCACTCCTCGGACTTGCCGGCCTCGCCGTGATCCTGAACCCGTCCTCGATCGACTGGACCAACGTCAATGTCGTGCTCGGCGCCGGCATGGTGATCCTCGCGGCCATTTGCTGGGCCGCGAACATCATCTATCTGCGCTCGCATCGCTGGATCGCGTCCCCGCTCCAGCTCCTGATCTGGCAAGTGCTCGTGGCGACGGTGGTGCTGACGATCACGGCGACGATCACGGACGGACTGCCGCACGTCGAATGGTCATCGCGGCTCGTGCTACTGTTCCTGTATTCGGGCCTGATCGGAACGGTGCTGGCCTATTGGGCGATGTCGATGGTCAACAAGAGCATCTCGGCCCTGACCACGTCGCTCGGCACCACAGGAACGCCGATTGTCGGCATCGCCAGCGCCGCGATCCTGCTCGGCGAACCTATCGACATCAGCCTTGCCGTCGCGGCCGCGTTGATCGTCGCTGGCATCGGCGTTGCCACGCTGGCCGACCGCCCTCTGCGCGGTCAGGCCACCGCGAGAGGCTGAACGCGCAGCGCGCCGCGCAGGCCTACGGCGGTGCCGAGCAGGATGCCGGCGACTGCGACGAATGAGGCCAGCGCGAGGGTCGACAAGCCAGTGAGCCCCTGCCCGATCGAGCAGCCGAACGCCATCACCCCGCCGATGCCCATCAGCGCCGCGCCGCTGCCCGAGCGCAACATCTGGCGCGGCGAGGAATAGCCTTCGAGCTTGAAGCGGCCGCTAGCAAGCGCCGTTGCGAGGCTGCCGGCGAACACGCCGGCAACGGTTGCGATGCCGAAGTTCGGCGTCAGGCCCGTCGAGAGCATCGCGTATTGCAGCGCATCCGCGATCGGCGCGATGAAGGTGAGCGAGGTGACCGGAACCGGATTGAAATCATCGGCGCCGAGATAGCCGGTGACGAACCAGCCGCCGGCAACGAGGAGACCGACAATGATGCCGGCCGCGATCTGCCCCGGCGAACGCCGAAAACCGGCGTGGGCGAAAGCAAAGAGCATCAGGGCGACGACGATTGTCGCGGCAGCCAGCGTGCGCGAAATGGTTTCGCCGAGACCAAGCGTTGCCAGCAACGACGGCAGCGAGTTTGAGTTCGCGGACGCCTGCGAGACCTGAACGAGCGCGATTCGCGCCGGCGCGATCAGTCCCTTGAGCGTCATCTGGGCGGCAATGCCGAGCACGATGACGACGACGAAGGAGCGGAGATTGCCGCGACCGAGCAGCACAAGTGCGCGCGAACCGCAGCCGTTCGACAGCACCATGCCATAGCCAAACAGGAGGCCACCGAGGAACAGCACTGGCGCTGAGAACGTCGGTTGCAGATAGATCGATTTGCCGAGATCGACCGTGCCGCCGCCGGCGAGGATCTGGCTTGCGGCGATTGCGACCGCGACCGCCAGCGCATAGGTGCGCACCAGCCGCCCATCTCCCTCCGCGAACCAGCCGCGCATGCTGCTCATCAGGCAAAAGCCGCTGAGCAGGCCGACGGCGCCGTAGATCAGGCCGATGGCGAGGCCGGCAAAGATGACGAGTTGAGCGGACGATTCCATAGCTACGGCTTCAGGATCACGCGATCGCGCGAGGAACCGGCGACAGCCGTATACGCCTCCTTGGCGCTCTCTAGCGGATAGATCGCACTCGCCTTGATCGGGAACGGTTTCAGGTGCCCGCTCGCAAAGCCGGGGCCGAGGTCGCGCAGCACCGCGCCGGTTGCCGCCGACGACAGGCCGAGCGTGTCGATGCCGACATAGGTGTGCTGTCCCCGGTAGAATTCGAGGATGTTGAACTGCACGATGCGGTCGATCGCCGCAATGAGGATCTGGCGACCGCGAAGAGCGAGCGATTTGTGCGCGGCCTGAAAATAGGGATCGCCGACGGTGTTGAAGACGATATCGGCGCCCTTGCCACCGGTCACTTCGCGCACGCGCGCGGCGACATCGGTGGCGGAGGCATCGATCACCTCGGTGGGCGCGTTGGTGTGGCCCTCATAGGCCTCCGCCTTGCGCACCACGCCGATAACGCGCGCGTCCTGCCAGGTCGCGATCTGCACCGCCGCCTGGCCGACCTTGCCGTTGACGCCGAACACGAGCACGGTCTCGCCGCTCTTCGGCACCCCCGCGCGACGAAAGCCCTCCATGGCAGTGACAAAGGGCACGCCGATACCGGCGGCCTCCTCCCAGGAGACGGACTTCGGTTTCTCCACCACCGCATCAGCTTCGACGATGAGATGGGTGGCGTGGGTGCCGTCGCGGCGAATGCCGAGATCGCCGGAGGAACCGAACACCTCGCGGCCGATCGTGCCGGCCGGACCATCGATCACCACGCCTGCGTAGTCACGGCCGGGAGTGCGCGGGAACACGGCGTAGGGCATCAGGCCGGTCGCAGCCTTTACATCGGACGGGTTGACGGCAGCGGCCTTGACCTCAATCAGCACGTCGTCTGCGCCACGAGCCAGCGTATGGCGCTCGACGACCGGCGCGAGCGCGGCAGAGTTCTCGGCCTTGGCATTGAGGCGCACACAGCGCGCCTCGACGGCTCTGGTATCGGCTGATGACATCGAAAAACCCACGATTTCTCGCGGGCCTTGTCGCCTTCCGCGACCGCCAAGTCAACCGCCGCGGGGTGCCCTGCCCCATGTCACAAGGGGCCAGAGCTAGTCCTTCGGCCGCTTGTCGTAGACCCGCCTGGCCTTGCCGAGCGAGCGCTCCAGCGTGGCCGGCGCGACCGCCTGCACCTTCGCCGTGACGCCGATGGTGTTCTTGATGTGAGTCGAGATGCGATCGGCATGGTCGACGAGACCCCGGCCGTCCCAGTATTCGGACCGCGCCTCCGCAATAATCGTCAGCTCGTCCATGCGGCCTTCGCGGGTCAGTTCGAGGATGAAGTGGCCGCCACACCAATCGGTCGCGAGCAGCAGCTCTTCGATCTGGGTTGGGAACAGGTTGACGCCGCGCAGGATGATCATGTCGTCCGAGCGGCCTGTCACCTTCTCCATTCGCCGCATGCCAGGGCGCGCCGTGCCCGGCAACAGCCGCGTCAAATCGCGGGTGCGATAGCGGATCACCGGGAATGCTTCCTTGGTCAGCGAGGTGAAGACCAGTTCGCCCTTCGCGCCGTCCGGCAGCACCGCACCGGTCTCGGGATCAATCACCTCGGGATAGAAGTGGTCCTCCCAGATGTGCAGGCCATCCTTGGTTTCGATGCACTCCTGCGCGACGCCGGGGCCGATCACCTCGGAAAGCCCATAGATGTCGGTCGCATCCATGTCGAAGGCTTCTTCGATCTCGCCGCGCATCGCATTGGTCCAGGGCTCGGCGCCGAAGATGCCGACCTTGAGCGAACACTGGCGCGGATCGAGCTTCTGGCGCTTGAACTCGTCGAGGATCGCCAGCATGTAGCTCGGCGTCACCGTGATGATGTCGGGGCGGAAATCGTTGATGAGCTGCACCTGCCGCTCGGTCATGCCGCCGGAGATCGGCACCACGGTACAGCCGAGCTTTTCCGCGCCATAATGCACGCCGAGCCCGCCGGTGAAGAGGCCGTAGCCATAGGCATTATGGATGATCATGCCGCTGCGGCCGCCGGCGGCGCGGATCGAGCGCGCCATCACCTCCGACCAGGTCTCGATATCGCGCTGGGTGTAACCAACGACGATCGGCTTGCCGGTCGTGCCGGATGACGCATGCACGCGCACCAGCTTTTCGCGGGGAACGGCGAACATGTTGAAGGGGTAGTTGTCGCGCAGGTCCGTCTTCACCGTAAAGGGGAACTTTGCGAGATCGGACAAGGCGCGGAAGTCGGAATGATGCACGCCGGCCTTGTCGAAAGCTTTGCGGTAATGCGCGACGTTGTCGTAGGCGTGCTTCAGCGACCAGGCCAGGCGCTGCATCTGCAACGCCATGATCTCGTCGCGCGACGCGCGCTCATGCGCGTCCATCTCCGGACTATAGGTGCTGCCACCTTCCTTGAGCCTGGTCAGAGCCATCCTCGTTTCCCCACATTGGTTCGTTTTTCTTTATCAGTCGCTTTATTGATCTTGCGTCGGCAGCCACGTGCCGGGAATGACACGCGAATGCCCGCGGAATTCAGCGATGACGGTGTCACCGGCGGTGACGCGCACGTCGTAGATGCCGGAACGGCCGCCGCGGGTGATCTCTCGCGCCTTCGCAATGAGGCGATCGCCGAGCTTGCCCGGCTTGATGAAGGTGATCTGCCCTTGCGCCGCGACTACGCGCTCATTGTGTGAGTTGCAGGCGAACGCGAAAGCCGAGTCGGCCAGCGTGAAGATGAAGCCGCCATGGGCGATGCGCTGGCCGTTGACCATGTCGGGGCGCACCGTCATCGCCAGCGTCGCAAAACCCGGACCGATCTCGACAATCTCCATGCCAAGGCCTTTTGAGGCATCGTCCTCCGCCCACATCGCGTCGGCGCAGGCGCGAGCCACGTCTTCGGGCGACAAGGCTGCTTTGACGTTCACGCGCACCTCCCGGCTGAATGTTTTCCCATGATGTTCTGCTGCCTGGCGAAGGCTGTCAAACGTGGTCGTAATCGACCACCACCCGCTCCGAGACGGGCTTCGCCTGGCAGGTGAGGACGAAACCGGCCTTCAGCTCCCAGGGCTCCAGCGAATAGTTGATGTCCATCGGCGCCTCGCCTTCGACCAGCTTGGCGCGGCAGGTGGAGCACATGCCGCCCTTGCAGGCGAAGGGCAGATCGACACCGGCGCGCAGTGCAGCATCGAGGATCGCCTCGTCCTCGGCGACCGGCACGTCGCGGCGCTTGCCGTCGATGATCAGCGAGGCGATCGCCTTCGGCGGCGCATCCACAGCGACGACCTTCTTCGGCCGCGGCTTGCCGCCGAACTCGGAGACGAAGCGTTCGACATGGATGCGGTCCTCGGCGATGCCGAGATCGCGGCAGGTTGTTTCGATCTCCTGGCTCATGCCGAGAGGACCGCAGATGAAGACGTGATCGACGCTGTCCGCCGGCACCAGCGCGCGCAACAGCACCCTCACCTTCTCGCCGTCGAGCCGGCCGTGCAGGATCGGGATGTCCTGGTCTTCGCCCGAGATGACGTGGAAGATGGAAAGACGATCGATGAAGCGGTCCTTGAGCTCCTCGAGCGCCTCCAGGAACATGATGTTGGCACTCGCGCGGTTGCCATAGAAGAGGAAGAAGCGGCTGTTCGGCTCGCGCGCCAGCACGCCCTTGACGATCGACAGGATCGGCGTGATGCCGGAACCGGCGGCAAAGCCGACATGGATGCGCGCATCTTCTGCGGGCGGGATCGCGCCGAAGCGGCCGGTCGGCGTCATCACGTCGAGCTCGTCGCCGCGTTTCAGCTCGTCCGCGGCCCAGCTCGAGAACGCACCGCCGTCGACCTTTTTCACGGCGATGCGAATCTCGCCGTCATCCGGGCCGGAGCAGATCGAATAGGAGCGGCGCACCTCCCCGCCATCGAGCGTGGTGCGCAGCGTGAGGTACTGGCCGGGCGTGAAGGCGTAATCGTTGGCGAGCTCGTCCGGAATGGTGAAAGTCATCGATACGGCGTCGGACGCCTCGCGGCGGAGGTCGTTGACGGCCAGGCGATGAAAGCGTGGTGCGGCTGCGGACATGAAGAACACTCTAGGTTTGGCTCACCGGCGTCATTGCGAGCGCAGCGAAGCAATCCAGAATCTCACCGCGAAGATAGTCTGGATTGCTTCGCTGCGCTCGCAATGACGATGGGGTTGGCATTGTGCTCAATTCACTCAATGACACTTGAAGTAGTCAAAGGGTTCGCGGCAGGCCTTGCAGCGCCAGAGCGCTTTGCAGGAGGTCGAGCCGAATTCGGACAAGAGCTCGGTGTTGCCAGAGCCGCATTGCGGGCACGCCACCGCCTGCTCGCCGAACAGCGCGCGACGTGAGCTGGAAGCTTGCGGCGGCGCAATGCCATAGGCGCGCAGCTTCCGGCGCCCCTCCTCGCTCATCCAGTCGGTGGTCCACGCCGGTGACAGCACGGTACGCACCTTCGGCTGCCGGAAGCCGGCGCGTTCCAGCGCGAGCTCGATTTCCAGCGCGATTATGTTCATGGCCGGACAGCCCGAATAGGTCGGCGAGATCAAGACTTCGATCTGATCACCATCCAGGGCGACGTCGCGCAGCACGCCAAGATCGGCAATCGTCAGCACCGGGATCTCCGGATCGACGACACTCGCCGCCGCATCCCAGGCGCGCTGGCGCAGCTCGGCGTCGCTGTCGAGCGCGGTCACCATGTCAGACCCGGGAAGGTGCGCTGCATCGATTGCAGCTCGCTGAGGAGATGGCCGAGATGCTCGCTGTGCCGGCCCGAGCGGCCGCCCTGCTGCATCCAGTCGTTTTGCGGCAAGGCGAGCGTCGCCTCGTTGATGATGCCGGTCACTGTCTTCAGCCAGCGATCGCGCAATCCCGCCGGATCGATGGCAACGCCGGCATCGATCAGGCCGCGCTCGCTGTCGTCGACGGCAAACATTTCGCCGGTGAAGGCCCAGAGATGATCGATCGCTGCCTGCGCGCGGGCGTGACTCTCGTCGGTGCCGTCACCGAGCCGGATGATCCATTCCGAGGAATGGCGCAGGTGATACGCACTCTCCTTCTCCGACTTGGCGGCAATCGCAGCCAGCGTCGCATCGCGCGAGGCCATCATCGCGCGCCAATAGAGATCGGCAAAGGCGGAATAGAAGAACTGCCGCACCAGCGTCTGGGCGAAATCGCCATTCGGCTGCTCGACCAGCAGCAGGTTGCGATACTGCCTGACGTCGCGCAAGTACGCGAATTTGTCCTCGTCGTTGTCCTTGCCTTCCGCCTTGGCTGCATAGCTGTAAAGCTCGCGGGCCTGGCCGATGAGATCAAGCGCAATGTTGGAGAGCGCCATGTCCTCTTCCAGCATCGGCGCATGCCCGCACCATTCCGACAGCCGATGGCCGAGGATCAGCGCATCGTCCGCGCGGCGCAGCGTGTAGAGCACCAGCGGCGTTTCGGAGACCTGAATGTTGGCGATGGCCATTGCTTCAATCCGCTGTTCACTTGCCGCTTGTTCCGACCTCATCCTGAGGAGGCGCGAAGCGCCGTCTCGAAGGATGGGCCAAGGGTCCCGGGCCTTCATGGTTCGAGACGCCGCTTCGCGGCTCCTCACCATGAGAGAGAGCGCTACATGTGGCCCACTTCTTCAGGCACCTCATAGAATGTCGGGTGCCGGTAGATCTTGGATTCCGCCGGCTCGAACATCATGCCCTTTTCGGCGGGATCGCTCGCGGTGATCGCGGTCGACGGCACCACCCAGATGGAGAGGCCCTCGCCGCGCCGGGTGTAGATGTCGCGCGCGGCCTGCAAGGCCATGGTCGCGTCGCTCGCATGCAGCGAGCCGACATGCTTGTGCGCGAGCCCGTTGCGGCTGCGAATGAATACTTCCCACAGCGGCGTGTTCGGCGTGGCCATCGTAATCTCCCTATTCCGCAGCTTGTGCGGTCTGACGGTGCGCGCGCTTGGCGGCATAAGCGGCTGCGGCCTCGCGCACCCAGCTGCCCTCATCGTGGGCCTTGCGGCGCGCGGCGATGCGGTCGCGGTTGCAGGGGCCGTTGCCGGCGAGCACCTGCTTGAACTCGGTCCAGTCGATCTCGCTGTAGCGCCAGTGCCCCTCGGCATCCTGCGTCATGCCGGGATCGGGAATGGTGAGGCCGAGATATTGCGCCTGCGGCACGGTGGCGTCGACGAACTTCTGGCGCAGCTCGTCATTGGAGAAGCGCTTGATCTTCCACTTCGTCGAGGTGTCGCTGTGCTGGCTGACGCCGTCCGGCGGGCCGAACATCATCAGCACCGGCCACCACCAGCGGTTCAGCGCGTCCTGCGCCATCGCCTTCTGCTCGTCGGAGCCGCGGCATAGCGTGAGCATGATCTCGTAGCCCTGGCGCTGGTGGAACGACTCCTCCTTGCAGACGCGGATCATCGCGCGCGCATAGGGGCCGTAGGAGCAACGGCACAGCGGGATCTGGTTCATGATCGCAGCGCCATCGACCAGCCAGCCAATGGTGCCGATATCGGCCCATGTCAGCGTCGGATAGTTGAAGATCGAGGAATATTTGGCCTTGCCCGCCAGCATGGCGTCGACCAGCTCCTCGCGCGAGGAACCGAGAGTCTCAGCGGCGGCATAGAGATAGAGGCCGTGGCCGCACTCGTCCTGCACCTTGGCGAGCAGCGCGGCCTTGCGGCGCAGGCTCGGTGCGCGCGTGATCCAGTTGCCCTCGGGCAGCATGCCGACGATTTCGGAATGGGCGTGCTGGGAGATCTGGCGGGTGAGCGTCTTGCGATAGGCCGCCGGCATCCAGTCATTCGGCTCGATGCGCTCCTCGGCATCGATGCGCGCCTGGAACTGCGTGGCCTTCGCCGCGTCCTCGAGGCCGCGATCCTCGGCCTCGGCCGTGTTCAGCGCCTGCGTATACATGCGCATCCTCCCGTTTGGTTGGGAGGCAATATATAACAGAAATTAGATCATGCAAGATATTTCTGTAACATAAAATCAGACACCGAACCTCCGCTCGAGGAGCTTGCGCGCCGGCGGCAGCGGCCCTGTTTCATTGGTTCCATGGCCATCGAGCCATTGTTCCGATGGGGCAAGCAGCGCGCGATAGATCTCGCCGCAGAGCTCGCGGGCGGCCCTGCCCGGCCAATCCCCCGGCAGCAGGCTGTCCGGCAGCAGCGGATCGCGCAGCACGACGCGGCGGTAGTAGTGGATCAGCAGAATCCGCGCGGTGAAGGCATCGGCGTCGGACAAACCCGTGCCGCGGCCGATCGCTGCGTGGAGCGGCTCGAACATCTTCATGAACTTGAGATAGGCGTCAGCCGTGCGATCCAGCGGCCAGCTCGCGCTGAGCAAACGGCGTCCGCTGTCATCCTCGGCTGAGACTTCGAGGCGAATGGCACCGGCAGCCTCATCCGGCACAGGCACGCCCGACGGCGCGACCCAGACGCCCGGCAGCGGGCTGCCGAAGCCGGCATTGCGCAGCGCCTCGCGCGAGGCGTCGCGACCCTCACCATTGCCGATCAGCAGCAGCTCGAAACGCCCGGTCCAGTTCGACGGCGGCGGATCGTAGATGTGGCGCGTGGCGGCCTCGAAGGTCTGCCGCCCTTTCTCAGCGAGCCGGTAAAAGCTGTTGCGGCCGACCTTTTCGCGGGTCAGCCAACCGTCGGCCGCAAGGCGCGACATTGCGGTGCGCACGACGCTACTGTCGACGGCGAGACCTTCGAAGAATTCGAGCAGCGTGCCAAGCCACACCGAGCCGCCACGCGGCACGATCGCGTCGCCGAACACGGTGATGACGATGGAGCCGGTGCGCGACGGCTCGCGCTTGAGCTGGTCGATGATGCGAGAAAGCGGATGCGCCATGCACGAGGCATAGCGCGTTTGCTGCGGGCGGGACAATGGAGACAGCAGGGCAGTCATCCTTCGAGACGGCGCTTCGCGCCCTCTCAGGACGAGGTCTGACAGTGTGCTTCGCGGAATCAGTCGCTCACAACCCTCATGGTGAGGAGCGCGGCAACGCCGCGCGTCTCGAACCATGCAAGCCCGCTCCGCTCACCGATGCGGGTCGGGATACGCCAGGCTGCGCCAGCCGCTGCGGTCGAAGGGCCGCCACTTGCCCTCCTCCTGCGCGAGACGATCCGCCACCGCGTAGACAGCGGCCGGGTGATGACCCATGCCGCAATGGCTGCTCTCGACCTCGATGCTCTCGCTCTGTGCGCCCGTCTTCTCCATGCAGCCCTGCCACGCGCAGACGCCGTCGGTACGGCTGAAGATGGCGGTGGTCGGCACCGGCGGCGGGACAGCGAGCTCACCGCCGAAGCGCGGGTCGACCTCGTCGGCCTTGCGGCCGCTCGCCCATTCATAGACGCGCCAGGCGTTGGTCGAGCGGGGGTCGCCCGCGAACGGGCTGCCGAGCGTGATCACCTGGCGCACGCGCTCCGGCATCATCTTGGCGAGCTGGCGCGCATAGAGGCCACCGAGGCTCCAGCCAACCAGGCTGATCTTGCGGCCATGGGTGTCGCTCAGCTCCTCGACGAGGTCGACCATGGCATGCTGCACGCCCGGACGCAGGCCATAGTTGCGGCCCTGGCGCCAGCCGCTGACGGCATAGCCCTTGCTCTTCAGGAAAGCGCGCAGCGGGCGGGTGGAGATATCGGATGCAACGAGGCCCGGCAGCACCAGCACCGGATGGCCATCGCCGCGGGGCGCGAGGCTGAGCAGCGGCAGCGCGCCGAGGAATGCGCCGAGCTCGTGGATCGCCCGCCCTTCCAGAAACATCAGGGTGCGGGACGGCGGGCTCAGCGTCTGGGCAGTAGCGGTCATCAATGTTTCCCCTGGAAGTGCCGGCCGCGATGCCGGCAATGGACATGAATTCCAATACGCCGGCTTCTTGGACGTTCCGCAGCGCAACATGAATCAGCTAGGCGGCCGGTTCCCGACATTCAAGCCGGAGAGGCAGCACGCGACAATAGGCGCGCGCGTTAATGCTAACGGCCGTGATGCAAAAGTCACAGCAATCGCAGCAGGAATTCGCCGGTGTAGAGGGCAAGCCCGGCGAGCCCGCCGATCAGCGAGCCGTTGAAGCGGATGTATTGCAGGTCGCGGCCGATGTTGATTTCGATCAGCGAAATCAGCTGCGTCATATTCCACGACTTGACCTGGTCGGAGATGAAGGTCGAGACGCCGCTCTTCTGGTCGGCGACGAAGCTGCGCAGCACCGTCACCAGGCCCTTGTTGATCTCACCGCGCAGCTCGGCATCGCCGGCAAGCGCTTCGCCGGCTGCGACGAACATGCCGGCGAGATGATGTTGCAGCACCTGCGTCTCACCGCTCGCGCTGCGCTCGATGAAGGAGCGCGTGTTGGCCCACACGGTGCGCGCCAGATCGGCGAGTTCGGGACGTGCGAGCAGATCGCGCTTCAGCCCGTCGATGCGGTCGATGTAAGTCTGATCGGTGCCGAGCCGATCGACGAAGGTCAGCACCATGCGGTCAAACTCGCCGCGAAACGGATGCTTGGGATCACTGCGCACTTCCTCGAAGAACGCGGTTGCCGACGCCACGATCTTGTTCACCAGGAATTTGTCGGCGCGATAGAGTCTGAGCAGGGTCGGCAACTCCGCGCGCACCTTCTCGCGGATCATCGCCATCGTCTCCTTGCCGGTCAGCGTGTCGTGCATCACGCGCAGGAGATCGTCGAACAACACCTGGTGCCGCCTCTCCGCAACGAAGCCGCGCAGCGTGCCGGCGGCAAGCGGGGCGAGATCGATCGCCTGCAATTGCGACGACATGCGGCGGATGATGAAGGTCATCAGCCCCGAGCTTTCCGTCGCGGAGAAAGCTTCCGGCAACAGGCGCAGCGCAAAGCGCGCCAGATCGTCGCTGCGTTTGCGGTCGCGCAGCCAGTCCGCGACGAAGGAGCCGAAATCGATCTCCTTCAGCTTGGCCTCGACGGGACCTGCCTCGAGGAAATGCACCTGAATGAATTCACCGAGCTTGTCGGCGATGCGGGCCTGATTGCTCTGGATGATCGCGGTGTGCGGGATCGGCAGGCCGAGCGGCCGCTTGAACAGCGCGACCACGGCGTACCAATCGGCAAGGCCACCGATGGTCGCGGCTTCCGCGAAGGCGGCGATGAAGCCGAACACCGGATGCACATTCAACAGCGACTTCGCAACCACGAAGAGGAGAAGCGTCGAGGCCAGCACCAGCGTCGCCAGCGCCTTGACGCGGCGCAGTTCGGCCGCGCGTTCGGCGTCGCCTGGGGCATCGAAGGAGAAGGTGCTTGGTGGGGTCATGACTGCGTCACAGTAGCCGTCATTGCGAGCGAAGCGAAGCAATCCAGAATCTCCCGCGGAAAGACCCTGGATTGCTTCGTTGCTTCGCTCCTCGCAATGACGGTCGCACAAAAAACAAGGCCCGCCGAAGCGGGCCTTAAAAATTCAGTTTCTCAACTCAACGTACAAATCACGCAGTCTTGTAGACCTTGGCGAAATTGTCCTGAGCGGCCTTTGCGCCGTTGGCGGCGAGCTTGCCGAAATAGTCGGAGGTCGCCTTGGCGCGCGAGACGAGCACTTCGCCGCGGGCACGGAGCAGACCCGACTGGATCTCGACGGCTTCGCTGATCGACTTGGCCGACGCGAGCTTGTCGATGCCGGAGAAGAACGCCTCGGCGTCCTCGTAGATCGCCTGCTGGACGTTGCGGCTGATCTTGCCGGCCTCGGTGACGGAATCGGTCACCGCGTTCTCGATGGCGGCGGTCACCCGCTCGGAGCCAGCGAAAACCTCGGCAGCACGGTCCTTGGCAGTGTTGGCAGTCTTCTTGACGAACTCGCGGGCGGCCTCGGGAACTTCCAGGTTCTGGATGTTCTTGAAAGCGTCCTTGAAGCCCTCGAAAGCGGTGTTCGTTTCAGTGGTCATGGGGTTCTCTCCATCCTCATTGGTCTGAGCTATGGGCTCACCCCGTCCGGATTGGCCCGGGGCACGGCTTATATGGCATAGTTAATTGTGCGATGCAATATTCGTATTGCACTGCGATATCACGAAATCGTGAACAGCCTTAACGAGAAGCATCCCTGATGCCTTCCTGACCATTTTAGCCATGAAGGTCCGTTGAGGGCTCTTTGAGTGCTGGACCGCGCTCTTTAGTGCTGGACGGCGCCTGGCAGCCCGTATGCCTCCATCTGGGCCTGGACCTGCGCGATGTTGTGCCCGAGCACGACGATATCGTGGGTCTTGCCGTCGAGATCCCGGACATGGTCCCGGAGCAAGGCCTCCGCCTTGAAGCCGAGGCTTTCGAACAGCGCGATCGCCGCCTGCTGGTCGACCGTCATCTGGACGGAGAGCTTTTCGAGGCCGGCGCCGAGCGCGAGCGCAAAGGTCTCCTGCGACAGCGCCCGCCCGACCCCCTTCCCGCGCACGTCGAGCGAGACCACCATGCGGATCTCGCCGACATGGGGCGACCAGGAGTGCGGATCGCGCACCAGGGTGCCGCAACCGACGACCGTGCCACCCCTGACCGCGAGCAGGCTCGTGATCGCGCCACGCTCGATCTCCTTGACCCAGGCCGAGAGCACCTTCGGCTCGCTGATGTTGCGCGGGAGAAACAACAGATCATGGGTCGGCAACGCCTTGCCGAAGGCGAGTACGGCGGCTTCATCCGACGGTGACATCAGGCGGATCTCGATATCGCCGGCATCCGTCTTGACGTGACGCGGATAGGAACGTGCTACGCTCATGTCGATCTCTTCCCCAGCCAGGAGTCCAGCTTCGGCCACAGCCGCTTCACCGCGTTGGCGCCGGCGACGAGGGAGACGTGACCGCCCTTCAGCATCACCTCCTCCTTGTCCTCCGACCCGATCTTCGAGATCAGGTGCTTTGCGGCATCATAGGGCACGATGTGATCGTGCTCGGCGACCGCGTGCAGGATCGGCACCTTGATGTTCTCGAGCTTCGCCGCGCGGCCGCCCACCGACATGGTGTCGTTGAACAGCTTGTTGTCCCACATCAGGTCCTTGGTGATGGCGCGGAAGTATTCGCCGGCCAGCGGCAGCGTGTCGGTCGCCCAACGGTCGAACATCCTATAGGACTTCACGAACTCGTCGTTCCAGATGTTCTCCCAGAGCTGGATCTGGCTCACCGTGCGCGAGGCCGGCCGCAGCATCTCGAACGACGACAGGATCATCTCCGGCGGCACGTTGCCGACGCTGTCGACGAGGCGATCGACATCGAAATAGCGGCGGTCGGAAAAATTGGAAAATAGCTTCATCTCGCGGAAATCGATCGGCGTGGTGAAGCAGATCAGGTTCTTCATCGGTCCGTCATTGACGATCGAGCCATAGAGCAGCGACAGTACGCCGCCGAAGCAATAGCCGATGACGGAGACGTCCTTTTCGCCGGAATCCTGCTGCACGCGGCGGACGCAATCCGGAATGAAGTCGAGGACATAGTCCTCCATGCGAAGACTCTTCTCCTCCGGTCGCGGCGCGGTCCAGTCCAGCATGTAGACGTCGTAGCCGCGCTTGAGCAGGAATTCGATGAAGCTCTGGCCGGGCACGAGGTCGAGGATGTAGCCGCGGTTGGTCGTCGCCATCACGATCAGCACCGGGACGCGGTAGATCTCGTCCGACATCGGACGGTAATGATAGAGGCTCATCGTGCCGCGCGAATGCAGCACGTCCTTCGGCGTCGAGCCGAGCGTCGGACCGGAGGTCGAGAAATATTCGACGCCCTTGATGCTGCGCATGATGGCGCGCTGCACCTCGGTCTGGATGCGCTCCGGGAGCTCTGCGAAATCAAGTCCCGTCGGCGCGTTCATTTTTGCTCTCCGCCTTGAGGGGGCGGGCGCTTGGTCCGCGGCGGCCGCAGCGCGGCGCCGATCCGCGACCCGCCAGAAGCGGCCGACATCTGGCTCAGCATGGACTTGATCTCGCCGAGCTGCCCCTCGATGGATTGCAGCCGCTCCGCGATGCCGGTCATCTGCTCGCGGCTCGGCAGGTTCATCGAAAGAAGGTATTTCTCCATGAGATCGCCGAACTGCTTCTGAGCACCCGCAGCAGCGCCGCCGGCCCGGTTCATGGCCTGCGAGAATTCGGGGGTCTCCATCGCCTTGGTGGCAAACGAGTTGAAGCCTTTCTCCATCTCGCCAATCATCTTCTGCCACAGGGCGACAGGATCGTTCATCTTGTCGGTCATCGGCGTCCTCCAGGTCACGAGGGCTTTTGGCGCCCTTCTTTTCCCTCCATACCACACCGTTGCGACGGGCCGGTCAACGGGCAAGCGGCGATCTGGTGTCGCGCGCACGGCTTCTTTGCAGCGGCAAACCGTGCGATACAACATCTGTCTACCTGCAAGAGGAACACGCCCGTGAACGCCTCCGCCCATCAGCCGCCGCAGACCGTGCGCGCCAACGGCATCGACATCTGCTACGAGATCTTCGGGAACGACAACGCCGAGCCGCTGTTGCTGATCATGGGGCTGGGTGCCCAAATGATCCACTGGGACGACGGGTTCTGCGAGCAGCTCGCCGCGCGCGGCTTTCGCGTGATCCGCTTCGACAATCGCGACATCGGCAAGTCCAGCCATCTGACTGGCGGCAAGCGGCTGACGCCGCTCGAGCTGTTGAAGCTGCGCTTCCTGAAAATCCCGGTGGCCGCCACCTACAGGCTGATCGACATGGCCAAGGACACGGTCGGTCTGATGGACGCGCTCGGCATCAAGTCGGCTCATCTGGTTGGCGCCTCCATGGGCGGCATGATCGCCCAGGAGGTCACGCTGTCATTTCCGCAGCGCGTTCGCTCGCTCACCTCGATCATGTCGACCACAGGCAATCCGCGCGTGCCGCCGCCGACGCGAGAGGCGGCCGCGATGCTGATGGCACCGCCGCCGCGCAGCAAGGAGGAGTTCATCGTCCGCTTCGGGCAGACCTGGAAACTCTTGCGTGCGGGCTCCTTTCCGGAAGAAGAGGCGCTCGATCCCGGCCGCGCCGAGCGCGTGTTCGCGCGTGGACTCAATCCGGCAGGTGTGGGGAGGCAGCTTCGCGCCGTGCTCGCCTCCGGCAGCCGCAAGGAACGGCTCTACGCCGTCGAGACACCGACGCTGGTGATCCACGGCACCGTCGATCCCCTGGTGCGGCCCGAAGGCGGCAAGGACACGGCAGCGTCGATCCCGGGCGCAAAGCTCCTGATGATCGAGGGTATGGGCCACGCGCTGCCGATGCGGTTCTGGAGCGAGATCATCGACGCCATCGACAAGCACGCGCAGGGCGCAGCGGCCAAGGCGGCGTAGACCAACGCGAGCGGTCTCCTCACGGTAACTATGTGAGCTGGCTGATACTCTCTTACCGCGCACCGGGGCGAAAGCTATACAGACCTCCGTTGATCGCCAGAGACAGAGGCAGCGGCCTCTTGGAGTTCACATGCATCTCATCTTCCGGTCAGGCGCGATGATCGCCGCGTCAATTCTCATGCTGTCCTTCGCAAGCGGCGGCGCGATTGCCGGTAACGCGCAGGAGGAAGCCAATCGCAAGACCGTGCTTGCCTTCTACGAGAAGGGCCTCAATCAAAAGGACACCGATGCAGCCCTTGCCTATGTCGGCGATCGTTACGTCCAGCACAATCCGAACGCAGCTGATGGCCCGGACGGCTTCCGAAAGTTCATCGGCTTCCTGCGCGAGAAATTCCCTAACTCGCACAGCGAGATCAAGCGCACGTTTGTGGATGGCGACTATGTCATCCTGCACGTTCATGCGGTTCGCGAGCCCAGCACCAGGGGCAACGCGATCGTCGATATCTTCAAGCTGGAGAACGGCAAGATCGTCGAGCACTGGGACGTGGTGCAGGCCATTCCCGACAATCCCGCAAACAGCAACACGATGTTCTGACGAGTGGAGCTGGCGGGCGTGCAAAGGTGTGCCGCAGCCTAACTCTTCCTCGCCATCCAGATCACATGGCGCGCACCACCGCCTTTGCCGGTGGCTCGGACGTTGATTTCGTTGACCTCGAAGCCCGCGGTACGAAGACGCCGTGAAAAATTCGGATGCGGCCCGGACGACCAGACTGCGAGCACTCCGCCGCGCCGCAGCGCGGTGTGTGCTATCTTCAACCCGGCGATATCGTACAAGGCGTCATTGGCCTTGCGGGTAAGACCTTCCGGACCATTGTCGACGTCAAGCAGGATCGCATCGAACCTGAGCGGATGCCTTTCGATCAGCTGCGCAACGTCCACTTCACGAATGTCAACGCGGGGGTCACTGAGGCTGTTGCCGAAAAGCTCGGCCATCGGTCCTCGCGCCCACGCCACCACGGCAGGGACCAGTTCAGCCACCATGATCTGCGCCTCGCTTCCGAGCACGGCGAGCGCCGCACGCAGCGTAAAGCCCATGCCCAATCCGCCGATGAGGACAACCGGCTTGACGACCTTCTCGATGTGCTTTGCCGCGAGCGTCGCGAGCGCGGCTTCGGAGCCCGACAGGCGGCTGTTCATCAGCTCGTTGGAGCCGAGCTTGATGGAGAACTCCTTGCCGCGGCGCATCAGGCGAAGCTCGCCATCAGAGCCGGGTATCGCGGCGGTATCGATTTTTTCCCAGGGAATCATGCGTGAGCTTTAGCACGATCGGAAATCGTAGGGTGGGTTAGCCGAAGGCGTACCCCACCTCTTTGGACTCCGCTTGTCGATAGAAGGTGGTGGGTTACGCTTCGCTAACCCACCCTACGATCCACAATCTGCGGCTAGCCGCCCGCCCAGACGTCAAGCACATAGCGGTTCCCTGCACCCAACTTTTCGATCCAGCGCGTGCCGGCGGCAGCATCGCTGCCGCTCTTCTCGCGATGGATCGCGACGAGTGCCGCCTTCACATCGGGCTCCATCTTGCCACCATCGCCGCAGACGTAGATGATCGCACTCTGCTCGATCAGGGCCCAGACCTTGTCCTTTTGCGCTGCGAGCAGATGCTGCACATAGGTCTTCGGACCGTCTGCGCGCGAGAACGCGGTGAAGAGCTCCGTGATGCCGCTGGCCTCCAGCGCCTTCAACTCCTCCCTGTAAAGATAGTCCTGGTCGGGATGGCGGCAGCCGAAGAACAGCATCGCAGGACCAAGGGCGGCACCCTTGGCTTTCCGCGCCGCGCGCTCCTGGAGGAAGCCGCGGAATGGCGCCAGCCCCGTGCCGGGGCCGATCATGATGATCGGGACGGATGAATCATCCGGCAGACGGAAGCCGGCCCTGGTCTCGCGCACGGTCGCATAGACCGTATCGCCCGCACGGCGATCGCTGAGATAGTTCGAGCAGATGCCCTTGTAGATGCCGCGGCCCGAGGCGGCCGGCCCGCCGACCACGCCGACGGTGACGCTGCACCGCGCGGGATCGACCGACGGCGAGGACGAGATCGAGTAATAGCGCGGCGCGAGCAGTGACAGCATTTCGAGATAGACGTGGAACGGCAGCTCGCAGGCCGGATGTTCGATCAGCAGGTCGAACACCGATTTGCGTTGCGCCAGGATCTCGCCTCGGTAGCGCTCGCCGGCTTCCGCATCATCGCCGACGAAGGCGAGCAGCTTCGGCTTGGTCACCGGGCAGCGCGTATGCTCCGACATGATCTGGATCTGCTTGCGCGTTGCCACCTGCTGCAGCTCGACGAAATCGGTCAGGAGTTGGCCGACCGAGACACTCTCGCCGGTCGGCAATTGCGCGCGGCGTCCCTCGGCGACCTGGAGCCTGACCTGGTCAGCGGGCAGGAAGCCGAAGCGGCGCGCCACCGCATCGACCAGCGCCGGGTCGTTGCGCGGCACCACGCTGAGATGGTCGCCAACGCGGTAGCTCGTGCCCCGCGGCAACTGCACTTCGATGTGGCGCGTCGAACGATCCGACGGATTGGGACCGTTCCTGTTCTGAAGCTCGTCGTTGACCAGCACCTTCATCGCGACAGTGCCGCCGAGCGCCGCGACCGCCTTGACGGCGCCAGGCGCAACCGGCTCGACCTTGTAAAGCGGCTCGTCGTCGGCGCTGCGGCTGAAGTTTTGTGTCAGCCCCCACTCATTCATCGCCGCGGGCGCGGCGACCGCGAACCATTTTTCGAACTGGCCGTCGAGATCGCTGCGCGCGTCACCCTCACCACGGGCATAGAGGCTGCGCGCGCCGCGGGCCGCAAGCTGCTCGTCGATGAAGCGCGGCACGGATTGGTAGGTCGCGGCCCAATCGCTGTTGCCGCAGCCGAACACGACATAGCGCACCTTGGACAGCGCATCCTTCGAGGCGTCGCCGTGCAGCCATTTGACGAACTGCGTGGCGTTGTCCGGCGGCGCGCCGTTGTAGGAGGCGCAGAAGATCAAGACGCCGCCCTCCTCCGGCAGCTTGCCGGCATGGTCGTCGAGCGGCGCGAGCCTGGTGGCGAAGCCGTTGACCTCGGCAAGATCGGCGACACGCGTCGCCAACTCTTCGGCCGTGCCGAGATTGGAACCGTAGAGCACGAGCAGCGGCGTGTTGTGACCGGGACGCGTCGTGGCACGCGGCGCGGCCGTACCGGCACTCGTCGTCACAGCCACCGGGCCAGCATAGGCGCCGCGCTCGCGATCGGCGCGCGGGCGGACCTTGAGCTTGAATCCCTCCGGCTTGATCGTCAGCGTCTCCTTCAGATGCATCTGGTAGCGCTGATGGTCGACCAGCCGGAAGCGCTGGAGGATCATGCCCAGCGCGAGCGCGGCCTCGTGCATGGCGAAGCCGCGGCCGATGCAGGCGCGCTGGCCATTGCCGAACGGCTTCCAGGCATTGATCGGCCGCTTGGCCTCCGCCTCACGGCTGAAATTTTCGGGATCGAACGCATCGGGATTGGGACCCCATACGCTGGGATCGCGATGCAGCGCCGTCACCAGGATCGTGATGAAGGTGCCCTTTCTCAGCCTGTACTTGCCGCCGCCGATGGTCTCGTCCTTGAGCGGCGAAATGCCATAGGCCGGCGCCGGCGGCCACAGCCGCAGCGCCTCTTTCAGGATCTCGGTGATGTAGGTGAGCTGCGTCACCTGCTGATAGGTCGGCCGGGCGTTGACGTCGGGGCCGAAGACGCGGTCGACCTCGTCATAGGCCTTCTTCAGGATCTCGGGATGCTTGAGCAGCGCGTAGATCGTGTAGGACAGAAGGCCGCTGGTGGTCTCGTGGCCCGCGATCAGGAAGGTGTTGATCTGGTAGCGGATGTTGACGTCATCGAGCTGCTCGCCGGTCGAGCGGTCAACGCCGGTCATCATCGCCGCGAGCATGTCTTTCTTGTCGTCGACGGCCTCCGCGCTCTTGCGCCGCTCGGCGATGATCTCGTCGACCATCTTGTTCATGAAGGCGACGTCTTCGCCCAGCGTCTTGCGCCGCTTCTGCATCCAGAGCTGCTCGAACGGCAGGCCGCGAGTCATCATGATCGTTTCGAGCGAGCGCACCAGCGACTCGACGAAGGGATGGTAGTCGCGCCGGTAGAAGGAGTTGAAGCGGTAGTCGAAGCCGCACAGCCCGATCGTATCCAGCGTCAGCGCAGTCATGTCGTGCACGACGTCGATCTCGTCGTCGGCGTTGAGCCGTTCCCACTTCTTCACGAGCTGCTCGGCAATGTCGACCATGCTCGGGTGATAGGACTGCATGGCGCGATTGCCGAACGGCTGGAGCAGGATGTTGTGCGCCTTGCTCCAGTTCGGCTCGTTGGTGTCGGCCGTGAACAGGCCGTCGCCGCCGACTGCGCGCACGCGGCGCAGCGCGCCGCGCACCGTCTTGTCGAACCGCTTCTCGTCGGAGAGTTCGTCGACCAGATCATGGCCGGAGACGACGACGATCGGCGAGCCCATCATGTCGAGCCAGAAGATCGGCCCGAGCTCCTTGGCGAGCCGCGTCAGGTGCTGCACGGGCGCAGCCGAGTCCAGCGACAGCATATTGCCGACCACCGGCTTGGTCGGCGGATGCGGAATCGGGTCCAGACGGTTCTTGGATGACATTGACGTGCGTATCCCCCTGCCTCAGTCAGTAACCTCGTCATTGCAAGGAGCTCTTGCGACGACGCAATCCAGACTGTCACCGTGCGGTGAGATTTCTGGATTGCTTCGCTTCGCTCGCAATCACGGGCTAGCCAAACCGCCTTCTACGCCATTCGATCAGCTTGGCGCTGACCTCTTCCGGCTTCTCCTGCTGCGTCCAATGGCCGCTGTCCTTCACCAGATATTTCTCCAGGTCCGGCACCAGCTTCTCCATGCCGTCGGCCGCCGACGGCGGCAGCACCGCGTCGTTCTCGGCCATGATCATCAGCGACGGCACGTTAACGTGATGGTCCAGTCCCTCGGAGCGCTGCCAGTTGCGGGTGTAGTTGCGGTACCAGTTGATGCCTCCGGTAAAGCCGGTCCTGGTGAACGTATCAACGAACACCTTCTTCTCCTCCGCCGACAGGATCGGCGTGCGCGGATCATGCTTGGCATCGTAATTTTCAATCATCTGCGGAAACGCCAGGTTGATCCGGGGCGAAGCCCCGATACCGGCGATCGGCTCTTCGGCTGGCGCGCCCGCGGGCCGCGCAACCGGCTTGCGCATGAAGGCATCAAAGGTCTCTTCGACGCGGCTGCCGAAGATCCTGTCCGGCTCGCGCGCGGGATCCTGGAACTGCACGATGTACATGTGATCGCCGAAGCGCTTGCGGAACAGCGTGATCGGGTCGGCCGGCGCGCGGTCCCAATGCGGCGTATTGACACCGACGACGCCAGCGACGCGCGCGGCATGCCGCAGCGGCATCTGCCAGACGACGAAGCCGCCCCAGTCGTGGCCAACGAAGATCGCCTGGTCGATCCCGAGATGATCGAGCAGCCCGACGAGATCGCCGGTCAGATGTTCCAGGTCGTAATCCTCGACCTGCTCGGGCCGGTCCGTCGTGCCATAGCCGCGCTGGTCGGGCGCGATCACCCGGATCCCGGCTTCGCTCAGCGCCTTGATCTGGTGGCGCCAGGAGAAGGCGAGCTCGGGCCAGCCATGACAGAGCACCATTGGCGGCTTGTCGCTCTTCGGGCCCGCGTCGTAATAGCCCATGCGGATTCCGTTCGTCTGCACGAACTCAAGCTGCGGCATTTCAATCATTGCAAACGTCCTATTCAGCAGCGCCTTTGACGTCGGCTGCCGGCGGCGCGTAGGCGGCTTCCAGCGCGGCGAACTCCTCTGGCAGCATGTCGCACATCACCTGCACATGCGGAATGATGTTGGCGCCGACGATGAAGCCGAAATCGAGCTGGTCGCGATAGCTCTGCACGGTGATGTTGAGCGCCTGCCCGTGCGTCGAAATCGATACCGGGAAGATGTGCAGGAGCTCGGCACCGGCGGCATAGAGCGTCTGCCGTGGACCCGGCACGTTGGAGACGGTGATGTTGGCTGCCGGCGGCAGCACGTCCGAGAGGTTCGAGCGGCTGTAGAGCAAGGCCAGGATCTGCACCATGATCGGCGCGCCCAGCATCGAGATGTTAGAGACCTGCGGCATCAAGGCGCGCAAGGGGTGAGACATCTCCTTGGATTTGGTCGATTGCGCGATGATCGCCTCCAACCGCGCCTTGGGATCATCGATGTTGGTGGCGATCGAGCAGATCATGCCGAACACCTGGTTGTTGGCCTCGGTGTTACCCTCCTCGCGCAGCGAAATCGGCACCGCCGCCGTGAGCGATTTCGTCGGCAGCGTGCCGTACTGCTGGAGGTAGCGGCGGACCACGCCGGAGGCGAGAGCCAGCACCACGTCATTGAGCTTGCCGCCGGCCTGCTTGGCGAGCGCCTTGGCCCGCGACAGGGAAATCGACACGCCGGCGAAGCTGCGCTCCGAGGAGATGGTCTTGTTGAGCATGGTCGGCGGCGACACCATGCTCGCGAGGCTCTCGCGCGACCTCGGATCGGCGATCTTGCCGAGCACGTCGGAGACGCTCTTGAGCACGGTCGGGATGTTGCCGGCGAAGCGCACCGCGCTCTCGATCTGGTACATCGCGTTGTCGAACAGGATCGAGCCGATGTCGCTTTTGCCGGTGCGCGGCAATTGCAGGTTTTTCGCGGCGGCCGAAGCATCGAGCGGCTGGCTGAAGAGTTGCTGATAGGAATCGAGCAGGTTCGCCGCGATGTCGCGCGGCTCCTGTCCGGGCTTCGCGCCGCCGGTCGGCGGCTCGACCTTCCGCGGGATCGGCGAGATATCGTAGATCATGTTCGTCAGCGCCGCGCCGGCACCGCCGTCGATGGCGGCATGGTGCATCTTGGAATAGAGCCCGACCTCGTTGTCCTTCATGCCCTCGAACACGTAGAACTCCCAGAGCGGGCGGGCGCGGTTCAGGAGCTTTGCATGCATCCAGCCGACAATGCGCTCGAGCGTGGCGCGGTCGCGTGGCGCAGGCAGGCTGGCGCGGAAGATGTGGCGATCGATGTCGAACTGATCGTCCTCGACCCAGGTCGGGTGATCGATATCAAGCGGCGCCTTCTCCAGCCGCGCCTTGAGGATTGGCGCGATGTGCAGGCGCGAGACGATCATCGCCTTGAAGTCTTCGAAGAAGTCGCCCTTGTAGTCGTCGGGCAGGCGAAAGATCGCCATGCTGCCGACGTGCATCGGCATTTCCGGCGTTTCAAGATAGAGAAACGACGCATCCAGTGACGACAGCTTCTTCCCGTCAGCCATTAATCCCTCCCGCAAATCCAACGGGCGCCTTGGTTGGCGCTTCTCGTCAGGCCGATACTGCCTGTTCCGGCGGGGCATATGCAATGGCAAACGGCCCCTCCCGGTCAAATGGCCAGAATTCCCCTTCCGGTTGCGCCAGGCGATCCGCAACGGCCCACAGGGCGGCCGGATTCACCCCGAGCCCGATGTGGCTTGCAAGGTACACCTCGATGTTCTCGGCACGCTCGGATGGGCGTAACAGACAGGTCCGCCAGTTCACGACGCCGTCGGCGCGCGAATAGAGCGAGCTCGCCGGCACCGGCAGGTCGCCGGCGATCGCCGCACGCAGCTCGGCAAAATCCTCGACGCGCTCGCCGGACAGCGCTTCGTAGAGCCGCGTGGCATTGGTTGCCCGCACGTCGTTGGCAAAGGGGCTGCCGAGCGTCACCACGTAGCGGACCATGTCGGGCGCCTGCAGCGCCAGATCGCGCGCATAGACACCACCGAGACTCCAGCCGACCAGGCTCACCTTGCGCCCCGTCGTGGCATGGATCTCGGCCAGGCGAGCGCGCAACGCATCCCGCATCCGCTCCAGGCCTCCGAGATTGCGGCCCATCCGCCAGGCATGCGTATCGTAGCCGAGCTCGCTCAAATAGCGCCGCATCGGCGCCATCGAGAGATCGCTGGCCAGAAAGCCCGGCAGCGCCAGCACCGGATGGCCGTCTCCTCTCGGCGCACGCATCAGAAGGGGCGACAAGAGGACGCTGGCATTGAATTCGAACAGGCCGCGTGCTTCGGCAAACAGCAGCCCGAGGCCCGGCGGACGAAGCCGGCCTGACGCCAGGGCTCCGTCCGGTTCGGGCGGCATTATTTCTTCTTATCGCTGCTGCGGGTGCCGCCGAGACCGGCCATCGTCACGAACATGTTCTGAAACTGCTCGGCAAGCTTCGGATCGAAGGAGAACCAGCTCTGGATCAGCGATTCCGGCGAGACCTTCTCGATGTTGCTCAGCACCTGCTGCTGCAATTTGTCCATCACCGCCGTCTGCATCGGCGCAACGTCGGGTAATCCGAAGAACTGACGGGCCTCTAAGGGGGTGCAGTCGATTTCGATGTTAACCTTCATGTCCCCTCCTAAAGAAACGGATTCGGGCGGCTGGCCCAGTATCGCCGCGACTTGGTGTGCGACGCAAGCGACCTGACGCAAGCGGCAGACCGCCGGTTTCGGCAATCGGCGGATATGGTCAATCAAATCGCTCCGCACGAATGCGCTGAGATCGCCGGGCGCATCCCCGACGAGAGTCCGGACGGACGGCCGGGGTGCCGCCATTCTGGGACCTCATGGGCCGAAAGTCGAATGTCTGCCCACAGCCGCCCGCCCTCTTCATTGTTGGTCAGCATTGCTGCACAGCGGCGCAAGTTGGCGCGTTCCTTGCTGGAATGGCGCTTGCACGGGTCAGCAACTCTGGGCAACATGGATCAATAAGCCCGCCGAACAATCAAAAATCACCGGCGTGGCAGTGTGGAGAGGGTCACGGATGTCAGTAGGTCGTAGTCTGTTTGCGGCGACGCTCGCCGGTATGCTCGCGTTGACGCTCTCGCCAGCGTCGGGCCAGACGCTGCGTTACGCCAACCAGGGCGAGCTCAAATCACTCGATCCGTACACGCTGAACGAAAGCACCACCCACGCCCATCTCGGTCACGTCTATGAGGGTCTGGTCGAACGCGACAAGGACCTGAAAATCATTCCGGCGCTGGCCGAAAGCTGGGAAACGCCGGAGCCAACCCGCTGGCGCTTCCATTTGCGCAAGGGCGTCAAGTTCCACAACGGCGATCCCTTCACCGCCGACGACGTGGTGTTCTCCGCCGAGCGCGTGCGCGCACAGGGCTCCAACCTGCTGAACCGCCTCCCCGCAGACGCCAAGGTCGTCAAGGTCGACGACTACACCGTCGATTTCATCCTCAGTTCGCCCAATCCCATCCTCATAGGGCAATGGGACGTCTGGTACATCATGGACAAGAAATGGGCGGAGGCGAACAATGCGGTGGCACCGACGCCGGCCGCGGCCACGACGCCGAGCTATGCCTCACTGCACGCCAACGGCACCGGCCCCTTCATGATCGACAGCCATCAGCCCGGCGTGAAGACCGTGTTCAAGGCCAATCCGAACTATTGGAAGAAGCCGGAACATAATCTCAAGGAGATCGTGTTTACCCCGATCGCATCGGACGCCACGCGCGTGGCCGCGCTGTTGTCCGGCGAGGTCGACGTGATCGAGCCGGTTCCGATCCAGGACATCCAGCGCGTCAATGCCAGCCCCAATGCGACGGTGCTGTCCGGGCCGGAACTGCGCACGATCTTCATCGGCATGGACCAGTCGCGCGACGAGCTTCTGTTCTCGAACATCAAGGGCAAGAACCCGTTCAAGGACATCCGCGTCCGCGAGGCCTTCTACAAGGCGATCGATGTCGAGCTGATCAAGAACCGCGTCATGCGCGGGCTCTCCACTCCGTCCGCGCTGATGATCGCGCCGGAGCTCTATCCGCTGTCGAAGGAGTTCACGCGGCCGAAATTCGATCTCGATGGCGCCAAGAAGCTGCTGACGGAAGCAGGTTACCCCGATGGTTTCGAGGTCACCATGGATTGCCCGAACGACCGCTACGTCAATGACGCCGCGATTTGTCAGGCCGTGGTCGGCATGCTCGCCCGCATCGGGGTCAAGGTGAACCTCTTGGCGCAACCGAAGGCGCAATATTTCGCCAAGGTGCTGAAGCCCGGCGGTTACAAGACGTCCTTCTTCCTGCTGGGCTGGACGCCGGCCACGATGGATTCCCAGAATGTGCTGCACGACATCATGGGCTGCCGCGACGATCCCAAGGATCCCAACCGCGGCGAGGCCAATCTCGGCGGCTATTGCAACAAGCAGCTCGACGAGCTCACCGACAAGGTTCTAGTAGAACCCGACATGACCAAGCGCAATCTGCTGATCAAGCAGGCGTTCGAGATTGGCAACAAGGACTGGGCCTATATTCCGCTGCATCAGCAGGCGCTCGCCTGGGGCGTGTCCAAGAAAGTGAAACTGGTTCAGCGTGCGGACAATCAGGTCCTGCTCTACTGGGCCACCAAGCAGGACGAGTAGGTGCCAGCGAGTTGTGAAGTCCCGGAAGCCTCGGCTTCCGGCACTTTCCGTTTCGGGCGACGCGACGATGCGCGCCCCTGAAGGAATGTGAAAGGAAGAGATGCTCGCTTTCACGCTTCGCCGGGCCATCCAGGCCATCGGCGTCATGATCGCCGTCGGGATCATCTCGTTCTCGATGTTCCGCTTCGCCGGAGATCCCGTGAACCAGATGGTGTCGATGGACACCTCGGGCGCCGAACGCGCCGCGATCCGCCAGTCGCTCGGGCTCGACGATCCCGTGATCGTGCAGTTCGGCCGCTATGTCGCCAATGCCGCGCAGTTCAAATTCGGTGTCTCCTACCAGTTCCGGCTGCCCGTATCGCAGCTCCTGTCGGAGCGGATGCCGGCGACGCTGGAGCTGGCGATCTGCGCCACCATCTTCGCGATGGTCTGCGGCATCCTGATGGGGGTCTATTCGGCGCTCCGCCGCGACAGCTGGCTCGCCCATGCGTTCCAGGCGATCTCGCTGATTGGCATCTCGCTACCGACCTTCCTGATCGGCATTCTCCTGATCTACCTGTTCTCGGTGACGCTGGGCTGGCTGCCCTCTTTCGGGCGCGGCGAGGTCGTGCGTATCGGCTGGTGGACGACTGGCCTTCTGACGCTGTCGGGGCTGAAGGCGCTGATCATGCCCTCGGTCACGCTCGGCCTGTTCCAGTTGACGCTGATCATGCGGCTGGTGCGCGCCGAGATGCTGGAAGTGATGCGCACCGACTACATCCGCTTCGCCCGCGCTCGCGGACTGACCACGCGTGCGATCCATTTCGGTCATGCGCTGCGGAACACCCTGGTTCCCGTCATTACCGTCGCTGGCCTGCAATTTGGCTCGGTCATTGCATTCGCGATCATCACCGAGACCGTGTTCCAGTGGCCGGGAATGGGGTTGTTGTTCGTGCAGGCCGTACAGAATGTCGATATCCCGATCATGGCCGCCTATCTGATGATGGTGTCCCTGATCTTCGTCACCATCAATCTCGTGGTTGATATCCTCTACACCATCGTCGATCCGCGTCTGCGCTCGACGGTCAGCCGGGCGCACTGAGATGAGCGAGGCAGTCGTCCCCCACAAAGTCGAGGATCGCGGCTCGCGCGCCTCCCCAGGCTGGTTCAGGCGCGCGCTCGACAGCGATCTGTTCTACTCGTTCCGCCGCTCCAAGATCACCATGATCGCGGCCGGCGTCACGCTGCTGTTCTTCCTGCTCGCAATCTTCGCCTCAGTGCTTGCCGTGCAAAATCCGTTCGATCCGGCCCAGCTCCAGTTGCTGAATTCGCGCATCTCCCCGCTGTGGACCGCCGACGGGCAGAGCCCATTCCTGCTCGGCACCGATGAGCAGGGCCGAGACGTGTTCTCCGCAATCCTCTACGGCCTGCGGATCTCGTTGTTCGTCGGTGTGCTCGGCGTCCTCTTCTCCGGCGCGCTCGGCATCCTGCTCGGGCTGACGGCGGGCTATTTCGGCGGCGCCGTCGACGGCCTGATCATGCGCATCGCCGACGTACAGCTCTCCTTCCCGGCGATCCTGATCGCGCTGCTGATCAACGGCATCGCCAAATCGGTGCTTGGCAACAGGCTCGACGAGATGAGCATGCTGGGCGTGCTCGTGCTCGCGATCGGCCTGAGCTTCTGGGTCCAATATGCCCGCACGGTGCGCGGCTCGGTCATGGTCGAAAAGAACAAGGACTATGTCGCCGCCGCGCAGCTGATCGGCCTTCCTGCTCCGGTGATCATGCTGCGCCACGTGCTGCCGAACACGATGGGGCCGATCCTCGTCATCGCCACCATCAATCTCGCGCTCGCCATCATCACCGAAGCGACGCTGTCCTTCCTCGGCTCGGGCATGCCCGAGACCATGCCCTCGCTCGGCACGCTGATCCGCATCGGCAACAATTATCTGTTTGCGGGCGAATGGTGGATCGTCGCGTTCCCCGGCCTCGCGCTTGCCGCGCTGATCCTGTCCATCAACCTGCTCGGCGACTGGCTGCGCGACGCACTCAACCCAAAACTCAGATGAATACGCCGCACCCATGACCGAACCCGTCCTTTCCGTCCGCAATCTTCAGGTGGAGTTCGCCTCCCGCCGCGGCACGCTGCGCGCCATCGACGGCGTCTCCTTCGACATCGCCAAGGGCGAGGTGCTGGGCGTGGTCGGCGAATCCGGTGCCGGCAAATCCGTCACCGGGCTTTCGGTGATCGGCCTGATCGATCCGCCCGGCCGCATCGCCGGTGGTGAGATCCGCCTGTCCGGGCTGCGCATCGACAATCTGCCGCCCGAGGAGATGCGCCGCATCCGCGGCAAACGCATCGGCATGATCTTCCAGGACCCCCTCACCTCGCTCAACCCGCTGTACCGGATCGGTGATCAGATCGTGGAGACGATCCGCACCCACCTCGATTTGTCGGAGCAGGCTGCGCGTCGTCGCGCCATCGACCTCTTGGCCGAGGTCGGAATCCCCGCGCCGGAAAAACGCATCGACGGCTATCCGCACGAATTCTCCGGCGGCATGCGCCAGCGCGTGGTGATTGCGCTCGCGATCTGCGCCGAGCCGGAGTTGATCATCGCGGACGAGCCGACCACCGCCCTCGACGTCTCCGTGCAGGCGCAGATCATCTCGCTGATCAAGCGGCTCGGACGCGACCACGGCACCGCCGTGATGCTCGTGACGCACGACATGGGCGTGATCGCGGAAACCTCCGACCGCGTCGCGGTAATGTATGCCGGCCGCGTCGCCGAAATCGGCCCGGTGCAGGACGTCGTGAAGACCCCGTTGCACCCCTACGCCAAGGGCCTGATGGGCGCGATCCCGACGCTCGCGGGCGATGACAAGCGCCTGGTGCAAATTCCCGGCTCGATGCCGCGCCTGTCCGCGATCCCGCGCGGCTGCTCCTTCAATCCGCGCTGCGCCTTCGCCTTCGATCGCTGCCGGGTCGAACGGCCCGACCCGCTGCCACGCGGCGCGCAATCGGTCGCGTGCCATCTCTATGACAGCGTACCGACGGAGAGCGCGGCATGAACGCTCCCTATGTCCAGGTCAGAAATCTGCGCCGTGTCTTCGACGTCTCGAAGCCCTGGCTCAACCGTGTGCTCGAAGGCGGTCATCTCGAATATCTCAAGGCCGTCGATGGCGTCACCTTCGACATCAGGAAAGGCGAGACCTTTGCGCTGGTCGGCGAATCCGGCTCGGGCAAGACCACGGTGGCGCGAATGGTGGTCGGTCTCCTGCCGCCGAGCTCCGGCAACGTGCTGATCGACGGCGTCTCGATGACCGACCCGCGGCAGGCGCCGGCACGCCGCAGACTGCGGCGCCGCATCCAGATGATCTTTCAGGACCCCTACGCGAGCCTGAACCCGCGCTTCCGGGTCGACGCCATCATCGCCGAGCCGATCCGCGCCTTCGACCTGATCCAGGGCGAGCGCGACATCCAGGCCCGCGTCGGTGAGCTGCTCAGCCTCGTGGGCCTGCACCCCGACGACCGGCTGAAATATCCGCACGAATTCTCCGGTGGCCAGCGTCAGCGCATCGCGATCGCGCGGGCGCTCGCCTCCGATGCCGAATTCATCGTCTGCGACGAGCCGACCTCCGCGCTCGACGTCTCCGTGCAGGCGCAGATCCTGAACCTGATGCGGGATCTGCAGGACAAGTTCGGCCTGACCTATATGTTCATCAGCCACAACCTCGCCGTGGTCCGCCACATGGCGAGCCGGGTCGGCGTGATGTATCTCGGCCGTATCGTCGAGATCGCGGAAGGACGCGAATTGTTCGCCCGCCCGCGCATGCCTTACACCAAGATGCTGCTGGGCGCCGTGCCCGACCTCGCGATGAGCGGCCGCCAACGCATTCCGGTCAAGGGCGAGATCCCGAACCCGATCAACCCGCCCTCCGGCTGCGCCTTCAACCCGCGCTGTCCGCTGGCGTTCGATCTCTGCCGCAGGGAAGCCCCGGAACTGATCGACGGCGTCGCCTGCCACGCGGTTAACACCGCGCCGGTGCCAGCGTGACGCGCGCGTGCCATGCGGCCCGTGCATTGGCAGGCCGGCATCGCCTGTGATCAATTGCGCGCCGCAACTGAGGTAACGAATTCCATGGCCAGCAACATCAATCCCGATCCCTTCACGACCAGACCTGAGATCGAAGGCACGTTCGGGGTGGTCGCCACCACCCACTGGATCGCAACGGCCGTCGGTATGGCCATTCTGGAAAAGGGCGGCAACGCCTTCGATGCCGGCGTCGCCACCGCGTTCACGCTTCAGGTGGTCGAGCCGCATCTCAATGGCCCGGGCGGCGACGTGCCGATCATCGTGCATGACGTCAAGCGCGGCCGCACCGAGGTGATCTGCGGCCAGGGTCCCGCGCCGGCGCGCGCCACTATTGCCCACTACAAGAACGAAGGCCTCGACATGGTGCCCGGCACCGGCCTGCTCGCGGCCTGCGTCCCCGGCACGTTCGAGTCCTGGATGATGCTGCTGCGGGACTATGGCACGATGCGGGTGCGCGACGTGCTTGAGCCCGCGATCTCCTACGCGCGTGACGGCTATCCGCTCGTCGAGCGGGCCTGCGCCACGATCCAGACCGTCGAGCAGCTGTTCCGGAAATACTGGCCGACGTCAGCCGCGATCTACCTGCCGAATGGCGAAGTGCCGAAGCCCGCCACGCTCTTCACCAACAAGACGCTGGCGGCGACCTACGCGCGCATCCTGAGCGAAGCCGAGAGCGGCGGCGGTGGCCGCGACGCCGAAATCGAGCGTGCGCGAGAGGCCTGGTCGCAAGGCTTTGTCGCGGAAGCCGTCGACAAGTTCTGCCGTACCCACGAGGTGATGGACGTCAGCGGCTCCCCCCATCGCGGCGTACTTTCGGCCGACGACATGGCTCGCTGGCAGCCAACCATCGAGACCCCGCTTACCTACGACTATGGCCGCTACACCGTCTGCAAGGCGGGCGTCTGGAGCCAGGGCCCTGTGACGCTGCAACAGCTTGCGCTGCTGAAGGGCTTTGCGCTCGACGGGCTCGATCCGACCGGGCCGGAATTCATCCATCTCCAGATCGAATGCGCCAAGCTCGCCTTTGCCGATCGTGAAAAGTTCTACGGCGATCCCAAGTTCAACGAGATCCCGATCGGAACTCTCCTGTCGGACGCCTATAACGACGAGCGCCGCAAGCTCGTCACCGATAGAGCCTCGCTCGACTTCCGGCCCGGCTCTGTCGAGGGCTTTGGCGGCGAGGTCAAGCTGCGCCGCGCCGAGGGTCAGCGTGAGGCAATCGGCGCGCTCGGCGCCGGCGAGCCGACGGTGGGACGCTTCGGCGAGGTGCGCGGCGACACCGTGCATTTCGACATCATCGACAAAGCTGGCAACATGGTCTCCTCGACACCGTCGGGCGGCTGGTTGCAATCCTCACCCGTGATTCCCGAGCTCGGCTTCTGCCTCGGAAGCCGTGCGCAGATGTTCTGGCTGGAGGAAGGCCACCCGGCTTCGCTAGCGCCGGGCAAGCGGCCGCGCACCACGCTCTCGCCGACCATGGCGCTGCGCGACGGTGAGCCGTATCTGGCCTGGGGTTCGCCCGGCGGCGACCAGCAGGATCAGTGGATCACCCAGTTCTTCCTGCGGCACGTCCACTGCAATCTCAATCTGCAGGAGGCGATCGACGCGCCGGCCTGGCATTCCGAGCACTTCCCGATCTCGTTCTGGCCGCGCACCGCGCGCCCCGGCGTGCTCGTCGTGGAGAACCGCGTGCCCAAGGCAACGATCGAGAATTTGCGCGAACGCGGGCATATCGTCGAGGTCGGCCCCGACTGGTCCGAAGGTCGCCTCACCGCGGCCTCGCGCGTCGGTCGGCGCCGCCGCGCCGCCGCCAACCCGCGCGGCATGCAGGGTTACGCGGCGGGACGCTGACGGATAGCGACATGACATGGTCGATCATTGCGCGAGATCCTGCCACCGGCCAGTTCGGCATCGCCGTTGCGACGCGCTTTTTCGCCGTCGGCGCACGCGTGCCTTTCATCGCCGCGGGCCTCGGCGCCATCGCGACACAGGCTTTCGTCAATCCCTATTACGGCATCGATGGCGTCAAGCTCTTGCGCGAAGGCCTGAACGCGCACGACGTCCTCGCCGCCCTGCTCGCGACCGATGACGGCCGCGAGAGCCGCCAGGTCCATATCATGGATGCGAGCGGCGCGATCGCGGCGCATACGGGGCGTGACTGCACCGCCTGGTTCGGGCACATCGCGGGCGGCGGCTTTTCGGTCGCCGGCAATATGCTCGCCGGCGCAGATGTGCTCGATGAGACCGCGAAGACCTACATCGCCAATGACAGCCTGCCCTTCCCGCGCCGCCTGCTCATGTCGATGCGCGCGGGCGAGGCCGCCGGCGGCGACAAGCGCGGCAAGCAATCCGCCGCGCTCCTGATCCACGGCGAAGAGGAATGGCCGGCACTCGATCTGCGCGCCGACGATCATCCCGACCCGATCGGCGAGCTCGAACGGCTCGAGCAAGTCAGCCATGAGGTCTGGGTGCACTTCCGCGACTCCCTGCCGACGCGGCAAAACCCGTCCGGCAACACTGATCGCGACGTGATTGACACCAGAATCGCTGCAGCACGCACGAAAGCCCAATGAGCGCCGCCCCGCTGATCGAGATCGAGGGGCTGCGCATCCGTTTCCACGGCGACGATGGCCGCATCACGCATGCGGTCGACAGCGTCGATCTCAGTGTCGCCAACGGCGCCACGCTTGGCCTTGTCGGCGAGTCCGGCTGCGGCAAGAGCGTGACGTCGCTCGCCATCATGGGACTGCTGCCGAAGCAGAGCGCGGAGGTCACCGGCGCGATCCGCTTTGACGGCCTCGATCTGTTGCAGGCACCGGACCAGATCTTGCGCGACCTGCGCGGCAACCGGCTCGCGATGATCTTCCAGGAGCCGATGACCTCGCTCAATCCAAGCTTCACCATCGGCGACCAGATCATCGAGACGATCCTGCGTCACCGCGGCGGCTCCCGCAGAAGCGCGCGCGAGCGGGCCATCGCGCTGCTGCGCCGGGTCCACATCCCCTCGCCCGAGCGGCGGATCGACGAGTATCCGCACAAGCTGTCCGGCGGGATGCGCCAGCGCGTGATGATCGCGATGGCGCTCGCCTGCGATCCGCGGCTGCTAATCGCCGACGAACCTACCACGGCTCTCGACGTTACCCTGCAGGCCCAGATCCTGGAGCTAATGCGTGAATTGAAGGCCGCAAGCGGCGCGGCCATCATCCTGATCACGCACGATCTCGGGGTCGTTGCCGAGGTGTGCGACGAGGTGGCGGTGATGTATGCCGGCGAGATCGTCGAGCGCGCACCGGTTGACGAATTGTTTGCTTCCCCGCAGCATCCCTATACCGTCGGCCTGCTCGGCTCGATCCCGCGGCTCGACCATCGCGCCGAGCAGCTCGCGACGATCGAAGGCATGGTGCCGAACATGGCGCAACCGCCCGCGGGCTGCCGCTTCGCCGCGCGCTGCCCCTTCATGCGCGAGGCATGCACCGCGGCGCAGCCGCCACTCGTCGAGGTCACTCCCGGCCACCTCTCGCGCTGCATCCGCGCACCGCTCGAACTCCTGGTGTCGTGATGGCGCTGCTCGAGGTTGAAAACCTGGTCAAGCATTTCGTCGCCGAGCGTTCGCTGCTCGGCCGTCCCAAAGCCTTCGTTAGGGCGGTCGATGGCGTCAGCTTCACGCTCGAGGCGGGCAAGACGCTCGCCCTCGTCGGCGAATCCGGCTGCGGCAAGTCGACGGTCAGCCGACTCGTGCTGCGGCTGATCGAGCCGGATGCCGGTTCGGTCCGCTTCGACGGCCAGGACCTGCTCTCGCTCGACGCGGGCGCCTTGCGCGCATTCCGCCGCCAGGCGCAGATCATCTTTCAGGACCCTTACGCCTCCCTCAACCCGCGCATGACGGTCGACCAGATCCTGAGCGAGCCGCTGGCCTTGCATGACCTTGTGCCGTCGCCGCGGCGGCGCGCACGTGTCGATGAGCTGCTGCGGCTGGTCGGGCTCGAGCCGCGGCTGGCGCGTCGGTATCCGCACGAATTCTCCGGCGGCCAGCGCCAGCGCATCGCGATCGCCCGCGCGCTCGCGGTCGAGCCGAAGCTGATCATCTGCGACGAGCCGGTCTCGGCGCTGGACGTCTCGATCCGCTCGCAGATCCTCAACCTTCTGCGCGAGCTCCAGGACCGGCTGGGACTTGCCTATATCTTCGTCTCGCACGACCTCGCGGTGGTCAAGCACATCGCCGATCGCGTGGCCGTGATGAATCTCGGCAGCATCGTCGAGGAGGCCGAGGCGGATGCGCTGTTCGCCGCGCCACGCCACCCCTATAGCCGCGCACTGCTGTCCGCGATCCCCCTGCCGCAACCCCATGCCAAGCGAACCACGGTCCTGCTGGAGGGCGAGATTCCAAGCGCGCTCAATCCGCCGTCAGGCTGCCGCTTTCACACCCGCTGCCCGTTCGTGGTTGCACGCTGCCGCACCGAGCCGCCGGAACTGGTGGCTGACGGCACCGGCCACGCCACCGCCTGTCACCGCGTCGCCGAGCTTCCGTCCGCCGACGCGATCCTGCCGGCGATGGGCGGCTTTTCGCCGTCACTGGCGAAATTGGTCGCGGCCTTCAGCCAAAAGGCGGAAGGCGCTGCCCCCTCCGGGGTTGGTATACAGGGTGCAAGGCCGACAGCGACGTAGCCGCAGCAATGGGGACTGTCCGATGAAGAAATTTCGCCTCGCCACAATAGCCGCAGCTTTCGCATTGTCGTTTGCGGCAGCCGCCCAGGCCCAGACCACGCTGCGTGTTGGCCTCGCCGAGGACCCTGACGTCCTCGATCCGACCATGGCACGTACCTATGTCGGACGCATCGTGTTCGCCGCGTTCTGTGACAAGCTGTTCGACATCGACGAGAAGCTCAACATCGTGCCTCAGCTCGCGCTGTCGAGCGAGACGGCCGACGACGGCAAGGCTCTCGTCATCAAGCTCAGGCCCGGCGTGAAATTCCACGACGGCGAACCCTTCGATGCGGAAGCCGCAAAGTTCTCGCTTGAACGGCACCTGACGTTCCCAGGCTCCTTCCGCAAGCCCGAGCTCGCCTCGGTCGATCACATCGAGGTCGTCGATCCCCTCACCGTGAGGCTGGTGCTGAAGGCGCCGTTCTCGCCCCTGCTCGCGCAGCTCACCGACCGTGCCGGCATGATGGTCTCGCCTAAGGCCGCGAAGGCGGCTGGCGACAAATTCGGCCTGCATCCGGTCTGCGCCGGTCCCTACAAATTCGTCGAGCGCGTACAACAGGACCGCATCGTGTTCGAGAAGTTCGCGGACTATTGGAACAAGGACAACGTCTTCATCGACCGCATCGTGTTCCAGCCGATCGTCGACGCCACCGTGCGGCTGGCGAACCTGAAATCGGGCGGGCTCGACCTGATCGAGCGCGTGCTCGCCACCGACCTCAAGGAGGTGCGCGCGGACTCGCGCCTGAAGGTCGCGACCGCCATCGAGCTCGGCTATCAGGGCGTCACCCTCAACATCGGCAAGGACAAGGCCAAGGGTCCCCTCAGCCAGTCCGCAAAGGTCCGGCAGGCGCTCGATCTTTCGATCGACCGCGACGCAATCAACCAGGTCGTGTTCAACGGCGAATTCCAGCCCGGCAATCAATGGGTCAATCCCGACCATCCCTACTATCAGACGTCTCTTCCGATCCGCGCCCGCAATGTCGAGAAGGCCAAGGCGCTGCTGAAGGAAGCCGGCGTGACGCCGCCGGTCAGCGTCGATTTCCTGGTGCCGAAGGGCGCAGAGACGGAGACCCCCGCGCAGGTGATCCAGTCGATGGCGGCAGAGGCCGGATTCGACATGAAGATCCGTCTCACCGAATTCGCGACCGGGCTCAAGCAGGCCGAGGCCGGCGACTATCAGGCCTATATGCTCGCTTGGAGCGGACGCGTCGATCCCGACGGGAACACCTACGTCTTCCTGCACAGCGGCGCGCCGCAGAACTACGGCGGGTGGGACAACGCGCAGGCTGACAAGGCCCTCGATGACGCGAGGCTGGTCACCGACCTCTACAAGCGCAAGGCCAGTTACGAAGTGCTGGCGAAACTTGTCCATGACGAGGAACCGATCCTCTACCTCTACCACCGCCGCATCATCATCGCGCACACGACCAAGCTCGAAGGCTATCGGCAGATGCCCGATGGCCTCGTGCGCGTGATCGGGCTCAAGCTGAAGTGACGCCGAGAGGATGCTGAACTTTCTCGCCCGCCGTCTTGCCCAGATCGTGCCGACGCTGTTCTTCGTCTCGGTGCTGATCTTCTCGCTGCAGCAATTGCTGCCGGGCGACCCCGCGCTGGTGATGGCGGGCGAAGAGCGCGATCCGGCGATCATCGAGCAAATCCGCCATCAATACCGGCTCGACCAGCCTATACCGGTGCAATACGCCTATTGGGTCGGGGGCGTGCTGAGGGGCGATTTCGGCGAGTCGCTGCGCAACAAGATGCCGGTGCGCGAGCTGATCACGCAGAAGCTTCCCGTCACGCTCCAGCTCGGCTCGATGGCGATCCTGATCGCGTTCCTGATCGGCATTCCCGCCGGCATCATCGCCGCCGTGAAGAAAGGCACCGCCTGGGACTACGGAGCCAATTTGTTCGCGCTGTGGGGCATCTCGACCCCGAATTTCTGGCTCGGCATCATGCTGATCTTCCTGTTCTCGATCGAGCTCGGCTGGTTGCCGGCCTCGGGCTACGTGTCGCTCACCGAGAACTGGCGCGCGAGCCTTGCCGCCACCATCATGCCCGCCTTCGTGCTCGGCAATGCGATTGCCGCCATCCTGATGCGGCACACCCGCAGCGCCATGCTGCAGGTGCTGGAAAGCGACTACGTCCGCACGGCGCGGGCGAAGGGACTCCTGGAGCGCTCGGTGATTCTCAAGCATGCCATGCGCAACGCGCTGACGCCGGTGATCACGCTGGGAGCGCTCGAGCTCGGCACGCTGTTGTCCGGCGCCGTGCTGACCGAGCAAATCTTTTCCATCCCCGGCTTCGGCAAGCTGATCGTGGATGCCGTCTTCAACCGCGACTACGCCGTGGTGCAGGGCGTTGTCCTGGTGACGGCGACGATCTACATCACGCTCAACCTGATTGCCGACATCGCCTATATCCTCGTCAATCCGCGGCTGAGGGGCTAGGCCATGACCGACGCCGCTCTTGCGATCAACGCCGACGCCAGCGAGCTGGACAGCCCCGCGCGCAGGGCGCGCCGGCGCCTGTTCAAGCGCAAGGCCGCGGTCGCGGGGCTCATGGTGCTCTGCTTTTTCATCATCCTGGCGCTGTTTGCACCCCTTATCGTGCCCTACGATCCCATCGCCACGAGTTGGAGCCTGGTCCGAAAACCGCCCACTGCGCTGCACTGGTTCGGCACCGACGAGCTCGGCCGCGACATTCTGAGCCGGGTCGTCTACGGCGCTCGTGCCTCACTGCTTGCGGGCCTGATCTCCGTCGCGATCGCGCTTGGGATTGGCGTGCCGCTTGGCCTGCTCGCCGGCTATCGCGGCGGCTTCATTGATGCGCTGATCAGCCGGATCACCGACGCCATGCTGGCCTGCCCGTTCCTGATCCTCGCGATCGCGCTCGCGGCATTCCTGGGACCAAGCCTCGGCAACGCCATGATCGCAATCGGCATCTCGGCAACGCCGGTGTTCATCCGCCTGACCCGGGGCCAGGTGCTGAGCGTCAAGGCTGAGGACTATGTCGAAGCGGCGCGCGCGCTCGGCAATCCGCCGTGGCGGATCGCCTTCGCGCATATCCTGCCGAATATCCTGCCGGCGCTGCTGGTGCAGGCGACGCTCTCGATCGCCGCCGCCATCATCGCCGAAGCTGCCCTGTCGTTCCTCGGTCTCGGCCAGCAGCCGCCGGCGCCGTCCTGGGGCAGCATGCTCAATGCCGCGCAGCGCTTCCTGACTCAGGCGCCCTGGATGGCGATCTGGCCGGGACTCGCGATCTTCCTGGTGGTGCTATCGCTGAACCTGCTCGGCGACGGTTTGCGCGACGCACTTGATCCGCGCCAGCGCTAGATCACCGTCTCGCGCATCACGCGCCTGCAATCCATCTCATATTCGAGATCGACCACCGGCGGCCGCGCGAAGTGCCAGGTGAGGCCCGAACGCAGCGCGCCGCGCCGGACCAGCTCGTCCACAAGCGCGTGATGGAAGTCGTGCACGGAATAGGCCTGCACGCCCGTGGTGTCCTTCCAGCCGAAGCCGAAGGCGGTCATCCGGTTCTCCATCTGGCAGGTCGTCGTGAAGCGCACCTTCTCCCGCAGGCCTTCCGGGCTGAGATCGCGGTAGCGCACGGTGCGCTCGACATAGCTGCCGCCGCCCTCGCGCGCTTCCGCGCCACCAGCGATCACAAAGGTCGGAGACTTTGCCGCCGTCGGCCGCGTGAAGGAGAACGCATAGAACGACGGCTCGGACGGCGGATCGATCTCGGGACAGACATTGCTGCGCGCGACCGGATTGGTCGTCCCGTCAAAGATGGCCCATTCGGACAACGTCTTCACATAATGCAGGTTGAACGCACGAAAGCCGTCCTCGCTGAACGCGGCGGGCGAGCGCAGCTCGCAGGCGCAGAAGGCAGTCAGCGGACGCCCTGCCTCCTGGATGAATTTTGCAGCGCGCGCAAATCCTTCAGCCAGTGGCACCAGCCGGTCGAAACGAACGCGCTCGATCTCGTAGCCATCATCCGCCGCTGCGCCAGCCGAATACTGGAACACGGACGGGATGAACCGATAATTGCCGGCGGAGAATTCGCGCGTCATCTCGAGCTCCTATTCCAGTTGCATGCGGACGCCCTTGGCGCCGTTGAGCAGGCGTTTGAGATGAAGGCCGGCCAGGGGATCGTCGGCATGCACGCCGATCAGGGCGGCGAAGGCGGGCATGGCCGCGGCATCGCCTGCCTCGAGTTTTGCAAAGGCCTCGGAGTATTGCGCCGTTGCCGGCGCTTCGAATTTTGCCTGCGGCAGCGGCTCGAACGCGCGCAGGGGCTCGCTGCGCCCGCGCAGCATCAGGTCTCCCACCGGGCGCCCTTGAAAATTCTCGGCGCTCCCGGCAACGCTGGCGCTCACGCAAATCCGCGTGCCCAGATATTTGTTGGCGGCTTCCAGCCGCGCCGCGATGTTGATCGTATCGCCATAGGCGGTGTAGTCGAAAAAGCGGTTGCCGCCGAAATTGCCGACCAGTGCGGGCCCGGCATGGACACCGATGCGGGTGATTCCGAAATTCACGCCCTTCGTCCTCTGGCGTGCGCAAAAGTCCTGCGCCCAGGCATCGAGGTCGTGGGCACAGGCGACTGCGCGCGTCGCATAGTCCGGCTGATCACCGGGCGCGTTGAACAGCACCTGGATCGCGTCGCCGATGATCTTGGCGACCGTTCCCTCATGCCCGAACACGACCTCGGCCATCCCTCCGACATATTCGTTGAGGAGCGCGCCGAGCGTCTCGGGCGGCGCGCTCTCGATCAGCGACGTGAAGCCGGTAATGTCGGTGAAGATGGTGGCGACGTCGCGCCACTGCACTTCCATCCCGTCGCCCTCGCCGCTTGCCGCCAGGCGCTTGGCAAGCTCCGGCGAGAAATGGCGCGACAGGGCGGCATGGGCCCGCTCCGCCTCCATCTGGCGCCGGCGCGCCTCGCGCAGCATCTCGATATGGCGGAGGGTCTTCTCGATCGTCGTCTCCAGGTCGACGAAGTCGATCGGCTTGGTGAGGAAGTCGAATGCGCCGCGGTTCATGGCAGTGCGGATATTGCTCATGTCGCCATAGGCCGAGACGATGATGGTCGACTTCTTGTCCTCGGCCTCCTGCAGCTTCTGCAGCAGCGACAGCCCGTCCATCCGCGGCATGTTGATGTCGGAGACGACCATGTCGACGTGCGGATGCTGCGCGATCGACTCGAGCGCCTCGACGCCGTCGCGCGCGAACATGAAGTTGACGTGCCCCTCGCGAAGCTGCCTGCGGAATTTCTGCAGGACCAGCGTTTCGAGATCGGGCTCGTCGTCGACGAAGAGGATGGTCGCCGTCATGCCGCCTGCTCGAGCCTGGTGTCGATCTCCTGGCGCAGCTGTGCGAAGTCGATCGGCTTGGTGAGGAGCGCGACGGCGCCCCGCTCGATCGCCTTCCGGTGCGTCTCGGCGTCGCCATAGGCCGTGATCATGATGACGGGAACGTGCGGATGTTCGGCCCGAACCTTCTGCAGCATGTCGAGCCCACTCATCCCGGGCATGTTGATGTCGGACAGGATCAGGATCAGCGCGGGATCACGGACCTCGGCCGCGCGTCTGAGCGCATCGGGCGCGGACGGAGCAAACTCCATCTGAAAGCGGCCGGCGCGAAGGTCGCGCCGGAAATGCTGCCGGAACAGCGCCTCGACATCGGGCTCGTCATCCACGACCAGGATGTAAACGTTCACGTCTTGCCTCCGGTAGTGCCTCCCGCCGCCAACGTGCGCGGCAGCGTGATGATGAATTCGGTAAATGCGCCGGGCTCGGTATTCACGTCAATCGTTCCGCCGTGCTGTTTCACGACGATGTCATGACTCATGGACAGGCCAAGCCCGGTGCCCTCGCCGGCCGGCTTGGTGGTGAAGAAGGGATTGAACATCTTCTCCTTCACCTCGGGCGGAATGCCCGTGCCGTTGTCACGGATCCGGATCTCGACCTTGCCGCCGAGATTCCGTGTCGTCGCGCTCAAGGTCGGCTCGAAGCCGTCCCCGGCGCTCTCTTTGCGTTTGGCCGAGGCATAGAAGCCGTTCGAGATCAGATTGAGGAGGACCCGCGTGATCTCCTGCGGATAGATGTTGACAGCACCGGCCGCGGGATCCAGGTCGCGCTTGAGCGTGACATTGAAGCTCGGCCTTTCGGCGCGCGCGCCATGATAGGCCAGATTCAGGCTTTCTTCGACGACCGCGTTGATGTCGACGTGGCGATGCTCGCCGGAGCCTTCGCGCGAATGCAGCAACATGTTCCGGACGATGGAATCGGCGCGCTTACCGTGCTGCACGACCTTTTCGAGATTGCTCTTGAGCATGCCGGTCAACTCGTCGACATCCTCCCTCGTCTTGTCGTCGAGCGCGGCCGATCGCAAGGTCTCGTTGAGCTCCCCAATCAGCTCCGTCGACACCGAGGAGAAGTTGTTGACGAAGTTGAGCGGGTTCTTGATCTCGTGGGCGATGCCCGCGGTGAGCTGGCCGAGCGAAGCGAGCTTCTCGGTCTGAATCAGGCGGTCCTGCGCGGTGCGCAAATCGTCAAGGGACCGCGACAACTCTCTAGTGCGTTCCTGGACTTCTTCAAACAGTCGGGCATTCTCGATCGCGATAAGCGCCTGATCGGCAAACGTAGCCGCCAGTTCGATCTGCTTCTCGCTAAAGGGCCGCACCATGTGCCGCGTCAAAACGAACACGCCGATCGGCGCACCCTCGCGGAGCAGAGGCACACCAAGCATCGTACGTACGTCAGAACGCCTTCGAGCAGAAGAAGGCGCGAATTCCGGGTCGGCCTGCACGTCCGGGACATGAACCGTCTTGCGATCGAGCAGCGTGCGTCCGACCACACTTCCTCGCTCGGGTACGGAAGCGAACGTCCGAAGATGACTTTCCTGCTCAGCTCCGAGGCCGCAGCTTGCTGCCAAATAGAAAACGCCGTCCTTGGGCCGAAAGATCGTGCCTTCGTCCGCGTCACACAGACGGGCCGCCGACTCGACAAGCGTGTTCAACACCATTTGCAGATCGAACGCCGAACGGCTGATCACCTTCAGCACATCGGCAGTCGCCGTCTGCTGCTGTAACGACTCGCTCAATTCCGCCGTGCGCTGCTCGACCTTCCTTTCCAAGGTCGCATAGGATTCCTGCAAGCGGGCGCCCATGTCGTTGAACTGGTCGGCGAGCCCTTCGAGCTCGTCGCCGGTCCTGATCGAGATGCGCTGGGAGAAATCGCCGCCGCCGATGCGCTCAGCCCCGCTGCGCAGCGCCTGGATCGGGCCGACCATGCGGCGCGCGAGAAAAATCCCGGCGAGCACGGCGAAGATCGATGCCACGAGCAATACGATCGCGAGCCGCTCCAACGAGGCATGGAGGGCGGCATAGGCTTCCTCCACCGGCAACTCGACGAACATGGTCCAGCCGAGCGGCGCGATCGGCGCGGACGCCGTCAGAACCTTCTGTCCCTGGATGTTGGTCGCTTCCTGAAGCGAATCCGGCATGACGCCGTCGCCGGCTTGCGCCGCACGCACCTGCGCCAGCCCCGACATGTCGGTGTTGCGCAGCACGAGGCTGATGTCGGGATGCGCAATCAGGCGTCCCTCCGGGCCGACCACATAGGCATGTCCGTGCTCGCCGACCCTGATCTGGGAGACCACGTCCCAGATCAGCTTGAGGTTCACCTCCGCGATGCTGACACCGGCATCCTTGCGCGCGCCGGCCAGCGCCAGCGTCATGTACGGCTCGGACTCCCGGCGGAAATAGACCGGCCCGTAATAGACCTTGTGCGCGACGGCCTCGGTAAATTTCGGATCGCTCGACAGGTCCACCCCGCTGTCGATGGCGTCCATGGCGAGCCGCGAGACGCGCAGGCGCTCCTTGCCGGTCGCATCGACCTGGGCGAGCTCGGTAATGGCCGGCACCTGCCGCAAGAGCCGCAGCGCATCGAACCGGCGCTGCTCAATGGAGCCGGCCGACCACGGCAGTTGGGTGGTCCAGCCGAGCTGGTTCTCGATCTCCTTGACGAACTGGCTGATCTTGGCCGCCGCGGCTTCGGCCTGCTCGTGCTGAACCCGGATCAGCGACGCCTTGTGCTCACGATAATAGAAAAAGACCTCGAACAGTCCATTGGCGAGCAGCGCGATGGCCACGACCGCCACGAACAGCGCGACGTATTTAGTGAACAGCCGGACTCTGATCCGTGACCCTTCCGCCCCATCGGACGCGCTGCCACGGGCCGCGCTAGGCAGCGTCCGGGCTTGCGGGGTGTCGGGATGGAGGGAGATGGTCATCCCGCCAAGCCTAGCAAGAAGGCTGGACCTTGTCTCTCGCAGGGGCGGGAAAAGAGGTCGTCCAATACCGGGGCGCCGCTGCGCGGAATGATCGGCGATGGCGGCCACAGAAAAAGGGCGGCAACGGTGTCAGCCGATGCCGCCCTTTCTTCGTTCAGTTAGCCTTTCGTATCAGGTCGGCCGCAGCGCCTTGGAGCCGAGGTCCATGGCCTCGATCTGCTTGTTGCGCTCCGATTCGGCCTCCTTGCTGTGGTCGGTTGCCAGCACGACGTAGACCGCCGGCAGCACGAACAGCGTGAACAGAGTGCCGATGGACATGCCGGCCACGACCACGAGTCCGATCGAGAAGCGGCTGGCGGCGCCGGCGCCGGTGGCGGTCAGCAGCGGGATCAGGCCGGTGACCATCGCGGCCGTCGTCATCAGGATCGGACGCAGACGGATGCGGGCCGACATTTCGATGGCCGAGCGGCGGTCGAGCCGTTCCTTGATCTGGAGCTCGTTGGCGAACTCCACCATGAGGATGCCGTGCTTGGTGATCAGGCCGACCAGGGTGAGCAGACCGACCTGGGTGTAGATGTTCATGGTCGCCACGCCGAAGAACAGCGGGATCAGGGCGCCGACGATCGCCATCGGCACCGAGATCATGATCACCAGCGGGTCACGCAAGCTCTCGAACTGCGCCGCCAGCACCAGGAAGATGATGATCAGCGCGAAGCCGAAGGTGATCGCGAGCTGATTGCCTTCCTGCACGTACTGCCGGCTGTCAGCGAGATAGTCGTGGCTGAAGCCCTGCGGCAGCTTCTTGGCCTCGCTCTCGAGGAAGTCGACCGCAGCACCGATGGTCACGCCCGGCATCGGCACCGCCGAGAACGTCGCCGAATTGAGCTGATTGTAGTGCGTCAGCGAGTTCGGGTCGGTGGTGGTCTTGATCGACACCACCGTCGACAGCGGGAGCTGCTGGCCGGTGTTGGTGGTCACGTAGTAGCCGCCGAGCGAATCCGGCGAGAGCCGCTGACCGCGCGGCACCTGCGGGATCACCTGGTAGGAACGGCCCTCCAGATTGAAGCGGTTGATGTAGTTGCCGCCAAGCAGAACCGCGAGCGTGCTGCCGAGGTTCTGCATGTTGACGCCGAGATCCTGCGCCTTGGTCCGGTCGATCGTCACCTTCACGTTCGGCTGATTGTAGGCGAGGTCGCTGTCGGAGACGATGAACATGCCGCTCTTGCGCGCAGCGTCCTTCAGCTTCTCCATTTGCTCATAGACCGTCTGGAACCCTGCGGTGGAGTTGATCACCATCTGCACCGGCAGGCCGCCCGGGCCGCCCGGCAGCGGCGGCAGGTTGAATGCGAACGCCTGGACGCCCTCGATCTTGGACAGCTCCGCCTGCACCAGCGGCTTCAGCGCGATCGACGAGCGCTTGCGCTCCTCCCAGGGCTTCAGCAGCATGCCGGCGATACCACCCTGCGGACCGTTGATGCCGTTCAGCACGAAACGCAGATCGGTCTCGGGGAACTTCTGGAATTCCTTGTCGAGCTTGTCGCCGTAGAAATCGACATAGTCGATGTTGGCGTATTTCGGCGCCTTGGTCACCGCGAAGACAATGCCCTGATCTTCTTCGGGCGCGAGCTCCTTCGAGGTGTGCATATAGAGGAAGCCGACGAGCCCGAGGATCGTCACCGCGAACAGACCGGTGATCGCCTTGTAGTCGAGCGAGCGGTCGAGCCTGCGTCCATACCACCGCGTCACTGCGCCGAACACCTTGTTGACGAACTTGGCGAAGCGGCCTTCCTCCGTGTTCTTCAACAGCACCGAGCACATCATCGGCGACAGCGTCAGCGCGATCACGCCGGATACGATCACCGAGCCCGCCAGCGTAAAGGCGAACTCGCGGAACAGCGAGCCGGTGAGGCCGCCGAGGAACCCGATTGGCGCGTACACGGCAGCGAGCGTGATGGTCATCGAGACCACCGGACCGACGATTTCGCGCGCGCCTTGTAGCGCCGCCTGTACCGGCGTCTTCCCTTCTTCCAGATGTCGATGGATGTTCTCCACCACGACGATGGCGTCGTCGACCACCAGGCCGATCGCGAGCACCATGGCGAGCAGCGTCAGCAGGTTGAAGCTGAAGCCCAGCGCCAGCATCAGCGTGCAGACGCCGATCATCGACAGCGGGATTGTCACCACCGGAATAATGACCGAGCGGAGCGAGGCGAGGAACAGGAAGATCACGACGATGACGATGATGACGGCTTCGCCCAGCGTCTTCTCGACCTCGTCGATCGACGACTGGATGAACTTGGTCGAGTCGTAGGCGACCTTCATCTTCATCGACGGCGGCAGATTGCGCTCGAGCTCGGGGAACAGCGCGCGCACGCCCTTGACCAGCGTCAGCGGGTTACCTTGCGGGGTCGCCTGCACGCCGATGAAGATCGCGTGCTCGCCGTTGAAGGCGACGCTCGCATCCGTGCTCTGCGCGGCAAGCTCGACGGTCGCGATGTCCTCCATCCGCACGAAGCCGCCGTCCTTGGCCTTGATGATCATCTTCTTGAACTGGTTGACGTCGGTGAGGCCCGTATTCGTCGAGACGTTCGAGACGATGAGATAGCCCTTGGTCTGGCCCGCCGCGGACTGGAAGTTATTGGCGGTGATCGCCGCGGCGACGTCGGCCGGCGACACGTTGCGGCCTGCCATCTTCACCGGATCAAGCCACAGCCGCATCGCGAAGGTCTGGCCGCCCAAAATGTCGGCGGAGGCGACGCCGTCGACGGTCGACAGCACTGGTTGCACCACGCGCGTCAGATAGTCGGAGATCGCCGAGCCCGACAATTCCTCGGATGAGAAGCCGAGATACATCACGGCCGTGGTCTGGCCCGTGGTCTTGGTGACGATCGGGTCGTTGGATTCCTTCGGGATCAGGTATTTGACCGAGTTGGTCTTGGCGAGCACCTCGGTGAGCGCCTGGTTCGGATCGAAATTGAGCTTGATGTAGACCTGGATCGTCGAGGTGCCGAGCACCGAGGACGAGGTGATGTAGTCCACGCCTTCGGCGGAGGCGACCGCCTGCTCGATCGGCGTGGTGATGAAGCCCTGAATCAGGTCCGCGGACGCGCCGGGATAGACGGTCGTGATGTTGATGACCGTGTTCGACAGTTTTGGATATTGCCGGATCGGCAGCACCATCGCCGCGCGCAGACCGATCAACAGGATCAGCAGGCTGACGACGACCGACAGAACCGGGCGCTTGATGAAAATATCGGTAAAGGCCATCGCGGCAATCTCGATTTCTTTGTCTCAAGAAGCATGATCCGGCCGGGCCGGATCATGCGAGCGTTATGTCAGTAGCGCGGCGGCTGCGCCGGGATCTGCGGTGCCGGGTCGTTCGAAATCGACACCGGAGCGCCCGATTGCAGCTTGAGCTGGCCGACGGCGACGACCTTGTCACCCGCCTTCAGCCCTTTCAGGATCTCGGCGCGACCGTCGACCCGGTTGCCGGTCTGCACGAAGGTGCGCACCGCACTCAGGCTGGTCTTGCCGTCGTCTTCCTTTTTCTCGGTGATCACGAACACCGCATCGCCATAGAGCGTGTAGTCCACCGCCGTTTCCGGCACGGTGATCACCGCCGGCTTGTCCGGCAGCACCACCGTGGTGGTCACGAACATGCCGGGCTTCAGGATCTTCTCTGGATTGGCAATCGTCGCCTGCACGCGAATGTTGCGGGTGTCGGTCGAGATCTGCGGCTCGATCGTCGTGATCTTGCCCTCGAAGGTGCGGCCTGGATAGGCGTCGACCTTTAGCCGGACGGGCTGGCCGACCTTGAGGTTGCCGGAGTCCTTTTCCGTCACCGTGAAGTTGGCCCACAGCTCCGACAGATCGGTCAGCGACACGATGGCCGTGCCTGCGGTGAGATACTGACCGAGTTCGACCTTGCGGACGCCGAGATCGCCGGAGAACGGCGCGCGCACCAGCTTCTGCGAGATCAGCGCCTCGGTCTTGGCGATGCCGGCCAGCGCCTGGTCGTAGGCGGCCTGCGCGGTATCGACGGTCGCCTGCGGACCGAACTGGCGCGACGCGAGCTGCTTGGCACGGTCGAGCGAAAGCTGCGCCACGGTCGCCTGCGCCTTGTAGTTGGCGAGGTCGCCCTGCTCCGGCGCGTCGAACAGCTGCACCAGCGGCGTGCCTTCATCAACATGCGCGCCCGGCTCGAACTTGATCTCGGTGACGCGGCCGTTGACGTCGGTGGTGACGTTGACCTGGTGCACGGCAGCGAGTTCGCCGACCGCGGTCAAGAGGTTCGGCACCACCTCCGACTTCGCCTCGGCGGCGCTGACGGCCACCGGCGGCGGCTTGTTGTTGGCGAAGAACTGCTTGATCATCTGGCCCCGGAAAGAATTGAACCAGACGAGGCCGCCGACGAGCACGCCCAGCAGCGTGCCGACGATGAGGAACCAGCGCACCGGCTTGACGGGACGCTTGGCAGCCTTGTTGTCGATCGGTTCGCCCGAAATCTTGTGTTCGGCTACGATGTTCATGTCATGCACTTTCTGCAATCGCCGTCTTGCCGGCACCCGGCGCCAAAGCGCGGTCCAGATGCGAAGCAATTGCGGCGTCGTTAAGTCCTATACCCCTCAGAAGAAACTCACAGAGCTGCCGCTCCAGATCGTTCGCCTTGCCGTAAGCGAGACAGGGCGCGGCCGGCAGCCTGGTCAGCGCAGCCGTCATCACCGAATGATGCGCAAACCAGAACAGGTTGAGCGGCTCGCCGCCGCAAGGCCGCGCATCGCCCGCGGCGACCGCGCGCTCGAGCGAGGCGACGAAGACCGCGCCGATCAGCTTCTCGATCTTGGCATATAGCAGGCGCGCGAACTCGCCATCATCCAGATGGCTCGTGGCCATCAGTCGCAGGCGCTGCGCCTCCTCCTGGTCGGGACCGTCGGCGATCTCGAGGAAATGCTGGACCATGCCACGGATCAATTCGACCAGGGCGGCGGTCGACGGCTCCCGCTCGAGCAGCTCCATCAGCGCCGGGTCGGCCTCGCATTCGTCGCTGAGGATTTCGGCATAGAGCGCCGCCTTGGACGGGAAATGCTTGAACAGCAGCGCCTCGGAAATGGCAGCTGCCGCCGCCACGCTCTTGGTCGTGGTGCCGTTATAGCCATGTCGGGCAAAGCAACGTTTAGCGGCGCCGAGGATCAATTGACGCCTCAGGTCGCTCGTCATGCGTAGTGAGCTCATGTTAGTGAGTAAGCACTCACCCACGCCAAAGTCAAGCACAATGCTGCGACGCAACCTAAATGGGTTGTAGATTCAACGGAAATTTACGAGCAGCGGCCGCCTGCCGGCACGATCCGGCGGGTCCGATTGAGGTTCGATTCGAACGGGGGCCTAGATCGGCTGGAAACCGAGGTCGCCGCGGATCCGGTTGACGATATAGGTCCCGTCCCGGCTTGGCAAAATCCGCTCTACGTTGGCGCTGTCGATCTTCACATTGGCAAAGCGTGGCCCGGCCGAGACGTCATGGACGGTTTTGGCAAAAGCCTCCACCTCGGCCATGGTCGAGATCGCCCGGCTGTCCGGAATGCCGCAGGCCCTGGCGACGCCGACGAGGTCGGCGGCCGCGGAGGTGTGGCTGGTCTGGCCGCCGGTCTCACCATAGCACTCGTTGTCGAGCACCACGATTGAGAGATTCGACGGCTTCTGCAGGCCGATGGTGGCAAGGCTCCCCATGCCCATCAGCATCTCGCCGTCCCCGGTGATGACCAGCACCGGGAGCTTCGGCTGCGCCAGCGCGAGCCCGAGGCCGATCATCGCCGCGCCGCCCATGCCGCCCCAGAGGTAGAAATTGCGCGCATGGTCGCCGGCGGCGGTGATGTCGTTGGTGGAGGCGCCGAGGCCGCCGATCGCGACGAGATCCTTGCGGTTCGCAAGCAGCGCGGACACCACCTGGCGGCGGTCGAGGAGATTGGCCTTGCTCATTTGGTGAAAACCTTTGCGCCGATCAGGCGCTGCGACAACAGGACTGCGGTCGGCGTAAGGGCGTTGTAGGCTTGTGCCGCGGCCGCTTCGAGCACGGCCGGAACCTCGGCTGGGTTCGATGCCCGCAGCACCTTGACGCCCGAGAGTTCGAAGACGCCCTGCGTGGTCGAGCCCATCGGCACCTGCCACGGATTGAACTCGCCCCACTCGCCGCGCATGGTCACCAGCGTGAGGAACGGGAAGCGCAGGATCGGGATCAGCGAGAGCATGTTGATGCAATTGCCGACCCCGCTCGACTGCATCAGCAGCACGCCACGCTGTCCACCGGTCCAGGCACCGGCCAGAAGCGCCACGCCCTCCTCTTCCGTCGTCAGTGGAATGCCGCGCATGGTGGACGAGCCCTGCACGCGTTGGATCAGCTTCGAATGGCCGGCATCAGGCACGTAAGGCACCTGCCGGACGTCGAAGCGTTGCAATGTCGCGAAAATATAATCGGGCCAAAGAGTGCTCGATTCGGGTGCCGTGTCGGCAGCATCAGCGCGGGCGTGCATTTTCCTGTCCGGTCAGAGCAAATCGTGGCACGACTGTAGACGGTGAGCCGCATCGCTCGAAACAGCGAAAACGGCATATCGGTCTCAACCGGCGAGTATGGCGGCATGAACGCAGATGCGAGAGAACTGGCAGCCAATTTCGATCTGGAGAAGCTGACGCCCGAATTCTACGACAATCCCTACCCGACTTATCGTGCACTGCGGGAGAACGAGCCGGTCAAGCGCCTGCCGAACGGCACCGTGTTCCTGACCCGCTACGACGACCTCGTCACCACCTACAAGAACACGAAGTCTTTCAGCTCGGACAAGAAGCGCGAGTTCGCGCCGAAATACGGCGACTCCCTGCTCTACGAGCACCACACCACAAGCCTCGTCTTCAACGATCCGCCCTCTCACACCCGGGTGCGGCGGCTGATCATGGGCGCGTTGTCGCCGCGCGCGATTGCAGGGATGGAGCCGGACCTCATCAAGCTGATCGATAGCCTGCTCGACGCCATCGCTGCCAAAGGCAGTTGCGAGCTGATCGACGACTTCGCGGCCTCCATCCCGATCGAAGTGATCGGCAATCTGCTCGATGTTCCCCACGAGGAGCGCAAGCCGCTCCGCGACTGGTCGCTGGCGATCCTGGGAGCGCTCGAACCCGTCGTGTCGACCGAAGCCGCCGCGCGCGGCAACAAGGCCGTGAAGGACTTCCTCGCCTATCTCGAGACGCTGGTCGCGCGCCGGCGTCAAGAACCCGGCAATCCCGACCGCGACGTGCTGACGCGTCTGATCCAGGGCGAGGAGAACGGCGAGCGGCTGACCGAGAAGGAATTGCTGCACAATTGCATCTTCCTGCTCAATGCCGGGCACGAGACCACCACCAATCTTATCGGCAACGGCCTGGTGGCGCTGCATTGGAACCCGGATCAGAAGCAGCGGCTGATCGACAATTCGGACCTGATCAAGACCGCAGTGGAAGAGATCCTGCGCTACGAGAGCTCGAACCAGCTCGGTAACCGCATGACCACGGAGCGGGTCGAGCTCGGCGGCGTCATGCTCGACGCCGGCACATCGATCACGCTGTGCATCGGCGCGGCCAATCGTGATCCCGCGCAGTTTCCGGATCCGGAACGCTTCGACATCGCGCGCACGCCGAACCGCCATCTCGCCTTCGCGACGGGGGCGCATCAATGCGCCGGCATGGCGCTGGCGCGACTCGAAGGCGCGATCGCGATCTCGCGCTTCCTGGCGCGCTTCCCGAACTACGCCTTGAGCGGTCAACCGTTGCGGGGCGGACGGGTGCGTTTCCGCGGCTTCCTGAGCGTGCCCTGCTCCATCGGCTGAGGCCCTCGCCAGCACGCATCATTTTGAACGAACCACGCATTATCGGTTAGAATGCGTGAAATACGTGAGCTGGAGTGACGAAGGATGAGTAGTCCGCCAGTTGCTGATTTCATCACGAGGGAGGCGCGCTTCGGCGCCCGCAATTACGAGCCGCTAGGCGTTGTCCTGTCGCGCGGCGAAGGCGTCTTCGTTTGGGACACCCAGGGCAACCGTTACCTGGATTGCCTCTCCGCCTATTCGGCGGTCAACCAGGGCCACTGCCACCCGAAAATCCTGGCCGCGATGGTCGAGCAGGCCGGCCGACTGACCCTGACCTCGCGCGCATTCCACAACGACCAACTCGCTCCCTTCTACGAAGAGATCGCAGAGCTGACCGGCTCCCACAAGGTGCTGCCGATGAACAGTGGCGCCGAGGCCGTGGAGAGCGCGATCAAGTCCGTGCGCAAATGGGGCTATGAGGTGAAGGGGGTGCCCGACGGGCAGGCCGAGATCATCGTCTGCGCCAACAATTTCCATGGACGCACCCTCGGCATCGTCGGTTTCTCGACCGATGCGGCCACGCGCGAACATTTCGGCCCGTTTGCGCCGGGCTTCAAAATCATCCCCTTCGGCGATCTCGCAGCGCTGGAAGCCGCGATCACACCGAACACCGTCGCCTTCCTGGTCGAGCCGATCCAGGGCGAAGCCGGCGTCATCATTCCACCGGCAGGCTATTTCACGGGGGTGCGCGAGCTCTGCACTGCGCACGAGGTGATGCTGATCCTCGACGAGATCCAGACCGGGCTCGGCCGCACCGGCAAGCTGCTTGCGGAACAGCACGAGGGTATCGAGGCGGATGTGACGCTGCTCGGCAAGGCTTTGTCCGGCGGTTTCTATCCCGTCTCGGCCGTGCTTTCCAACAACGAGGTCCTCGGCACTCTGAAACCAGGTCAGCACGGCTCGACATTTGGTGGCAACCCGCTCGCCTGCGCGGTGGCGCGGGCGGCGCTCCGCGTTCTCGTCGAGGAAGGGATGATCGAGAACGCTGCGGTGCAGGGTGAGCGCTTCCTGCAAGGCCTCAGAAGCATCCGCGCCAACACCGTCCGCGACGTGCGCGGACGCGGGCTGATGCTGGCAGTCGAGCTCAATCCCGAAGCCGGCCGTGCGCGCCGCTACTGTGAGGCCCTGCAGCTCGAAGGCATCCTCGCCAAGGATACCCACGAGCATACAATCCGCTTCGCCCCGCCGCTGGTGATCACCGGCGACCAGGTTGATTGGGCGCTGGAGCGGATCGCGACCACGCTTACGCAGGATTTCACGTGAGGCCTGCCTGCGTCGGAATGGCGCATGCCGGAGGCGAGCGAACGATTTCGTCGCCTGCGCGTTGACAGTCACGGGCGACTGGACGAGCGAAGAGCTGCTGTCATGCTTCCGCGTGGCGTTTGTCTTACGGCTTTCCTGGTTGGCGTCTTCATGCTGGCGGCGAATGTCGGCGTGCACGCCCAGCAACATGGAAGAGGTGGACCACCGGGACCCGCTGCCCGACCGGCAGCGCCACCGGCGATGGCCCGTCCGGCGGCGCCGCCAGCGATGTCGCGTCCCGCCGCACCGGCATTCCATCCACCGGCCATGCCGCAGCGACCGGCCATGGCGCCGCATCCGGTGCCCCACTTCGCTTCGCCACCGCCGCGTCCGGCCCCACACTTCGCCGCACCACCGCCGCGAGCGGCCCCGCACGTGGCGGCACCGCGGCCTGAGATCCATCGGGCGCCGGCGGCACCGCAGCGTCCGGCCATGGCACCGCAGCGGACGCCGCATATCGCAGCCCCCTCGCGCCCCAGCGCGCCACCAGCCATCAGCGCACGGCCGTCGCGACAGGAGCGGATCGAACAGCGAGCGCAACAGCATCAGCAACAGATCCAGCAGCGCCAGCAGATCACGCAGCAACATCAGCGCGACGCGCTGACACGCCAGAGCGCGGAACGTCAGACCCGCATCGACCGGCTGCAACAACGTGTGCAGCAATTGCAGTCGAGCAAGCCGGAAGGCCGGCGGGCGCAGCATGCACAGGAGCGAGCGCTGCAGACACAGAATCACCTGCTGCAGCGCGAGCAGAGCATGCAGCAGCGCGATCAGGCGCGCCTGCAGCGGTTGGGACCCGAGCCAACGACAGTTGGCCGAGCCGCCGCGGCCACTGCCGTCGCCGCGCGGGCCGCCGAGCGCGGGCGATTTACGGAACGATTCCGCGAGCACGCCACTCCGCAAAGCCAAGCGGCACTCATCACCCGCCAGAGCGGCTGGGCTCCCCGGCAGGCTTGGCGGCACCGTCATCCTGCGGTCTTCGTGGCCTGGCTTGGGCCGGTGTTCTGGCCGTACGCCTATTCCGATATTTTCGACTACACGTTCTGGTCCTACGCGTACGACCCCGGCTATTGGGCCTATGCCTACGACGACTTCGTCGACACCGTGTTCTGGGGCGGGGATGGCGCCTATTCCGCCTATGCCAGCATCAACCCGTATGACTATCCGCAAGCCGGTGGCAGCTACCGCGCGCGCCGGAGCGCCAGCGTAAGCCAGCAGACGGTGCGGCAATTGTGTGACGCTCCGGACAAGGGCGTGACCGCGTGGCCGTTCGCGTCGATCACCCAGGCAGTACGGCCGACGCCCGAGCAGCGTACCCTGCTCGACGACTTGAAGGCCGCCGCGGCACAGGCCGCCGATGCGTTCAAGCAATCCTGCAATGATTCGTATGCTCTGACGCCGCCCGGCCGCTTGCGTGCGATGACGAACCGCGTCAGCGCCACGCTCGAGGCGGTGAAGATCGTGCGGCCGGCGCTCGAAAAATTCTATGGTTCACTCAGCGATGAGCAGCAGGCGCGTTTCAACGCGCTCGGTCCCAATATCGGCGAGCGCTCGCAACAGCAGTCGCAGCAGCAGGAGGCGAATGCTCAGCCCGAAAGCTGCGGCGATCCGAAATCCAGCCTGACGCAGCTCCCGATCGAACGGATCGAGGCGGCAATACATCCGGCGGGCAAGCAGAAGGACGCGCTCGAGCGATTGGGCGATGCGACCAATCAGGCAGTTAAGGCCCTGCAGGCAGCCTGCCCGGATGAGGTGCCGCTGACCCCGGTGGGGCGACTCGAAGCGATGCAGAAGCGGCTCGAGGCCATGCTGGAGGCAGCTAATCGGGTGCAGCCGGCATTGGACGAGTTCTACGCGACGCTGAGCAGCGAGCAGAAAGCGCGCTTCAACACGCTGCCGCAGACCGCAAGCCAGTGACCGCCAGCAGCATTGTTTGAGATGCCGATCCTAAACCACGCTTCGGTGCCGCTCGATGCAGGTGCGCAGCACCTCGTCCATCGGCTTGCCCCACCAGTCGTTGGAGAATATCTCGATCTCCGAATAACCAGCATAGCCTTGCGCCTCGACGGCCGCGCGCACCGACTTGATGTCGATCACGCCGTCACCCATCATGCCTCGATCGTTGAGGATGTCCTTGGTCGGCACCAGCCAGTCGCAGACATGAAACGCCAGCAGGCGATCCTTGCCGGCGCGCGCGATCTGGCCCATCAGCTCCGGATCCCACCAGATGTGATAGACATCAAGCGCGACGCCGAGCATGCCGCTGCGGCTGGGATCGAGCCGGTCGCAAATATCCAGCGCCTGCTTGGTCGTGTTCACGCAGGCGCGATCGGCCGCATAGGCCGGATGCAGAGGCTCGATCGCCAGCGGCAGTTCCGCCTGCCTGGCGTAATCGAGCATCTCGGCCAAGCCATCCTCGACCTGTCCCCGCGCCGCCGAAATATCCTTCGACGCGGCGCTGCCCGGCCGCGAATATTGCGGCAGGCCGCCAACGACGAGCACGATACAGGAGGCGCCCAGCGCCTTGGCTTCGTCGACACAGCGCCGATTGTCGTCGCGCACTTCGGTCCAGCGCGCAGCGTCGGAGGTGAACATGCCTCCGCGGCAATAGCCCGAGAGTTCCAGACCAGCATCGCGTACTGCGCGCACGGCGCGGTGAAGCCCGACGGCCGCGACCTGGTCCCGCCAGGGATCGATAGCGCCGATGCCATGCCTTGCACAGGCCTCAACGATCTGAACGAGATCACCCTGCTTGCGGACTGTCGCCGTGTTCAGCGACAGCCAGCGATGGTCAGACGAAAAATCACGCATCAGGATTCTAGTCCGTGCGAGGCCAGCACGGTCTTCATCCGCCGCGTCGCAAGTTCGGGATTGGCGAGCAAGCCGGCTTGATCCGCGAGGCGGAACAGCTCGGCCAGATGCAGCATCGACCGCGCGCTCTCCTGGCCGCCGACCATGGTGAAGTGATCCTGGTGGCCGTTCAGGTAGGCCATCAAGACCACACCGGTCTTGTAGAAGCGCGTCGGCGCCTTGAAGATGTGGCGCGACAGCGGCACGGTCGGCCCCAGCACGTCGTGGAAGCCGGCCTCGTCGCCGACCGCAAGCCGCGATAGCGCGTAGGAGGCCGCCGGCGCGATGGCATCGAAGATGCCGAGCAGCGCGTGCGAAAAGCCGTGTTCGTCGCCGGCGATCAGCTCCGCGTAGTTGAAGTCGTCGCCGGTGTACATCTTGATGCGCTTGTCGAGGCGACGGCGCATCTCGATCTCGCGCTGCTTGTCGAGCAGCGAGACCTTGACGCCGTCGACCTTGGCGGCGTTGCCGTTGATGATGGCGACCGCCGTGCCCATCGCCTTGTCGAGATCCTTGGTGCCCCAATATCCCGTCAGCGCCGGATCGAACATATCGCCGAGCCAGTGGATGATCACGGGCTCGCGGACCTGCGAGAGCACACGGTCATAGACTTTTGCATAGTCATCGGCGTTGCGGCCGAGCTTGGCGAGCGCGCGCGAGGCCATCAGGATGATGCGGCCGCCGACCTTCTCGACCGCGGAGATCTGCTCTTCATAGGCGCGGATCACGTCATCGAGGCTCTTGGCATCCTCGACCGCGAGATGATCCGTGCCCGCGCCGGAGAACACCAGCGCGTTGCGCTGCTTTGCGGCTGCGACCGAACGCGTGATCAGCTCCAGTGAGGTCGGCCAGTCCAGCCCCATGCCGCGCTGCGCGGTGTCCATGGCCTCCGCGACGCCGAGACCGAGGTCCCAGACATGCTCGCGGAAGGCGATGGTCTTGTCCCAGTCGACGGACACCGAGAGCCAGGGATCGTTGTCCGCGAAAGGATCGGCCACCGTATGCACGGCCGAGAACGCGATGCGGTTCAGCGTGCCCTCGAGCTTCGCCGGGAAGCTCCGGGAGGCAGCGAGCCGGTAGGTCTCGATCGAGCGGTCGGCCTTCGGCAGTTGCAGTGAGAGCGATGACATCGGCTGGACAGGCTTGTTCATGTCGGCCTCCTCAGACCTTGACCGGCGCGACGTCGACCCAGCGCCGCTCCTTCCAGCTCTTCAGCGCGCATTCGGCGAGCTGCACGCCCTTGGCGCCTTCGAGCAGCGTAAACTTGTACGGCGCGTCTTCATAGACATGGCGGATGAACATCTCCCACTGCTCCTTGAAGCCGTTGTCGTAGGTGACATTGTCCGGCAGCTTCTGCCAATCGCCGTAGAAATCGTGCAGCCGCTTCTCGTCGGGATTCCAGACCGGACGGGGCGTCGCCTGCCGCGCCTGGATCATGCAGTCGGAAAGGCCCGCAACGGCCGAGCCGAGCGTGCCGTCGACCTGAAAGGTGACGAGGTCGTCGCGATAGACGCGCGTCACCCAGGACATGTTGATGTGGGCGATGATACCGCCCTTGAGCTGGAACGTCGCATAGGCGGAATCGTCGGCGGTCGCCTTGTACTTTTCCCCCTGCTCATCAAAGCGCTCGGGAATGTCGGTGTTGCCGATGCAGACCACGCTCTCGACGTCGCCGAAAAGGTTGTCGAGCACGTAGCGCCAGTGGCAGACCATGTCGAGAATGATGCCGCCGCCGTCCTCGCTGCGGTAGTTCCATGATGGCCGCTGCGCCTCCTGCCAGCCGCCCTCGAACACCCAATAGCCGAACTCGCCGCGCACCGAGAGGATGCGGCCGAAGAAGCCGGAGTCGCGCAGGAAGGCGATCTTCTTCAGGCCGGGCAGGAACAGCTTGTCCTGCACCGTGCCGTGCTTGACGCCCTTGGCGTTGGCGAGTTTGACCACCTCGACAGCCTCTTCGAAGTTGGTCGCAATCGGCTTCTCGCAATAGACGTGCTTGCCGGCGTTGATCGCGCGGGACAGAAGGCCGGGCCGCGCCTGCGTGGTCGCGGCGTCGAAGAACATGGTGTCGTTCTTGTCCGCGAGCGCGGCATCGAGGTCCGTGGTCCAGCGCGTAATGTTGAACTGCCTGGCCAGCCGCTCGACCTTGTCGGCGCTGCGGCCGACCAGGATCGGATCGGGCATCACGCGATCGCCGTTCTTCAGCCTGACGCCCCCCTGGTCGCGGATCGCGACGATCGAGCGGATCAGATGCTGGTTGAGCCCCATGCGGCCGGTGATGCCGTTCATGATGAGGCCGAGGCGTTGTGTGGTCATGCCAATTGCTCCTGACGTGATTTTGGCTGTTCGAGCGGGCGTAGCGCCGACCAGTCCGGATGGACCGACGTCGCAAAGCCCGTTGCGGTCAGCGATCCCGTGAGGAGATCGCCGTCGTGAATGGAGAGCCGGACGCCTTGCCCGCTGTCGGCGTAGAGATCGGGATGGGCCTTTGCGAAGGCCTGAGCTTCAGCGGCAGGCGCCTCACCGAAGCCGTCGACATAATGATGGCCGTTGCGCTCGGCATGCGTGACGCCGATCAGGGCGCCCAGCGCGAGGTCCTGCTGCACGGCAAGTCCGGCCTGGCAGGTCAGGTCCTCGCCGGTCACGAAGAACGTCTCTCCGCCAACACTCCACTTTGCGGCGCGCGTCGCGTTGACGACGGACTTGTAGAGCCCCTTGCAGGATTTCGAGGAAATGCCGCGATAGCCGAGCGCTCGCGCGGCCGGAAACGCGTCATAGGAATCGTCGGCCTCATCGATGATGAAGCCACGCGCCGCGAGCGACCCGAGCGGCGACTGCCGCGTGATATCGCGCAGCATCGGCTGCTCAACATAGAGCAGGCGCGATGAGATCGATCGCAGTGCGACGTCACGATCGAGCCGGTCGATCAGTGCACGCAGCGCGGCCAGATCGGCGTACTGCTCGTTCGCGTCGAGCGTCACCTTGTAGTCATGCCCCAGCGTATCGAGCTCCTTGCCGATGCGCGCCAACCTTGCCGCATCGGCCATTGGGTCGCCCGACAGCTTCAGCTTGAAATACCGCGCACCGGCATTCTCCCGGGCGTCGGCGACACCGCCCTCGCCTTCGACAATGTCGTCGAGACCTACGGTGTGACGGACCGCGACGCGCGGCAGCGGCGTCCGCTTCGCAAGAAACTGCGCGATGTCGGAGTCCTGCAGATCAGACGACAAGCGCGCATCGATACCGGCGACGTTGCCCGCCATGCCGTCGAAGAAATTCGTATCAGCGGCGCGCAGCAATGCATCGAGAATGGCCTTGTCGATCTCGGCTGGCCCATAGCCGGCCGCGAGCGGCGGGATGTTCTCCTGCGTGCAGGCGACGACCTGCGCACCGATGCAGGCAGCATGCAGCCCGAAGGCGGTGTCAAAGCCGGTCTGCGCCAGATAGAGATCACGTGCGATCGCAAGTGAACGCCGGAGCCCGTCGACCGTCTGCACCGGCGACAGCTCCGGCCGCTTGTCGAACCACTTTGGCACCAGCAGCTCGGCGCTGGCGCCGATCGCAACGCCCTTGCCCTCGACCTCGATCTCGACCCCCACGAAGAGCTGCGGGGTCGCGTGGATCGTGATGGCGCCGAAGCGGAACGGCCGTGCGAAACGCACGGGCCGTTCAAAGAACGCGATGTCTCGCAGCTTCAGGCGCACAGGCATGGCTCTAGTCCAGCGAACCCTGCGAGAAAAAATGCTTGCGGATGCGCTGCACGAGCTCGGTGAAGACCGGGTCGGCCATCACGTCGAGCGAGCGCGGGCGCGGCAGCGGCACATCGTAGATCGCGGCGACCGCACCGGGCCGCTCGGTCATGACCAGCACGCGGTCGGCGAGGAACACGGCCTCCGGAATCGAGTGCGTGATGAGGAGCACCGTCTTCTTCGTTTCACGCTGGATCCGCATCAGCTCGACATTCATGCGCTCGCGCGTCAGCGCGTCCAGCGCGCCGAAGGGCTCATCCATCAGCATGATCTTGGGATCGTGCACCAGTGCGCGGCAGATCGAGGCGCGCTGCTGCATGCCGCCGGAGAGCTGCCAGGGCAACTTCTTCTCGAACCCTTCGAGACCGACCAGCTTCAAGAGCTCCTTGGCTCGGGCGAGATATTCGGCCCGCGGCAGCCGCTTCATGTCGATCGGCAGCATCACGTTTGAGATGATGTTGCGCCAGGGCAGAAGCAGCGCATTCTGAAAGACGATGCCGACATTGCCGTGCGGCGTCGTCACCTTCTCGCCCTCGACCAGGATCTCGCCGGTGGTCGGCGGCAACAGGCCGGAGATCAGCTTGAGCAGCGTGGACTTGCCGCAGCCGGAGGGGCCGACCACGACGAAGAACTCGCCGTCATTGATGTGAAAATCCAGCGGCCGCAGCGACGGCACATCGCCGTCGCGCGTCCGATAGGTTTTCGACACGCCGGACAGCTTGATGCCCGACGCTTCGCTCCCCGCCCGGTCGCTCACCAGTCTCAGATGCGCGGCCGGTTGCAAGTCATCACTCGGTCTTGTCGCTGGTTTCACGAGTTGCCCTTCGGCAGGTAATCGTTGGTGTAGAAGGCCTTCGGGTTCTCCTTGGCCTTGGCATCGAGCCCGCCATATTCGACCATCAGATTGACGGAGTCGGTCATGTTCTGGTCGGTGACCTGGAACGGCCGCTTGCTCTTGGTCTCCGCCGTCCGGTAGAGCGGGATGGTCAGCTCAAAACCCTGCGTCAGCGTGTCGATCTTGCCGCCCTTCGGGTTGGCATCGAGGATCGACTGCGCCGCCGCTTTCGGCTCCTTCTCGGCGGCTTCCACCGCCTTCGTCGTCGCCGACATGAAGCGGCGGACGAGATCGGCATTGGCCTTCACATAGTCGGAATTGGCGATGATGCCCGACGACACCATGTTGATGCCGTAGTCGGCGAACTTGATCGGATAGACGTCCTTGCCGGTGGCATCCTTGATCTTCATCGACTGGTCCATGACGTAGCCGAGCAGGAGATCGGCCTGGCCGTTGATGACGGCGTTGAGCTTGGTCTGGCCGTCGCCGGCGACGGTGTGGAAGTCGCTCTCCTTCAGCCCGGTTTTCTTCAGGAACAGCGGCCAGATCTGGGTCATGGAGTCGGCGGGCGTGATCGCCACCGTTCTGCCCTTGATATCCTCGGGCTTCTTGATGTTCTTGTCGGCGAAGCCCATGGCGGACATCGGGCTGGTCTGGAGCAACACGCCAGTCGCGATCACCGGCGCGCCCTTGATCGCGGCGCGCATCATGGTGGGAACGTCGACATAGCCGAAGTCGGCGGTCTTGGCGGCAACGGCCTGCGTGGTCGCGGCAGAGCCGCGGCCTTCCTGGATCTCGAGGTCGATGCCCTCGGCCGCATAGATGCCCTTGGCCTTGCCGTAATAGAACGGCGCGTGCTCGCCATAGACGTACCAGTTCAGCATCAGCACGACCCTGTCGGCCGCCTGCGCCGGCACAACCGAAAGCGCCATCAGCGCCGCCGAGACAGCTCCTATCCACCGCTTCATCGCTACTCTCTCCGTTGTGCTTGTTGCTTTCGGCCGTTGGTGACCGTTCGTTGCTTTAGTTTTTGTTTGAGCATGATCTTATCGGAAAACCGCTGCACACTTTGCGCTGACGCGGCCCTCCGGGTCCGGATCATGCTCTAAGAGGCGAAAATCACGTCCTCGCGCTGGCTGACATGCCAGGGAATGACCAGCTTCTCGATGCGATCCACGATCCAGAACAGAATGACGCCGAGCAGCGCCAGGATCACGAGGGCCGCGAACATCGTCGGCAGATCGAACGTTCCGATCGAGCGCTGCATCACGTAGCCGATGCCGGAATTGGAGCCGACGAACTCGCCGACGACGGCGCCGACCACGGCGAGCGTCACCGACACCTTGAGTCCCGAGAAGATCGCCGGCAGCGCATGCGGCAGGTTCACCGCGCAGAACACCTGCAACCGGCTGCCCTGCATGGCGCGGGCGAGATCGACCATGTCGGGATCGACCGACTTGAAGCCCTGCACGGCCGAGACCACCACGGGGAAGAACCCGAGCAGGAAGGCCGAGATCACCTTCGGCAGGATGCCGAAGCCGAACCAGACCACGAACAGCGGCGCGATCGCGATCTTCGGCACGGATTGAGAGAATACCAGCAGCGGATAGACGTAGCTCTCCACCGTCTTGGACCCCGCGATCAGCATCGCCACGGGAATGCCGAACAATGCGGAGAGCACGAAGCCCCAAATGGTCGCGTAGGTGGTGGGCCAGGACTGGCGCAGCAGCTCGGGCCAATCGGTGCGCAGTACGGCCACGACGTCGGCCGGGGCCGGAATCTGATAGGCGGGGATCTTGAACAGCCGGATCGCGAGGTCCCAGGCCACGACGATGAAGACCAGGAACAAGAGCGGCCGCACCCAGGCCGCATTCAGCATCTTGGACACCGCACCTTGCGGCTTCGGCTCAGCCACGTCTCACTCCCGGCGTTCTTTTTCGTTCGGGCGAGAAATTAACCCGTTGGATAAATACTGTCCAGCGCTTTCCCTGTGACGTTTTGCGCGATGGTTCCTAGCCTTCAAAACTCGAGTTGGCGGTGAGGTAGCGGGCCGTCGTGCCACATCTTCGGTGTCATCCCCCGCGAAAGCGGGGGATCCAGTACGCCGCGGCTTCTCCGTACCTCCTCAGCGTCTCTGGAATACTGGATCGCCCGATCAAGTCTGGCGACGACAACTGAGATTGCGGAAACGGCAGACAATCGGTCCGCCAGTACGCGGCTACACCGCTAAGCCGTCTGCGCCACGGCGGCGCGCGACTTCGGCGCCTTGACGATCTCGAGCAGCTCCGCCGACCGGCCCGTCAGCGCGGCCAGAACGAGGCCGACCATGTGGGCAAGCCGCTCATCCTTGGCGTCCTTGGCGAGCAGGTCGCGGCCGAAGATCACGCTCAGGGTGGCGGAGTTCGAGAGATAGAAGAAGCACAGCCCCGCGATCGAGATGTACAATTGCACCGGATCGACCGCGACCTGGAAGTCTCCGCTGTCGACGCCGCGCCGGACCACGGTGCGGATCATCTCGACGAAGGGCGAATGCATCGACTTGACCTTGGTCGAGCGCTTCAGGTGCTTCGCCCGCGCGAGGTTCTCGGTCTGGAGCAGCGACAGGAATTCAGGATTGCGCAGAAAATAGTTCCAAGTGAATTCGATCAGACGTTGGATCGCCTCGGGCGGATCGAGATGTTCGAGATCGAGCCCCCGTTCCTCGCTGCGGATCTTGTCGTAGGCGCCTTCGAGCACCGCGAGATAGAGATCGTCCTTGTTGCCGACATGGTAATAGAGCATGCGCTTGTTGGCGCCGGCCTTGGCTGCGATGCGGTCGACACGCGCGCCGGCAAGCCCGTGGGCCGAAAACTCCTGCTTGGCAGCCTCGAGGATGCGCAGCCGCATCCCTTCGGGATCACGCTGCCATTTCAGATTTCGCTTTGCCTTTGCCAAGCCGGTTGCTCGCTGGGTGCTCTCACGACGTCATGTAACACGCGCGCGACGGTTTGAGAATGAAGGATGACAGCCTCTCCGGGGCGGGCGCGAGCCCGGAATCCATCGTGCGGCAGGGTGAGTGGACGAATGGATTCTGGGCTCGTCGCTCCGCGACGCCCCGGAATGACGAAGAAGAGAGGCATTTCGCTGCGCTCGCAATGACGAATGGAGAGACCGGCATCACTCCGCCGGCTTCGGCGAGCGCTCCAGCAGGATTGTCTGGATCCCGCAGGTGCCGTTCCTGACCGTCATCACCCGCGTGCCGGGCTTGCGGCCGTTGCGCACCTCGCTGACATCGAGACCGGCCGAGATCAGGCGGGTGCGCGTGGCCTCGATGTCGGCCACCCGCCAGCTCAGGCCCCATAGCCTGTCGTGCATCAAATCGCCGCCGGCGACCGGCCGCCGCACCACCTCGACGACGAGGTCACCGCAGCGGAAGAACATCAGTTGGCCCCAGTCATGGTGCGAGCGGTCGAGTGCCAGATCGAGGCCGAGCCGCGCGCCGTAGAGCGCGGCGGCACGTTCGGAGTCCTCGGTTGCGACCACGACGTGATCGAGCGCATCGATCGGGACGACGTCGGTCGCCGCGGACAGCCGACGCTCCTCGGCGAGTTCGAGGAAGAACATGCGCACGCCGCGCGTCAGCTCGGTCGCGGCGCGCGTGCGTTTCCAGTGCATGGCCGCACCGGTGTCGGCGTCGCTGCTTTCGACCTCGGCGACCGGATCCGGCCTCAAGGCCACCCGCTCGAGTCGCCGATGCATCTTGCCGATGTCGGCGACACGAAAGCACAGGCTTGCGAGCACCCCTTCGCGGTCTTCCAGCAAAGCGCGCATGCGATCGGCGGTCACGTTGGAGCCGCTCGGCGCCATCAACTCGATCGTCATGTTGGCAAGCGTGAACAGCACCCGATCGGCGCTATCGCCGGAATTTTGCCAGGCCGGCGCCCGTCCCAGCAGCGTCTGATATGCCGCCTTGGCCGCACCGATGTCCTTGACCAGAGCGACGACGTGATCGAGGCCGGTGATCATTTTTCCTCCCATTCGACGCGCCTGGAACTGGACATCAATCCGGCGCTCCGGCTTTGCTTGGGCATTGCGTTGGCCCTGTCATGGTCGTATTCCGGCCCAAAGCTCACCTCAAGCGCTTCGGGCGGCGGCTTTGCGAATAATTTCGGCGTCCCCTGAGCGGAACCGGTGCTAAAGTAGGCCGCCGGCCGGGACCACCCAGCGCACTACGGACAAGCAATGCAGGCCCTCTTTATCGGACAGACCTATATCGACGTCGTCTTCATCACGGACCACATGCCGACCGGCGACGAGAAGCACGTGGCCTCGGACTACGCCGTCTCCTTCGGCGGCAACGCGGTCACGGCGGCGTTCTGCTGCGCCAAGCTCGGCATCGTGCCGGACCTGATCGCCACCGTCGCCAATGACTGGCTGGGGCGCATGTTCCAGGACATGTGCGCGAAGTATGCGATCTCGCTGCACGGCCGCAAGGTGAATACGTCCTCGCTCTCCTTCATCATGCCCAAGGACGGCAAGCGCGCCATCGTCCGCTGCCGCGACGACTCCCACATCCACCCCTTCCCGATCCTCAATCTCGGCAATTGCCGCGCGCTGCATATCGACGGCCACCAGCCCGACGCCGCGATCCATTACGCGAAAGTCTGCCGCGAGGCCGGCATCCTGACCTCGCTCGACGGCGGCGGTCTGCGCACCAACACGCACGAGCTCCTGGAATTCATCGACGTCGCGATCGTCGCCGAGCGGTTGTGCGAGCAGATGGACCTGACGCCGGAGCAGATGCTGGACTACCTGAAGAGCCGCGGCTGCCGGATCGGCGGCGTCACCATGGGCGAGAAGGGCCTGCTCTGGTACAACGAGACCGGTACGGTCGAGACCATGCCGGCGATGCCGATCCCGCGCGAGCGCGTGCTCGACACCAATGGCGCCGGCGACGTCTTCCACGGCGCCTATATCTATTCCTACCTCGCCCATCCCGGCAAAACCTGGCGTGAGCATTTCGACTTCGCTCGCGCGGCCTCGACCTTCAAGATCCAGCGCCTCGGCAACGAGGCCGGCTTGCCGACCCTTGTCGACATCGCCAAGGTCAGGCACGAGTTCGAGGTCAGGGTCTAGACGTCACTGGAGTCTCGCATGGGGCGCGTCTTCGTCGCCGGCAGCATCAACATGGATGTGGTGGCGACGGCCGATCGCCACCCCAGGATCGGCGAGACCGTCGCTGGCCGGCAGGTGCTGTATTTCCCCGGCGGCAAGGGCGCCAATCAGGCGGTCGCGGCATCGCGGCTGGGCGCACGGACGACGCTGATCGGCCGGCTCGGGAAGGACTCCTTCGGGACGGAGCTGAAGGCCTTTCTTGGCGATCAGGGCATCGATCTCGGCTATGTCAGTGAGACCTCAACAGCGCATACCGGCACGGCCATCATCACGGTGGCGGAGGCCGACAACACGATCGTCGTCATTCCCGGCACCAACGCGCTGGTCGGCGCGGACGATGTGAGCGTCGTGCCGCTGCTGCGGGGCGACGTCGCCGTCAGCCAGTTCGAGATCCCCTTACCGACGATTGCCGCGTTCTTCCGAAGGGCACGGTCCGCTCAGGCGACCACGCTGCTGAATCCGGCACCGGCGCAAACCTTCGGCCGCGACCTGCTTGAACTCGTCGATATCCTCGTGCTCAACGAGACCGAGCTCGGCTATCTCGCCGGCGTCGACTTGTCGGAAGACGACGAGCCGGCGCGCATGATGGACGTCGCGCGGCGGCTGCGAGCGCGCGAGGACCAGACGATCTGCGTGACGCTCGGCAAGCGCGGCGTACTGGCGCTTGCCGGGCGCGAAGAGATCGCCGTGCCGGGCCGCGTGGTGAAGGCGGTCGATACGACCGGCGCCGGCGACTGCTTCGTCGGCGCGCTCGCAGCGCAACTCGCCGATGGCGCCACCTTGCCAACAGCCCTCACATTCGCCAACGCGGCCGCCTCGATCTCGGTGCAGCGCATGGGCGCGGGTCCCTCGATGCCCACGGCGACAGAAGTTGCCGCCATCGTCAACGCCGGCTGATCACGCCAGCGCGCTCTTCAGGTCGAAGCTTTCATCCGCGGCCTTCTCAGGCGCGAGCGAGCGATCCATGCCGAGCAGGCGGCGGCCGAACATGTGATCGCCGGCGCGGTTGATGGACTCGATGCCGAGCAGCTTGTCGCCCTTGTAGCAGAACGCCGAGAACGCCTTCCCGGCGGGGTCGCCACGCAGCACGACGCGGTCGTAGCCGGTCGTGAGCCCCGCGATCTGCAGCTTGTCGTCGCCCTGGTCGCTCCAGAACCAGGGATGGCCATCGTAGAGTTTGCTGTCGCCCGTGAGCCGCGCCGCCACGCAGCGGGCGTGATCGGTGGCGTTCTGCACCGACTCGAGCCGCAGCGATCCGCCGAAGCGCGGGCTCGCGAACAGCGCGCAATCGCCGATCGCGGAAATATTGGGATCGGACGTCAGCAGATGTTCGTCGACGATGATGCCGGAGGCGACCGGCAGCCCTGCCTCCGCCGCGAGCTCGATATTCGGCAGCACGCCGACACCAACCACGACGAGATCCGCCGGCAAGTGGCGACCGTCGCTGAGGCTGACGCCAGTGACCTTGCCACCCTCCGCCTCGATGCTGGTTGCCTGCACACCGAGGTGAATGCGGATGCCGGCTTCACGGTGCCGCGCCTGAAAATAGTCCGAGACCTCCGCCGTCACCGCGCGCGCCATCACACGCGGGGCAAGCTCGATCACGTCGACCTCCAGCCCCTTGATCCGCGCAGTGGAGGCGAATTCGAGGCCGATGAAGCCCGCGCCGATGATCACGGCGCGCGTCTTCGACGGCATGATCTTTCGCAGCGCCTCGCTCTCGTCGAGGATCCGCAGATATTTCACGTCGGGCAGATTCGCGTTCGGCAGATCCAGCATCCGGTTGCGCGCCCCCGTGGCCAGCACGAGGTGGCCGTAGTCAAGCATTTCGCCCGACGCGAGCAGGACCGTGCGTTTCGCGCGATCGATCGACACTGCGCGGCCCGCGATCAGCTCGATCTTCTGGTCGTGGTAGAATTTTTCCGGCCGGAACATCAGGCTCTCCGGACCGGCGGAGCCCTTGATATAGGCCTTGGACAGAGGCGGCCGCTGATAGGGCAGATGGGCCTCGTCGTTGATCAGGCAAACGCGGTCGGAGAAACCCGCCTGACGCAGGGATGCCGCGGCCTGGTAGCCGCCATGGCCCGCACCGACAATGATCACCGGACCTTCAGTCATTGGAACAGCCCTCTTCCCAAGACACGAGCGTTAGCCATGTCGTCTCCTCAATCGTTGATTTTGGCTTGCTGGCCTCGCCCGGAGGAGCCGGCGCTCGTGTCCGTCCCTAAACGAAGGCAGCCCCATTTGACCCCATCGTTCCGGCTTGCGCAAGAGCGCCAGCCTGGCATGCAAGCGCCATGACCGGGATTGTCACCCCTCGCCTTCTGAGATTTAGTTGCACCAACGACCTCCTGCCGGGGATTTCCGATGTCAGCTCCCGTCTCCAGTCCCGATGATACCGCCCTGCTGCGGATCGACGGCCCGATCGCCACCATCACGCTCAACCGTCCCGCCGCGTTCAACTCGATCAACCTTGCGATTGCGCAGAAGCTCGAGCAGCTCGCGGCGTACATCGAAGGTGCGGACGAGATCAGGGTCGTCATCCTCGAAGGCGAAGGCCGCGCCTTCTGCGCCGGCGGCGATCTGCAGACAATCGGCGCCGCCGCCGAAGCCAACACGGTGACGCCAGTCGTCGGCGAACTGCTGAAGCATTACCACACCTTCATCGAGACCATTCGACGCATGCCAAAACTGTCGCTGTCGAGCGTCCACGGTTCGGCTGCCGGCGCCGGGATGGGCCTCGCCTTCGTCACCGACCTCTGCATTGCCGCGGAGGATGCCCGCTTCACGCCGGCCTATGCCAAGATCGGGGTGTCGCCCGATGGCGGCAGCACGGTCGGCATCGTCGGCACGGTCGGATCGCGCCGCGCCCTGCAGATTTTCCTGTCCGAGGACAGTTTTACCGCGCAGCAGGCCCATGAATGGGGCCTTATCGCCAAAGTGGTTCCCGCGACCGAGCTTAAGGCGGCCACGCGGCAGCTTGCCGAGCGCCTGGCGCAGAACCCGCCGGCAGCGATCGCCGGCACCAAGTCGCTGGTCTACCAGGCTGCCACCACGCCGGTGAAGCAGCAGCTCGACGCCGAGGAACACAAGATCATCATGGCGATGAACACCGAGGAATTTCGCGTCGCCGTGAAGAAGTTTACGAGCAAGGGCAAGTAGCCGCCGGACTCACTGCGGACAGATGTAGCCTGTGCCTGCCGGCGACTTGAAGCAGCCGACCGATTCCGGCAGCACGTGCCGCGGCAGCCACAGCACCACGCTGGGGAAGTAGATCGCGAACGCAATGGTCGCGAAGAACACGACATAGATCGGCAGCGCCGCGCGCAGCGCCTTGGCGAAACTGATGCCGACGAATTTCGACGCCATCAGCAGCACGAGCCCGTAGGGCGGCGTGATCAGGCCGAACGCGAGCGTGGCGATCAGCACCACGCCCATATGCACGCCGTTGATGTCGCCGGCTTCCGTCAGCGCGTTGACCAACGGCATGAAGATGATGATGGTCGGCACCGGCTCGATGAAGTCGCCGACCACGGTGAACAACAGCACCATCAACAGCATGATCAGATGCGGATCATTCCCGGCGATGGACGTGATCCATTCCGCGATGTAGTTTGCGCCGCGCAGATAGGCGAGCATCCAGCCGAAGGCGTTGGCCGCGCCGATCGTGATCAGCGGCAGCGAGAAGATCAGGCCGGCAAGGCAGAAATCGTAGGGGATCTTCTTGAAGTGCCCGCGATTGAGCGCGGGGATCACGACCAGGATGATCCAGGCCACCGCGACGACGCCGGCCTCCGTCGGTGTGAACCAGCCGGTCAGGATGCCGCCGAGCAGGATCACCGGGATCATCAGCGGCAAGGCCGCATCGCCGGCGGCGAACACCACCTGCCGGAGCGGCGCGCGCGGCTTGCGCAGGCCCGAGGGCCCGAAGAAATAGCAGTAGATCATCAGTCCGAAGCCGATCATCAGGCCCGGCACCACGCCGGCCATGAACAGGCCGGCGATCGAGACGTTGCCGACGGCGCCATAGACCACGGCGGTGATGCTCGGTGGCACCAGCGCCGCGATGGTCGAGGCCGACGCAATGATCGCAGCAATGAAGGCAGGCTCATAGCCCTCGCGCTTCATCGGGCCGCCCAACGCGCGGCTCATCACGGCGACGTCGGCCGTCGTCGAGCCCGACATCTCCGAGAAGAACATGCTGAAGACGACAACGACCTGCGACAGGCCGCCCCTGATGTGTCCGACCAGCGACACCGACAGGTTCGCGATCCGCACCACCACATTTGCCGAGCTCATGAGCTCGCCGACCAGCAAAAAGAACGGGATTGCCAGCAGCGCCTCGGAGTCCACGCCGTCGAAGATCTTCTGGATGATCGCGGCGAGCGAGACGTCCGAGAAGATCGCGCCGATGAACACGCCGGCCATCAGCGAGAACGGCACGGGCACGCCGAGATAGCCGAAGAACAGGAAGCAGAACGACATCAACGCCAGGACGATTGGTGCGCTCACGGCCGCGCCCTCGTTTGTGCGTCCGTCGCGGCCGCGGAATGCGTTTCATCCTCGTCCGGTGGTTCGGGATGATCAAAACCGTTGCGCAGGCCGTTGACGAGTTGTTCGATGGTGAACAGGCCGATCAGGACGCCCGACAGCGGAATGATGGCATAGAGCGAGGCGATCGGCGTGCCCGACGGCAGGCGGAAACTGCCGAAGCCGCGGAGATAGTTCTGATAGCCGTACCAGATCAGGCAGAAGGCGACGCCGAGAACGACGATGCGAATGATGACCTCCACGATCAGCCGCGGCGTGCCGTGCATCGCCTCGGAAATCGCGGTGAGATAAAGGTGGTCGTTGCGCCGCGTCGCGGCTGCCGTGCCGATGAAGATCGCATAGATGAACAGCGTCGAAGTGACTTCCTGGAGCCACAGCCAGGGATGGCCGATCGTGCGCGTGACGATGTCGGCGGTCACCGACAGCGAGAATCCGAAGCACAACGTACCGCAGAGAAGCATCAGCGCGAGCTCGAGCCAGTCGAGCGCACGCCATTTGAGGTGACGCTGCCGTCTCAAGACCAGTTTGTCGGCGATGGCCATGCTACGAGCGCTCCGCAATTCCTTGTCCGGTTCTCGTCATGGCCGGGCTTGTCCCGGCCATTCACGTTTGGGCCAGCCGGGAGGGAGAATGCCCGGGACAAGCCCGGGCATGACGGCTTTGCTGGGCCTAATTAATCGACCGGATCAGGTTCTTGATCTTCTCGGCGTGCGGGCCGAGCTCCTTGGCGAGCTTGTCGAGATAGGGGTCGGCGACCGCCGTAAAGCTCTTCTTGTCGACGTCTTGGACGATCTTGACGCCCATCTTCTTCAACTTCTCGGCCGCGCTCCGCTCGAGCTCGAATGCCTTTTGCGGCTCCTTGGTGCTGATCTCGTTGGCCGCCGTCTGCACCCACTGCTTCTGCTCGGCAGACAGGCTCTGCCAGAGCTTGTCGGAGACGAACACCAGCGCGTTGTTGGCCTCGTGCTCCGTGATGTTCAGAACCGGGGCGACCTCGTAGTGCTTGTTGACGAGGTAGACATTGATGCTGTTCTCGGCGACGTCGACCACACCGGTTTGCAGCGAGGTGTAGACGCTGCCGAACGGCATATGCACAGTCTGGGCGCCATAGGCCGGGAACATGGTGTCCTCGGTGGCGGTCGCCTGCACGCGGATTTTCAGCCCCTTGATGTCGCCGACATTGTGGATCTCCTTCTTGGAGTACATGTGGCGCACGCCCTGCGATCCCGTCGCGATCACATGCAGGCCCTGCGTGGTCTCGTCGATCATGGTCTTGAGCGCTTCGAACACCCGGGGATCGGCGAGCCCCTTGATCACGTGGTTCTCGTCGCGGAACAGGAAGTGCAGCGACATCACGCCCGCCTGCGGAGAGATCGTCGCGGTGTTGGCCGAAGAGATGATCGCGAACTCGATGTCGCCCGCCTTCACGAGTTGGAGAACCTGCGGCTCCTGGCCGAGCTGCGCGCCGGGATACTGATCGATGATCATCGTTCCCTTGCTCAATTCCTTGAGCTTGTCGGCGAAGAGGTCACCCGCGATGGAATAGCCGGTGTTGCGCGGCTGGTCATAGGCGAAGCGATAATGCTTCACCTCCTGCGCCCCGGCCCCAGTGACGAACAGGACGGCGGCCAAAGCCACCAACCCACGCATGGATCGTGCAATCATCGTTTCCCCCTGTTTTATCGCCCGCCGCTTTAGCGGTCTGAGCTACGTTTGTGGGTGCTTGGTCACCCCTTCCCAGTCACTTGCCAGTCCTCTGCATAAAATCGAAGTCGCAGCCCTCGTCGGCCTGCAGGATGGTCTCGTTGAACAGCCAGGCGTAGCCGCGCCGTGCCTCGTCCGGCGCAGCAGGCGCTTTCAAGGCAGCGCGGCGCCGTTCCAGCTCGGTCGCGTCGACCAGCAGCTCGATGCTGCGCTTGGCAACATCGAGCCGGATCATGTCGCCGTTTTTCACCAGCGCCAGCGGCCCACCCACAGCGGATTCAGGCGTGATGTGCAGCACGATGGTGCCAAACGCCGTGCCGCTCATGCGCGCATCCGAAATGCGCACCATGTCCTTGGTGCCGCCGCGCGCGAGCTTTTTCGGGATCGGCAGATAGCCGGCTTCGGGCATGCCGGGCGCACCCTTCGGGCCGGCATTGCGCAGCACCAGCACGTCGTCGGCGTTCACGTCGAGATCGGGATCGTCGACCCGCAGGGTCATGTCCTCGACGGATTCAAACACCACCGCCCGCCCCGTATGCTGCAGGAGCTTCGGGCTCGCCGCGGATTGCTTGATGACCGCGCCGCGCGGCGCGAGATTGCCGTGCAGGACGGCGAGGCCACCTTCCGGCTTGATCGGATTGTCGCGCGGGCGGATCGCGTCCTGACCGGGCACCTCTTCCGCATTCGCCACGACATCGCGCAGAGTCCGGCCCGTAATCGTCTTCGCGTCTAGATCGATGAGATCGCCGAGCTGCGCCAGCAGCTTCGGCACACCGCCGGCGTGATGGAAATGCTCCATATAATGCTCGCCGGACGGCTTGAGGTCGACCAGCACCGGCACCTCGCGGCCGAGCTTGTCGAAAGCATCGAGATCGAGCCGGTGCGGCGAGCGATGCGCCATCGCGGTCAGATGGATCAGGCCGTTGGTCGAGCCGCCGATCGCCTGAAGCACGACCTGCGCATTTTTGAAGGAGGCCGGCGTCAGCAGTTCACTCGGCTTCGGCCCCTTCGTCTTCGCCATCTCCGCGGCAATCTTGCCGCTGGCCTCTGCCAGCCGGAAGCGCTCGGCATGCGGCGCCGGGATCGTCGCGCTCATCGGCAGCGACAGGCCGAGCGCCTCGATCATGCAGGCCATGGTCGAGGCCGTGCCCATCACCATGCAGGTGCCGACCGACGGGGCGAGACGGCCGTTCACCGCCTCGATCTCGGCATCGTCGATGTCGCCGGCGCGATACTTGGCCCACAGCCTGCGACAGTCGGTGCAGGCACCCAGCACCTCGCCCTTGTGATGGCCGACCACCATCGGCCCCACCGGAATGACGACGGTGGGAAGATCGGCGCTGATCGCCGCCATCACCTGCGCAGGCAACGTCTTGTCGCAACCGCCGATGACGATCACCGCGTCCATCGGCTGGGCGCGGATCATCTCCTCGGTGTCCATCGCCATCAGATTGCGCAGATACATCGAGGTCGGATGCGCAAAACTCTCGGCGATCGAGATGGTCGGAAACACGAACGGCATCGCGCCCGACAGCATCACGCCACGCTTCGCGGCCTCGATGATCTGCGGCACGTTGCCATGACAGGGATTGTAATCACTATAAGTATTGGTGATGCCGACGATGGGACGCTCGAGCGCGTCGTCGGAATAGCCCATCGCCTTGATGAAGGCCTTGCGCAGGAACAGCGAGAAGCCGGCATCGCCATAGCTCGTCAGCCCTTTGCGCAAGCCACTCGTCATCATGCCACTCCATTCCGCACTTCGCATTGTCGTACAGCCTACCCCCCGATTGTCAATAAGAGAGGCGCCAGCGGCGGCAATTTCCGAGCTGAAGCCGCGTCGAACGCTCCAGATTATTGACAATCTGCATGTTCCCTGCTCCACAGGAGCGGCTGGACCGGAGCGCCCTGCCGGGAGGCTGGAAGGAATGCAGCACATTCGCACCGCTGATGCAGTGACGGTTCGGCGCGACGACCCGGACGATGTCGTCGCGCGGCTCGAGGAGGACATCATTTTCGGCCGCCTCGCGCCGGGCGCGCGCCTGACCGAGGACGCGCTGATGGCGCGCTACGGCACGTCGCGGCATTTCGTGCGCCAGGCCCTGGTGGAGGCGGAGCGGCGCGGCATCGTCCGTCGCGAGAAGAATGTCGGCGCCACCGTGCGGATCTACTCGGCCGAGGAAATCCGGCAGATCTACGAGGTCCGGGAGATGTTGACGCGGCAGGCCGCGCTGATGGTCCCCCTGCCCGCACCGCAAAGCCTGGTCGATACGCTCAGTGAATTGCAGCAGCAATACTGCGCCAGAGCGGAGTTGCAGGACCTGCGCGGCATTCACGAGACCAACGATGCCTTCCACGTCGCGCTGTTTGGCGCCTGCGGCAATCCCTATCTGGTGCGCTCGCTCCAGGACTACATGAACCTGACGCTGCCGATGCGCGCAAAAAATCTCGCCGACCGCGAGGGGCTGGCGCTGTCGAAGCGCCAGCACGAGATGATGATCGAGCTGTTGAAGGGCCGAGATAGCTGGGCCCTGGCCCAGCTCTGTGTCGATCACATGCAGTTCAGCAAGTCGGACTATCTCGCTCGCATCGCTAATGATGACGCCGGGCACTAGTTGGGCAAGTTCCTACCGCGGACGAGCCGTATACATCCGAGTCGGAACGTCGCTAGCCCGGGCGCGTTGGAAGGCTTGAGCGAGATCCGTTCACCCAGTCACACTTCGGACTTGGCTGGGTGACGATTTGTCGAAGCTTGTCACGCCCAAAGGAGGGCTGGCTACCGAACCGGTTTGAACAATGAGGGTCTGCGGAGCGATGCGGGCCGGTTTGTTCATCGCATTGATTGCAATGGCCTGGCTCGGCGGACAGGTCCAGGACTCCCCCGCGCAAACGCTACCATCCGCTTCTCAGGGAGAACCCGCGAAAGCTCCTCCGCGAAAAGAAAGCGTCCCCAGGAAAGAGACGGGACGATCTGCGGACCCATATACGGTGGGATTCGTGGCCGGCACGCCGCAATGCACTGAATTCGCGATAGCACAGGACATTGCTACCACGCTGGCCAGTGGCCAGGAGACGGGCCCTCATGGCGAAGTCGCACTGCGGGTCCTGCCAATCGTGGGAAACGGCGGCACCCGCAACGTCCTGGACGTACTGACCCTGGCAGGTGCCGACGTGGCGATCGCACCCGTTGTCCTGGTCGACCGGCTGCGGGAGGCAAAGACGTTCGGAGACATCTCTGACAAGCTTGCCTACATTGCCCCGCTCTATATCGAAGAGTTCCATCTCCTCGCGCGGCCGGAGATTGCAAGCCTCACGGATCTTGCGGGGAAGAGAGTCAATCTCGGCGAGGACGGCAGTGCCGGCGCTGTGCTTGGCCGCGAGGTGTTGAACCGTCTGGGCGTCAAGATCAGCGAATCCAACCTGGGACCGGACGCCGCGCTGGAGGAGATGCGGAAGGGAGACATCTCCGCTGCCCTGCTAGTCTCAGGAAAACCGGTCAGCTTCCTGGCACGCACCGGGCAAGCCGATGGTATTCACTTCCTGCCCATTCCCTATTCCAAGGAGCTGATGCAGCAAGACTACTTGCCATCGACGCTCCGTCACGAGGATTATCCAAATATCATCGGGGTCGATGCACCGGTCGACACGATCGCGATCAAATCCGCTCTCTACGCCTACAACTGGCCGGCTCGCAACGAGCGGTTTGGTCTGCTGGAATTGTTCGTCCAGACACTGTTCACGCGTTTTCCTGAATTTCTCGGCGATGCACATCATCCCAAATGGCGCGAGGTGAACCTAGCCGCGCTGCTGCCTGGCTGGCGACGATTTCGACCGGCAGAGCGATGGCTCCAGCAACAAACAGGCGGAGAAGCCGCGCTTCGCAAGGCGTTCGGCCGGTTCCTCGAAAGCCAGCCAGCCGCCAATCCGCCGGACCGCGAAGAATTGTTCCGGGAATTCCTGCGCTGGCGAGAACGCAATCCGGGCAGGTGAACGCAACTTGGGAGGTGTCGATGCGCAATGCGCTTGTGACCGTAGCCCTGGTTGTGCTGCTCGGGTTGATCGTCGACGGGAGGGGTCCGGTTGCCCAATTCGCTCCCTTCTCATCACCAACTCCGCAGACGCTAGCGCCGGCGACGGCGCCACCGGCCGATCAGGCCGAGAAAGCCAGGACAGCCAAGCACCGAGGCGGGAAAGCGCATAAGAAGCAGGAGCATAGGAAACAGGAAGAGAAGCACCAAGCGGTCCGCCCGCCTCCAAACCAGCGCAAGATCGCCGAAAAGAACGGATACAAGCGGGTCAGTGACCTCGTAAACTTCCCAAAGTTCTTTCCTGGCCTCGGCATCATCTTTGTCAAACCCGACACTTTGCCGCTGGGGCCGTTTTTGTGCTTCGATCGAAGGGATCGTCTGGTCGCGACCGTGTACATGGTCCCGATCCAGGACATCGACGACCACAAGTCATTGGAGGCGGCGGGGTCCTCGGGACCAGTTGACCACGTCAGCTTCTACTTCAACCCGGGTCACCCCGGCGTCGATGTGCCGCATTACCATGTGGTGCTCTGGCATGTGACCAAGAAACAGGAAGAGCGCGTTGCGAAATAATGAGCGACGGGTCATGCGATCACGCGGGCCCCGCTTGTCAGAGCACGTCACTGACGATCTGCGCGGCTTCTGGAGGGTGGCAGTAAAGGGCCCTTCAACTCTTTCTCAGCTTGCGGCTGCGAGGCGAGATCGAGGCGCGCCGCGGCGCATTTCGCCACGACGGGACCAACCGCTGGCGCCTGTCGAGATGATGCCTGACATCGCAGCGACGGAGGCGCGCACTCTTTGCCCGCCATCGCTCGCCGGATTCGGCGATCCCTTAAGGGGAAGACTACCAGCTCGGATCAGCGAGAGAAGATGCGGGTGCCGCGCGTCCATGCCTGTTGGCTTCCGACTGGACTGGCCCCGATTTCCCAGCCCGCGCCGCCCCACAGAGCGTCAATCACGGCAAGATCGCCCGCACCGTCTCGGACAAAAAAGATGTTCGGAGTCGAGTTGGTCTGCAATGCCCCGCTTTCGCCATTGGCCTGCAGCTTCAGGAGGCACCAAATATCGGTGAGTTTGCTCTCACCGCGAGTACCGAGTTCGCCGATGATCTCTGCGGCATTCGAGGGATTCTTCAAGAGATAGGCTTGCAAGGACGCATCGTCCGCGGTTTCGACCTTGACAGCGAACCGGCGCACGAAGGTCGCGCCAAGCCACGAAATCTTGACAGGTGCAGTCGGCGCAATGTCTTCCTTGAAATGCTCGCCCGCAACGAATGCGTCGGTTTGGGGGATTGCGGACGTCGAGGGGGGATCGAAGGGCTCGCCAGGCTTGCGCTTGAGCGAACATTCGATTCTGGTGCTGGGAGCAAGCGACGCCGAACTGCCGTTGGGCTTGTTCTCATCGGCCGATGCGCAGAATCCCCACAGTGCCAGGATTAAGACGAGACACGGGTTGAGCGCTAAGCCGCGCATTGTTGGCGTCCTTGAATTTCCGATTCAAGAACAAGGTAAACTGTCGATTGCGGCTGTAAATCAAAGACTAGGTTTCTGGTTAAGCTTTAAACCAAAAAACTAATTTGAGAAAAATCCAAGACAATACTTGGAACCGAATACGTTGCTCAGCAGCGGCACGCAATGCAACCGGGCCACCTCAAGATTGTTCCCGGGCGCTTGAGAGGATGATGCGACTCGTATGCCAAGGATCAAAAGGCGCGATCGGCTGATCGTCCTGCGAAGCGCTTGAACTTCTGCCCAGGCACATGAAAGCGCATGCTTCAAAAAAGCAACCCGCTTTTCCAGCCGATGCGTGCGCTGTTTCTACTGGTCCGCCAAACGCGCAATCGTCTGGCTACGCCCTGAAGGAACCTTCAAACCCGGGGCGGACGTGGGCTGCGGCAGGAACCGGCAACATCTTGCCTGTGCGCGCAATGGATCGCTCCAGGTCCAGCGCACGCGCCAAACCGGATCATGGGCGTACGCCGGGATGCGCCAGAACCAGATCGTTTCGTAAACACTGTCCCCGAACCGCTCGACATCCGGGCGTGACGTTGGCCAGAGTGCCGCAGCGAGGACGACCGCCAACACGGGGATCGCTGACACAACTATCTTGCGCATATTGCTTCCACAATAAATAGCACTTAAAGACGGGCACTCCCGCGCGACGCAATGCATAGAAGAAACGCTCGGGTGTTCCGCCAATAGAACACCCATTTCCGACAATGGAAATCCGGAACTCTACGGTGCGGCCGAACGAACGTGCGAGCGAGCTGAGGTTCGGACTCAGCCGCAATCACAGCGCTCGCCTCGTGACGGGCCGTTGGCGGACATGCGCCAAATCGGCAGCCATCGACCGCCACGAACGGCAAGCCGGAGGTTTGACGCTCCGACTTGCGCCCGGGTTTTCTAGCGCTTGCTCCAGTCGATGATGCGGCTTGGGTCGGCATCGAACTCGATGCTGCAGAAGGCGCCGCCCTGGTAGTAGTCGCCGACCGGATCCGGCTTCAGCTTGGCCTGCTCGTCCATCGCATGCTGCCAGAAATCCTCGGCACGGCCGGTCGGGCGATAGCCGAATTCGTAGGCGCGATGGTTGTCCCACCAGGCGCGCTCGTTGAGGGAGGCGCCGTAGAAGATCTCGAATTGGATGTCGGGATGTTCGAGCCCGATGCGGCAGAGCTGCACGAGATCTTCCGGCTTCAGCCAGATCGCGAGCCGGCGATGATCGAGCGGCATCTCGCCGAAATTGCCGATGCGAAGGCAGGTCACTTTCAGCCCGTGCTTGTCGGCATAGAGCGCGCCGACCGCTTCGCCGAACACCTTGCTGACACCGTAGCGGCCGTCCGGGCGTGGGGTGACGTCGGTGCCGATCTTGTGGTGGCGGGGATAGAAGCCGACCGCATGGTTCGACGAGGCGAAGATCACGCGCTTGACGCCCTTCTTGCGCGCCGCCTCGAACAGATTGTAGCCGCCGATGATGTTGGCCTGGAGGATATCCTCCCAGGAGCCTTCGACCGAGTAGCCGCCGAAATGCAGGATGCCGTCGACCCCCTCGCAGATCGCCTCGCATTGTGCGAGATCGGACAGGTCGGCCGCCTTGAACTTCTCGTTCGGGCCGAGATCTTTGGGCGGCTTGATGTCAGAGAGCAGGAGATCCGGATAGATCGGCGGCAGCAACTTGCGCAGGCTCGAGCCGATTCCGCCTGAAGCTCCAGTCATCAAAATACGCGGCATTTCTTCCCTCGTCGGTAGCGACCAATTTGCGGTCGCGGGTCTCTAATGATAGCAGACTTGGGCAGAGGGAACGCAATAACGAGAACTGCACATGAACGATGCATCGTCCCAAACCCAAGAAATACCTCAAGGCGCAAGGCCTCAAGGCTGGCGGCCGGCGACGTATTACCCCGATCCGGCGATAAGTGCACTCGATCCCCGCTTCGAAAAATACTGGCTGAAGCTGTCGGCCGTGGAGCGGCTTGCGACCGGCCTGCGCTGGGCCGAGGGCCCGGTGTGGTTCGGCGATGGACGCTATCTGTTGTGCAGCGACATTCCGAACCAGCGCATCATCAAATGGGAGGAGGAAACCGGCGCCGTCAGCGCCTTCCGAAAACCCTCCAATTTTGCCAACGGCAACACGCGCGACCGCCAGGGCCGGCTGATCACCTGCGAACATAGCGGCCGGCGCGTGGTGCGCACCGAATATGACGGCGAGATCACGGTGCTGATGGATTCGTTCAACGGCAAACGGCTGAACTCGCCGAACGACGTCGTGGTGAAGTCCGACGGCTCGATCTGGTTCACCGATCCCACCTTCGGCCTGCTCGGCAATTACGAGGGCTACAAGGCCGAGTCCGAGATCGAGCCGAACGTCTACCGGCTCGATCCGGCGACCCGCAAGGCAACCATCGTCGCCGAAGGCGTGCTCGGACCGAACGGGCTGTGCTTCTCGCCGGACGAGAAGATCCTCTATGTCGTCGAATCCCGTGGGCAACCGAACCGCAAGATCCTCGCCTATGATGTTTCTGCCGACGGCACCACGATCTCCAACAAGCGCGTCTTCATCGATGCAGGCCCGGGCACGCCGGACGGCATGCGCTGCGACATCGACGGCAATCTCTGGTGCGGCTGGGGCATGGGCGATCCCGCGCTCGACGGCGTCGTGGTGTTCGCGCCCGACGGCGTCATGATCGGCCGCATCGCGCTACCCGAGCGCTGCGCCAACCTCTGCTTCGGCGGCGTCAAGCGCAACCGCCTGTTCATGGCGGCGAGCCAGTCGATCTATGCGCTGTATGTGAACACGCAGGGCGCGGTCGGGGGATAGCCTTTCCGAGGTTACAAGAATCGTAGGGTGGGCAAAGCGAAGCGTGCCCACCTCGTCTCATTTGCTGCGGTCTTGGTGGGCACGTCGCTTACGCTCCTTTGCCCACCCTACGACGCTTCGCTGTTGGGCGGATAGCATCACTCAAACGGCAACGCCGGAGCAGTTTCCCGCTCCGGCGTCGTGTTCGTTCAGGCGATGAGGCTTACGCCGCGTTGAAGCCGGCGACTGCCTTCACTTCGAGGAAGTCCTCAAGACCGTACTTGCCCCACTCGCGGCCGTTGCCCGACTGCTTGTAGCCGCCGAACGGCGCGGTGCGGTCGTTCGGCACGCCCTGGAGGTTGACGTTGCCGGCGCGGATCTGGCGGGCAACGCGCTTGGCGCTTTCCACCGTATCGGCCGAGACGTAGCCGGCGAGACCATACGGCGTGTCGTTGGCGATCTGCACGGCATCGGCTTCGTCCTTGGCGCCGATGATGGTCAGCACCGGTCCGAAGATCTCCTCGCGAGCGATCGTCATGTCGCTGGTGACGTCGGCGAAGATGGTCGGGCGGACATAGAAGCCCTTGTTGACACCTTCGGGCAGGCCCGGGCCGCCGGCGACGAGCGTTGCGCCCTCGTCGATGCCCTTCTTGATCAGCGCCTGGATCTTGTCCCACTGGCCGCGGTTGACGACGGGACCGATGGTGGTGCCTTCGCCGCGCGGATCGCCGGCCTTGGTCTTGTCGGCGACCGCCTTCGCGATCGCGGCGACTTCCTTCATCTTCGACAGCGGCACGATCATGCGTGAGGGCGCGTTGCAGGACTGTCCGGAGTTGTTGAACATGTGCATCACGCCGCCGGTCACCGCCTTCGTGAGGTCGGCGCCTTCGAGGATGACGTTCGGCGACTTGCCGCCGAGCTCCTGGCTGACGCGCTTCACGGTCGGGGCCGCGCGCTTCGCCACATCGATGCCGGCGCGGGTCGAACCGGTGAAGGAGATCATGTCGATGTCGGGATGCTCGCTCATGGCGGCGCCGACCTCGGGGCCGAGACCGTTGACGAGGTTGAACACGCCCTTCGGCACGCCGGCTTCGTGGAGAATCTCGGCGAAGATCAGTGCCGAGGTCGGCGTGAACTCGGACGGCTTCAGGATCATGGTGCAGCCGGCGGCGAGCGCAGGCGCGACCTTGCAGGCGATCTGGTTGAGCGGCCAGTTCCAGGGCGTGATCATGCCGACCACACCGACCGGCTCGCGCAGCACCATGGCGGTGCCGACCGGTTCCTCGAAGTGGTAGTTCTTGAGCACGTCGAGCGTGGTCATGAGGTGGCCGAGGCCGGCGCCGGCCTGGAGCTTCTCGGCCATCGGCAGCGGCGCGCCCATCTCGTCGGAGACGGCGGCACCGATCTCCTTGAGGCGGCCCTTGTAGATCTCGATGATTTTCGAGAGCAGCGCGACGCGCTCCTCGCGGCTGGTCTGGGAGTAAGTCTGGAACGCGCGCTTGGCGGCGGCGGCGGCCTTGTCGACGTCGGCCTTGGAGCCGAGCGCAACCTCATACATCGCCTCTTCCGTCGCCGGATTGACTACGGGCGTGGACTTCTTGACGGCGGGATCGACCCAGGCGCCGTCGATGTAGAATTGCATGCGATTGACCATCTTTGACCTCTTCTTGGGGGCATGGAGGGGGCGTTTCGGCAGGCATCCTTGCACGAAAGCGCCAGCAGTTGAACCCGCCATATGCGGGGCCAGCGTTGCGGCGGACGGAGGATATATGAGCCGATGACGGAGGGGTGGCAAGATGGCTCAGCCGTCATTCCGGGGCGCGGACGAAGTCGCGAGCGCGAAATGACGGCCCGGTTACTTCGACTACACCACCATCTTGCGATGGAGCACCGGCGCGCCGGTGGTGAGGCTTTCGGCCGCATCGATGATGGCGTTGGCGTCGATGCCGTAGTGGCGATAGAGGTCGGCGAGCGCACCGGTCTGGCCGAACTGCTCGACGCCGAGCGCCTCGACGCGATGGCCGCGGACGCTGCCGAGCCAGCCGAGCGCGGCCGGATGGCCATCGATCACGGTCACGATGCCGCAGTCGCGCGGCAGCGGCGCCAGCAATTTTTCGATGTGGCTGAGGTGCTGGACGCCGCGGCGGTCACGCCGCAATTTCCGTGCGGCGGTCCAACCCGCATGCAGGCGATCCGCCGAGGTGATCGCAAGCAGGCCGACGTCGCGCCGGCTCTCGCCGATGAAGCCGGTCGCCTCGATCGCTTCCGGCGCGATGGCACCGGTATAGGCGATCACGACCTCGGCATTGGGGCCCGGCTTGCGCAGCCAATAGGCGCCGTCGGTGATGCCCTTCTCCAGCTCGGGCGTCATGATCCGCTGCGCCTGCTCGATCGCGCGCGTCGAGAGGCGCAGGTACACCGAACCGCCCTCGCCCGCCTCGCGCTGCATGTGGCCAAACCCCCAGCCCATGACCACGGCGAGCTCGTCGACGAAGGCCGGCTCGAACGAGGCGAGCCCGTCCTGCGCCATACCGATCAGCGGCGTCGCGATCGACTGATGCGCGCCGCCTTCGGGCGCGAGCGTGATGCCGGACGGCGTCGCCGCCACCATGAAGCGCGCATCCTGGTAGCAGGCATAGTTCAGCGCATCGAGCCCGCGCTCGATGAAGGGATCGTAGAGCGTGCCGACCGGCAGCAGCCGCTCGCCGTTGATCTGGTGCGACAGGCCGAGTGCCGAGAGCATGATGAACAGATTCATCTCGGCGATGCCGAGCTCGAGATGCTGGCCCTTGGGCGAAGCGTCCCAATTGTAGGTCGAGGGAATTTTCTCGCTACGGAATAAGTCCGCCTTCTCGGCGCGTGCGAACAGGCCGCGCCGGTTCACCCACGGACCGAGATTGGTCGAGACGGTGACGTCAGGCGACGTCGTCACGATGCGCTTGGCGAGCTCGCTGTCGCCGCGCGCGATCTCGTTCAGCACGAGCCCAAAGCCCTGCTGCGTCGACATCTGCGGTGACGGCTTGAAGGTGAGCTGCGACGGCACCTCGAGGACGGGTGCGCTCAGCCGGCGGCCATCCTGGTTGAATGGCACGTGTGCGAGGAACGCTTCGAGCGCGGCAGCATCCTGCGTGAGGCCCTCGAACTTGTCCCATTCGTGGCCGGGCCGGATGTCCTGGCTCGCGCGCCACTTTTCCATCTGCGCGACCGTCATCAGGCCGGCATGATTGTCCTTGTGGCCCTGGAACGGCAGGCCAACGCCCTTGATGGTGTAGGCGATGAAGCAGACCGGGCGATCGTGGTCGATCGACTCGAAGGCCTCCAGCATGCTCGCCATGTCGTGGCCGCCGAGGTTCGACATCAGCGCCAGCAACTCGTCGTCACTGCGGCGGTCGATCAATTTTGTGATCGGGCCCTGGTCGCCGATCTCGTCGTGCAGATGCTTGCGGAACGCCGCGCCGCCCTGGAAGCACAGCGCCGCATAGAGCGCATTCGGGCAATTGTCGATCCAGCGCTTCAACGCCTCGCCACGGGGCTCGGCAAAAGCCTCGCGCATCAGCCGGCCGTATTTCACGATCACCACGTCCCAGCCGAAATTGCGGAACATGGTCTCGAACTTTTCCCAGAGCCCTTCGCGCACGACGGCATCGAGCGACTGGCGGTTGTAATCAACCACCCACCAGGTGTTGCGCAGGCCGTGCTTCCAGCCCTCGGCAAGCGCCTCGAAGATGTTACCCTCGTCCATCTCGGCGTCGCCGACGAGCGCGATCATCCGCCCTTCGCGGCGATCCTTCATCCAGCCATGCGACTTGACGTAGTCCTGCACCAGCGAAGAGAACAACGTCTGCGCGACACCGAGACCGACGGAGCCGGTCGAGAAATCGACGTCGTCGACATCCTTGGTGCGCGAGGGATAGGACTGCGCGCCCTTGAAACCGCGAAAATTCTCCAGCTTCTCGCGCGTCTGCCGGTCGAACAGATATTGGATGGCGTGGAACACCGGGCTCGCATGCGGCTTCACCGCGACGCGATCCTCAGGCTTCAGCACCGAGAAATAGAGCGCCGACATGATGGTGGCGAGCGAGGCCGATGAAGCCTGATGGCCACCGACCTTGAGGCCGTCCGCGTTCGGGCGGACGTGGTTGGCGTGATGGATCGTCCATGACGACAACCACAGCACCTTGCGGCTGAGAGCGGACAGGGTTTCGAGGCGCGCGGAATCGACGGGCATGGCAATGCTCCCGGAAATAACGTCCCGATGATACGCCCGCGCGCGGCCCCAAACTTCTCAATTTTTCGCGCCACGCCTGCCAAAATTGGTATAACTTACCAAAGAGACGCTTCAAAAGCAGGTTTCATCCCAATGCCGGACCTCGACGCCATCGACCGCAAGATCCTCGCTTCGCTCCAGACCGACAGCCGCCTCACCATGCAGGAGCTTGCCGACAAGGTCGGGCTCTCGGTCTCGCCCTGCCATCGCCGGGTCAAGCTCTTGGAGGAGCGCGGCGTCATCACCCGCTATGTCGCCACCGTCGACCAGAAGGCGCTCGGCTTGCATGTCAGCGTCTTCATCTCGATCAAGCTCGCGCGGCAGAAGGAGGAGGATCTCAACCGATTTGCGCGCGCGATCTCGAAATGGGACGAAGTGCTGGAATGCTATCTGATGACCGGCAACCGCGATTACCTGCTTCGCGTCGTCGCGGCCGATCTTTCCTCCTATGAAGTGTTCCTGAAGAACAAGCTGACCCGCCTCGATGGAATCGCCTCGATCGAATCGAGCTTTGCGCTGAGCCAGGTCAAATATTCGATCGCGCTGCCGGTGTGAGGCCCATCAGGGCCGTTTTGCGCCTGACAAGCGGCCTTCGCCAGCCGCCGGTGTCACATTAGCGCAACAAACCCCGCCGATGGTCGGGGCGAGAGGCATCCGAGCCGAGAGAAGGACCCATGACTGCATCCGACCGTACCTCCCAAGCCGCCAAGCGCGAGCGCATCATCCAGGAAATGGCCGACGATCTCGACGAAGAGCTGGAGATGGAGCTCGATGATACTCGTCTCGACGAACTCCTGGACGAGGCCGACACGCTGAGCCCGACGGTGGATCGCAAGGTCTACTTCAGGGAATTGCTGCGGCTCCAGGGCGAGCTGGTCAAGCTCCAGGACTGGGTGCAGACCGAGCGCAGGAAGGTCGTCGTGCTGTTCGAGGGTCGCGACTCCGCTGGCAAGGGTGGCGTCATCAAGCGGATCACCCAGCGTCTCAATCCCCGCATCTGCCGCGTTGCCGCCCTTCCGGCGCCGAGCGAGCGCGAGCGCTCGCAATGGTACTTCCAGCGCTACGTGGCGCATCTTCCGGCTGGCGGCGAGATCGTGCTGTTCGACCGGAGCTGGTACAACCGCGCCGGCGTCGAGCGCGTGATGGGCTTCTGCACCGACGACCAGTATCAGGAATTCTTCAAGTCGGTGCCGGAGTTCGAGCGGATGCTGATCCGATCCGGCACTATTCTGCTCAAGTACTGGTTCTCGATCACCGACGACGAGCAGCAGTTCCGCTTCGCCATGCGCATCAAGGATCCGCTCAAGCAGTGGAAGCTCAGCCCGATGGATGTTGAGGCGCGCAGCCGCTGGGAGGCGTACACCAAGGCCAAGGAGACCATGTTGGAGCACACGCACCTGCCGGACTCGCCGTGGTGGATCGTCGATGCCGTGGATAAGAAGCGCGCCCGGCTTAACTGCATCTCGCATCTGTTGAGCCAGATTCCCTATCAGGAAGTCTCCCGCATGCCGGTGGTGCTGCCGCCGCGCGTCCGCAATCCCGACTATCACCGCGGACCAATCCCGCAGGAGATGTACGTGCCTGCAAAATACTGACGGCACCCGCCACGTTTGCGGCGGACAGGCTTTACCGATGAGGACAGCGAGATGCCCGTGCCGAGCGATCTGAGCGTCACCGGGGACGCCTCGCCTCGCCGGCGCAATCGCCTCAGTCCGTGGCTCGCGCTCGCGAGCGGCCTCTCGGCGCTGACGGTCGCGCTCGCCATCGCCTATTGGGCGTGGCAACCGGCGACGCTACGCATCGCCGTCGGGCCGCCCGGCAGCGACGACCAGATGCTCGTGCTCGCCATGGCCCAGGCGTTCGACGCCAAGGGCGGGCCGGTGCGGCTCGCCCCGATCGAGACCGATGGAACGCTGCAAAGTCTCAACCTGCTCGGCGGCGGCAAGACCGACCTCGCAGTGGCACGCGGCGACCTCGAGATGCCGTCCGAGACCAGCTCCGTGGCGATCATGCGCCGGAATTTCGTGGTGATGTGGGCGCCGTCGGGCCGCAAGGGCGCGGGCAAATCGAAGGTCACGGAGATTGCGGCCCTCAGCGGACGCCGCATCGGTGTCGTCGGTCTCGGCGATGCCAACGTCACCCTGCTGCGGGTCATCCTGGCGGAGTCCGGCGTCAATCCGCAGAAGGTCTCGGTCGTCCAATTCGGCACCGACCATATCGCGGAGATGACCCAGGACACCACGCTCGATGCCTTCATGATGGTGGGTGCGCTCGACGCCAAGGTCATCGCGGATACGATCGCCGCCACAGCGCGCCTGCGCGGCGAACCCAAATTCCTCGGCGTCGACGTCTCCGATGCCATCGCCGAGCGGCATCCGCTCTACGAGTCCGAGGAAATCCCCGCGGGCGCATTTGCCGCCTCGCCGCAGCGCCCCGACGACAAGATCGACACCATCGCCATCAATCATCTGATCGTGGCGCCAAGCTGGTTTTCCGAGGACACGGTCGCCGCCTTCACGCGCGAGCTGTTTGCGGTCCGGCAATCGCTTGCGAAGGATCTGCCCACCGCCCGTCACATCCAGAAGCCCGACACCGACAAGGATGCCGCGCTGCCGGCGCATCCCGGCGCCGCCGCCTATGTCGACGGCAACGAGCGTAGCTTCATGGACAAGTACAGCGACTACATCTGGGGCGCGGTGCTGTTGCTCTCGGGTCTCGGCTCCGTGGCCGCGTGGCTGCGCCACTATCTGAGGCGCGAGGAGCGCAGCCTCAATGCGCTGCATCGCGACCGCCTGCTCACGGCGATTTCCAGCGTCCGCGAGGCGACGTCACTCGACGATCTTGCCGCCATGCAGCGCGCCGCCGACGATATCCTGCGCGAGACGCTGGCCTGTCACGAAGACGGCGCCATCGAGGACGGCGACCTCGCCGCATTCAGTCTGGTTCTGGCGCAGTTCCATCAGGCGATCGTCGACCGCCGGGCCGTAATCGGCAACGCGACCAAGGCCGATGATGCCGATCTGCCAACCGAACGCGATGGCGCCGTGCTTCAGCCCTTCGCTATCTCCACGGCTGCACGATGATCTTGGTGTGCGCCTCGGGATTGGCGAGGTCGGCGAAGGCCTTCGCGACACCGTCGATGCCGACCTCGGCGGTCACCATCGCCGCGGCGTCCACCTGCCCTTCCGCGATCAGACGCAGCGAATAGGCGAATTCGTCCGGCGTGTAGCCGAGCACGTACTGGACGTTGAGCTCCTTCATGATGCCGAGCATGGGCTCACTTCTGTCGGTCTCCATGCAGACGCCGACCACAACAATTCTTGCATCGCGTGGAGCGCCCTCGAACACCTGCTGCAGCAGGCCGGGCACGCCGACGCATTCGAAGATCACCGCGGGTTTCAGCGCCGGCAGCATCGCCTGGAGCGGCGGCCGCGCCGCCTTCTCGGCCGCCGACATCTGGGCGTGCTCGGCCCAGGTCGCATAAGGCTGCGACACCCTGGGGTTGACGACGATGTCCGCGCCGAGCTTTGCCGCGAGCGCGCGCCGTGCCGGCGAATAGTCGGCGGCGACGATCGGATGCAGGCCTCTGATCTTCAGCGCGGCGATGACCGCGAGCCCGACCGGCCCGCAGCCGATGACGAGCGGCACCTCGTCCCCCCGGATGTTGGCCTTCGCCACGGCGTGAACGCCGACGGCAAGCGGCTCGGTCAACGCGGCATGTTCGGGAGCGAGGCCATTGGGCACCTCCAGGAGCAATGGCTCACTCAGCAGCATCTGCTCTGCATAGCCGCCGATATTGTCGTTGGAATAGCCGATGCCCTGAATGCCCGCCGGCGTCAGCAGCGCCGGCAGCGAGCACACGCGCGCGCCCGGCTTGAGCTTGCGTTCCGTGCCCGGACCGTAGTCGACGATCTCGCAGCAGAACTCGTGGCCGAACACGACGTCGCGCGACAGGTCCATCGGCGTGCGCCCGATCTTCTTCGCCATCTCCACCATGCGATGGGCATGTTGGCGTGCATGCAGATCGGAGCCGCAGATACCGCAGGCGAGCGTCTTGACCAGCACCTGACCCGCACCCGGCTTCGGTGCCGGCATCCGGTCGACGATGATCTCACCGTTCCTGAAAATGGCAGCCCGCATCCGGCTCCTCCTTTATTGTCGGAGCCGTTGATAGCACGAAGCGGCGGGCGCGGTATTGCGTCAGGCGTTCGGCGAACGCTCTTCCAGCACCAGCAGCTGGGCGCGGCGGATGCGCTCGCGATGGGCGATGTAGAGGCCGCTGGCGACGATGAAGGCCGTACCGATGACGGTCCAGACGTCGGGCAGCTCACCGAACAGGAAGAAGCCCAAAATGCTGACCCACAACAGCTGCGTGTAGGAGAACGGCGCCAGCACCGAGGCATCGCCATAGCGATAGGCGAGCACCACGATCCACTGCCCCACTGTCGAAGCAACGCCAATCAAAATGCCAAATCCGATCGCGCTCCAGCTCGGCGTGACCCAGACGAACGGCACCATCACGGTCAGGATAGCCGCGCCCGTCAGCGCGGAATAGGCCATGGTGGTGGCGACGGCTTCCCGGCCACTCATCATGCGCGTCAGGATCAACGCGGCAGCCCAGCAGAACGCCGACACGATTGGGAAGAACGCCGCGGCGTGAAACGCGCTCGAGCCCGGACGCAGGATGATCATCACGCCAACGAGGCCGATCGCAGTCGCGATCCAGCGGCGCAAACCCACCTTCTCACTCAGGAAGATAATCGACAGCGCGGTGACGAACAGCGGCGAGACGAAAGCTGTAGCAGACGCTTCCGCGATCGGCAGGAATCCCAGCCCCGTGATGAAGAACAGTGAGGAGCCGAGCAGCGCCGTACCACGCATCACGTGAAGGCGGAGTCGCTCAGTCCGCATCGCGAAGAGCGGCGAACCCGGCACCATTACCGGCACGAACATCAGCGCGAATGTGAGGAAGCGGATCCAGGTGATCTCGATCGACGGCAGGCTCGACGACAGATATTTCGCCGTGACGTCGGAGCAGCCGAGGAATACCGTCGATAGCAGCACCAGCGCGATGCCCTTGAAGGGATGATCGACGCGCGCCGGCGCACGCCGTGCTGCCTGGTTCTTCTCCGGCACGGGCATGGAAATGACATCGAGCCTTGCGGCTGCGGCGGGCGGCGGGGTCACGGCTGGAACTCGGGAGAAATGCGAATCGAGTACGCTCTCAAAAAACGCCAATTGGGCGCGATTCACAACTTCCGAAAACAGGATGCCGATATGCGCTGAGGGCCACGCGCGTCAACGATCCATTAATAATGGGCGTTTGTGCATTACAACATCGGCAAACTGCGTGGCTTCGGACCGAGCGGAAACGCCGCATCCAACGCCGCAATCTCCTCTTTCGTCAGCACGAGATCGCCGGCGGCCGCATTTTCGCCAGCATGTTCCGCGGACGACGCCTTCGGGATTGCGAACACCGTAGTTGCACGGGTCAGGAAGCTCAGTGCGACCTGCCGCGGCGTGGCGCGACGCGCCTCTGCGATGCGCGCGAGCACAGCGCCGCCCTTGCTGCCGCTTGCAGGAAAGTCGTCATGTCCAAACGGCGAATAGGCGACCACCGCGACGCCGTGCTTCTCGCATCTGGGGATCACGGCGTGCTCGATTGCGCGCTCCTTCAGATGATAGAGCACCTGATTGCAGGCGATCCTTCCTTCGCCGGCGACGTCAAGCATCTCGTCGAGATCGTCGGCGTCGAAATTGGAGACGCCCCAGGACTTGATCTTGCCGGCCTTCACCAGTTCCTCGAAAGCGGCGACGGTATCCTCGAGCGGATACGAGCCGCGCCAGTGCAGCAGATAGCAATCGAGCCGGTCGGTCTTCAGCCGCTTCAACGACCGCTCGCAGGCGGTGATCGTGCCTTTGCGCGAGGCATTGCTCGGCAACACCTTCGAGACCAGAAACACCTCGTCGCGGCGGCCCGCAATCGCATCCGCAATGACGAGCTCGGCGTCGCCATACATCTCGGCGGTATCGATGTGGGTCATGCCGAGATCGAGCCCGCGCTGAAGCGCGGCGATCGCGCGCCTGCGGTCGCCGTGGTCGAGATACCACGTGCCCTGCCCGATGACGGAGACGTTGGTGCCGGTCTGGCCGAAGGGGTTTGATTTCATGTCTTGATCCAGTTCATTAGGTCGAGCGCCGCTCTTCTCCCTCTCCCCGTTCTTACGGCGAGAGGGTCGGGGTGAGGGGCTGCATCCGCGATGACGATAGCAGTTGGACTCGCGGAAGCTCCCCCTCACCCGCATTTGCGCTTCGCGCAATTGCGGTCTCTCCCCGCACGCGGGGAGAGACGAAGGGAGCGCCGCGCATCTCAACTATCATCGCGTGCTAGAGTTCACTTATATCCGCAACCAGCACACTGCCGGTCGCCGACTCCGTGATGTAGAGACGATCCTTGTTTGCACCACCGATTGCGACGTTGGTGCAGTTCGGCCCCGCACACGACTTGATCCGCGCGATCAATTCGCCGTTGGGCGCAAACACGAAGACGTGGCCGAGCGAGGCGTGGCCGACGAACAGCCGTCCCTTGGCGTCCATCGTCATGCCATCGGGACCGCTGGTGCCGAACAGCGAGCAGAAGCGTCCAACTTTCGACACGCTGCCGTCCTTCATGAATGGCAGCCGCCACACCGCGTTGTCGCGTGTCATGGCGACGAACAGCACGGTCTCGGTCGGATCGAGCACGAGGCCGTTCGGGCTGATGCCGGTGTCGATGAGGCAATCGAGCCGGCCGCTCGGCGTCAGCCGATAGACCCGACCGCTCGGATCATGCAGGCCGGTCTGGCCCTGGTCGGTGAAGTAGATGTCGCCGTTAGAGGCGAGATGCAGGTCGTTGCAACCGCGGAACGATTCCGAGTTGCGCGCGGTCAAGACCGGCGTGATGCGCCCTGCCCCGGCGTCGAGCTGCATGATGCCGTGCATGTAGTCGGCCACCAGAATGCGGCCGTCGGCCGCGATCTTCAGCCCATTCGGCCAGCCCTCATATTCGATCGCCAACGACCATTCGCCGTCCGGCGCGATGCGGAAGACGCGACCAAAGGGAATGTCGACGATGTAGAGATTGCCGTTGGCATCGAACGACGGCCCTTCAATGAAGGAGTCGGTTGCAACACCCGGCCGGTTGGCCTCAGCCCAGTCCGTCCGCACGCCCTTGCGGCGAAACTTGTCGGGCATGGTGGAGAAGATTTGCGTTTCGATCAGGCGCGGCGGCGTTTCCAGGTACATCATGGCTTTGTGATTGTTATGCGTTGGGCTGGTAAGACGCGCGGCAGCATAGGCCACAATGCCCGGCCCGTCGATTGGCGCGGATATCATGGCAGGAATGGCGCAGGCTGGTGCCACATACCCAACGGTCGTCCCGGCGCAGGCCGGGACCCATAACCACAGGAAGGAGTTTGGCGACGACTCGTCGTTCGGTACTCCGACCGCGTACAATCGAGAGATTCCGCGGTATGGGTCCCGGCCTGCGCCGGGACGACGCTGTGGAAACGGGCACCACCGCATCAACACCGTCATTGCGAGCGCAGCGAAGCAATCCAGGCTGCCGCCGCCGTGCTGGATTGCTTCGCTGCGCTCGCAATGACGATGGGACGGAGGCGCGCCTAGCTCGCCGCGCCCGCGAGCTTCGCTTCCTTCGCGGGCGCACTCTCCGCGGCCGCAATCAGCCGCTTCAGCTCGGGAATGCACGAGCCGCAATTGGTGCCGGCCTTCAGCTTGGCGCCGATCTCGGCGGCCGTGCGCGCGCCGGCCGCGATGGTGTCGCAGATCGTGCCACGACCGACGCCGAAGCAGGCGCAGACGATGGGACCGCTCGAGGCTGTGCCCTCGGTGGATTTGCCCGACAGCAGCAGACGGCGTTGCTCGTCGGTGACGACATCGGCCGCAAACACGCTCTTCACCACCTCCCAGTCGCCGGCATCATGCGCCGGGCCGACGAACAGGCATGTCTCCATGCGCTCGCCCGCAAACGAGGCCGCGCGATAGACCCCGCCGCCGAAGTCGCGGTACTCGGCGACATCCTCGCCGGCGACGCCATCGAGCCACGCCGGCCAGCGCGCGAGATCGGCATTGTCGGCGAACAGGTAGCCGAAGCCGCCGGCGATGCTCACCCGGCTCCACCACAGATGCCCCGGGAGATCGAGCTCTTTGCGCGAGAGCGCAAAGCCGCGGAACACGTATTCATACGGCGCGATGGCGGCTGGCGTCGCCTTCGATTCAGGCTGGCCCGAGAACGGATCGTTGAACGACTGCACCAGCGCACCGACGCGGCCGTGCGAGGTGTTCATCGCACTCCAATGGATCGGCGCGAACAGCGCGCCGCGCTGCTGACCCTCGCTGACGACGACCTTCAGGATGCACTGGCCGTAATCGGTGGTGATGCGCGCGAAGCCGTCATGGACGATACCGTATTTGCCGGCATCGTCGGGATGGATCTCCACGAACGGCTCGGGCAGATGCGCGCCCAGCCGCTGGCTGAGGCCCGTGCGCGTCATGGTGTGCCACTGGTCGCGGATGCGGCCGGTGTTGAGCCGGAGCGGCCGCGACGGGCTGGTCTCGCTGCGCAGCGACGGCACCTCGGGCGCGACGAAGCGGCCCTTGCCGTCATTGGTGAAGAATCCGCCGCCCGCGAAGAAGCGCTCGCCGGAAGCCTGACCTTCGCGCGCCGGCCACTGCACAGGCGTGAGCGTATCGAACGCTTCATTGGAGATCGACTTCAGCGCGCCGATGTCGAAATCGCGGCCGCCATCGTTCTCGAAGGCCGAGAGCGCGGCGTGCTCGCGGAAGATCTCGGCCGCCGATTTGTAGTTGAAGCTGTCGCCGAAGCCGAGGCGCTTGGCCACCTCGCTCAGGATCCACCAGTCCGGCCGCGCCTCGCCCGGCGCCGGCAGGAAAGAACGCTGGCGCGAGATGCGCCGCTCGGAATTGGTCACGGTGCCCGACTTCTCGCCCCAGGCAAGCGCGGGCAGCAGCACGTGCGGCCTGGCCTCGACCGTGTCATTGGAGAGCACGTTCTCGGACACCACGAACAGCTCGAGCTTTTTCAGAGCCTCGCGGACCATGTCGGCGTCCGGCAGCGACACCGCCGGATTGGTGCCCATCACCCACAGTGCCTTGACCTCACCACGGTTGATGGCCTCGAACAACTGCACCGCCTTCAAGCCCTCATGGGTGGCGATGCGCGGTGCCTTCCAGAACCGCCGCACACGGTCGATCTCGGGCGGCGTGAAGCCCATATGCGCGGCGAGCTGGTTGGCGAGACCGCCGACCTCGCGGCCGCCCATCGCGTTCGGCTGGCCCGTGAGCGAGAACGGCGAGGCGCCGACCTTGCCGATGCGCCCCGTGGCGAGATGGCAATTGAGAATGGCGTTGACCTTGTCGGTGCCCTGCGCCGACTGGTTGACGCCCTGCGAGTAGAGCGTGACGACGCGCTCCGTGTCGCGGAACATCCGGAAGAAGGTCGCGACCTCCTGTTCGGACAAACCGGTCGCGAGCGCGGTCGCAGTGACGCTGCCAGCGATGCTGCGCGCACGCGCCAGCGCGTTGTCGAAGCCCGAGGTATTCTGCTCGATGTAGTCCTTGTCGAGTGCGCCGTTGTCGGCGAGGTGAACGAACAGGCCGGAGAACAGCGCGGTGTCGGTGCCTGGCTTCAGGCCCAGGAACAGATCGACGTCGCTCGCCGTGTCGGTGCGGCGCGGATCAATCACGATCATGCGCGCGCCACGCTCCTGCCTGTTCCCGAGCATGCGCTGGAACAGCACCGGGTGGCACCACGCCGCGTTCGAACCAACGAAGACCAGAAGATCGGCCTGGTCGAGATCCTCGTAACAGCCGGGCACGGTGTCGGCGCCGAAGGCGCGGCGATGCCCGGCAACGGACGACGACATGCAGAGCCGCGAATTGGTGTCGACATTCGCCGTGCCGACAAAACCCTTCATCAGCTTGTTGGCGACGTAATAGTCCTCGGTCAAAAGCTGGCCGGAAAGATAGAACGCGACCGCATCCGCGCCATCACGCGCAACGATGTGCTGCATGCGGTGGGCGACATGATCGAGCGCATCGTTCCAGGCGACGCGTTCGAGCACGCCCTTGCAGCGGATCATCGGATGGAGCAGCCGGCTTTCGAGCCCGACGGTCTCGCCGAGCGCGGAGCCCTTGGAGCACAGCCGACCAAAATTGGCGGGATGATCGGGATCGCCCGAAATCGCCGCGCCACCTTTGCCGTCGGGCGTCGCCAGCACGCCGCAGCCGACGCCGCAATAGGGACAGGTTGTTCGGGTTGCACGGAGCGTCGGATCGATCGCCGTCATGGTCAGGCCCGCCCTATCAAGCCGCTTTGGATGGACGCGCCAGCGCGCGGCCGAACATCATGTCGGTGCGGATGGCCGTGATCTTTTCGCGGGTGCGGATCAGTTCGAGATACCAGAGCGCATCGACGGTATCGCCGATCAGCACGGCGCCGGTCAGCCGGCCGTCGGCGATGACGAGCTTCTTGTAGGTGCCGCGCTTGACGTCGGAGAGCACAAGGCTCTCGCTGCCCTCGCCGCCGATGAAGTCGCCGGCGGAGAACACGCTGACGCCGGACACCTTCAGATTGGTCGAGACCACGCTGCCCTGATAGGCCGCAGGCCGGCCGGCGAGATGCCGCGCCAGAACGCGCGCCTGCTCATAGGCCGGCTCGACCAGGCCGTAGCAGACGCCGCGATGCTCGGCGCATTCGCCGAGCGCGAAAATGTCGGGCGAAGCCGTCTGCATCACGTCATTGACGACGATGCCACGGTTCACCGCGATGTCGGCGTCCTTGGCGAGCGCGATATTGGGCCTGATGCCGGCGGCGAAGATCACGGCGTCGGCCTCGATGCGGCTGCCGTCAGCGAGCTCGACGGCCTCGACATGGCCCTCACCATGGATGCGGGCGGTCGAAGCATTGAGCATGACGCGAACGCCCTTGCGCTCGACCAGCCTCTTGAGCAGGTCGGCGGCGGGCAGATCCAGCTGGCGCTCCATCAGCCGGTCCATCAGATGCAAAAGCGTCACCGGCGCGCCGGCCTTGGCAAGACCATAGGCTGCCTCGAGGCCGAGCAGGCCGCCGCCGATCACGACGACACGCTTCCTGGCGGCGGCGAGCGTCAGCAGCAGATCGACGTCGCGGCTGTCGCGAAAGGTGTGCACGCCGGCAAGATCGGCGCCGGGCACGTTGAGCCGCAGCGGCGTCGAGCCGGTGGCCAGCACGAGCTTCGAGTATTCCATGCTCTCTTCGCCGGCGATCTTGAGCTCGCGGCGACCGGTGTCGATCTCGGTGACGCGATAGCCGTAGCGCACCGTGACGCCGCGATTGCGCCACCAGTCGGCGGGCCTCAGCTCGATCTCGTGCGAGCCGGTCTCGCCGGCCAGCACGGAGGAGAGCAGCACACGGTTGTAAGCGAGCCGCGGTTCTTCGCCGATCACGGCGATGGCGTAGCGGCCGAGCGCGGTCTTGGCGAGTTCATCGACCAGCCGTGCGGCCGCCATACCGTTACCGACGATGACGAGCGGTTCACTCACGAGGCATCTCCTATTCTGCCGCCTGTGGCTGCGCGCCATAGGCCTCCGAGATCATGAAGCCCGACAGCACGCCGTAGGCGTCGGTCCAGGCTTTCGCGACGTCCGGCGTCCAGGCCTCGCCGAGGCCCTTCTCCAGCGTCCACAGCAAGGTGGCGCCGACCACCGGATAGTGCTCGGCCTTGGCTCCGTAGGCGACGTGACGCTTGGCAAGCATTGAAGCCGCGGGAAGAATCGATTCGAGGTTCGACAAACCGCTCACGACAGCAGCGAGCATGCCCATCAGCTTCTTGCGCTGCTCGGTCATGTCTTCGGGAAACATCGCACGCACGGACGGCGCGACCTCGAACAGACGATCGTAGAACAGCACCGAGGCTGCCTCCGAAATCGGCGCGACCTTGGAAAAGCTCTGCTGGACGAGGTTGATCTGTTCGAGCGTCATGATGTTCTCCTGTCTGTTTCGGTTTGCTTTTGTCCGCGCCGTTGCGGAAAAAGTTCATGGGTCAAACGTCATCAGAGAGACTTCTCCCCGCGTACGGGGAGAAGCGAAATTCGTACCAACTCTATTGTCTGAGCATGATCTCCGCGCAAACGCGTTCCGCGTTTGTCGCGAGGGAAAACCGCTGCATACTTTTCCGGATCATGCTCTACACCCGCGCTTCGGCGAGGCTTGGCGCGCCCTCACGCTGCGGGCCGCGACGCAGGTAGAACCACCAGGTCAGGCCGAGGCAGGAGGCGTAGAAGGCGAGATAGATCGCGAGCGCGACCTGAGGGCCGCCGGTCATGGCGATCGACTTGCCGAAGCCGCTCGGGATGAGGTAGCCGCCGACGGCGCCGATCGCGCCGATGAAGCCGACCGCCGCACCGCTCTCGATGCTCGCCGTCTTCAATGCGAGCGCGCGTGCCGCATCACCCTTGCCGCGGACCTTGAATAGATTCTCCTCGCGGAAGATCGAGGGGATCATGCGGTAGGTCGAGCCGTTGCCGATGCCGGTCGTGACGAACAGGATCAGGAACATCGACAGGAAGCCGGTGAAATCCTTCTGCCCGACGAAGTAGAGCACGCCGATCGTCGCCGCCGCCATCGCGATGAAGTTCCAGAAGGTGATGATGGAGCCGCCGACCTTGTCGGCGAGCCAGCCGCCGAACGGGCGCGCCAGCGAGCCGACCAGCGGCCCCAGGAACGCGATCGAGATCGTCATGGCCGGGAACTGCGTCTTGATCAGCAGCGGAAACGCAGCGGAGTAGCCGATGAAGGATCCGAACGTGCCGATGTAGAGGTACGCCATGATCCAGGTATGCTTGCGCTTGACGATCGCGAGCTGGTTCTTCACCGACGACTTGGCGGAGGTCAGGTTGTTCATGAAGAACACGGCGCCGAACACCGCGATCGCGATCGGCAGCACCCACATCAGGCCGGCGTTCTGCAGGAAGATGCCTTCGACCGGCGTCGCCTGGAACAGGTTGATGACGCCGAGCGTCATCAGGATCGGGGTCAGGAGCTGCACGCTCGAGACACCGATGTTGCCGCCGGCGGCGTTCAGCCCCAGCGCCGATCCCTTCATCCGGTCCGGGAAGAAGAAGGAGATGTTGGTCATGCTGGAGGCGAAATTGCCGCCGCCGAGGCCGGCCGTCGAAGCAACCAGCAGCATCAGCCAGAACGGCGTGTCGGGCTGGCTCACGAAATAGGCCAGCGACAGCGTCGGGATGAACAGGATCGCAGCACTGAAGATGGTCCAGTTGCGGCCGCCGAAGGTCGTGACCGCGAAGGTATAGGGGAAGCGCATGAAGGCGCCGATCAGGCCGGGCACTGCGACGAGCTGGAACAGCTGGTCGGTGGTGTAGTGGAAGCCTGCCTGCGGCAGCTTGGTGGTGACGATGCTCCAGATCAGCCAGACCGAAAAGCCGATATGCTCGGCCACGATCGACCAGATCAGGTTGCGTCGCGCGATAGTCTTGCCAGTCGCATTCCAGAACGCCTCGTCTTCGGGGCGCCAGTCTGAAATCCACGTCGGACTTGAAGCCGGATTTCCAGTCGGATTCGTCGTCATTGATAATCCCTTCTAGGCTCACCGCTGCGTCGTTGCAGGCTCCCTCCAGCCATGGAGGCGTGCTCCGAGGCTTCACCCCGGTGGCGAGTTCACGATGCTGATTGATGATGTTGAGGGACGTCGTCGTTGGCGTCGCAAATTGACATTTCAATTTCCGTGCCAACTGCCAGCGATCTGGAAATACAGGGATTTCAGCGCGTTATTCGCATTGCCCGAAATTTTTGCAGGCCTGTTTCGCACGCTAATTTTGCGATTCGCTCAATCTTTGTGCGGCGCACAAGGATTGAGCGAGGTGTCGATTATTTAGGCGCGGACGTTTCGCGCATTAACCTTTGGTTTACGCGGCCTCTACGAAGCGATGACGCTCATAGAGGAACTCGAGCACGCGCTGCCGGCACTTCAGATAGGAGGCATTGGTCGCAAGCTCGAGCCGCTTGCGCGGGCGCGCGAGCGGCACGTCCAGCACCTCGCCGATCCGCGCCGACGGGCCATTGGTCATCATCACGATGCGATCGGACAGCAGCACGGCCTCGTCGACGTCGTGGGTGATCATCAGGATGGTGTTGCCGAGTTTCTGATGCAGCGCCATCACGGAATCCTGAAGATGCGCGCGGGTCAGCGCGTCGAGCGCACCGAAGGGCTCGTCGAGCAGGAGAACCTTTGGCTCCATTGCGAGCGCGCGGGCAATGCCGACGCGCTGCTTCATACCGCCGGAGATTTCCGAGGGCCGCTTGTCCTTCGCATGCGCCATCTGAACGAGATTGAGATTGTGCATGACCCAGGCCTCGCGCTCGGCCCGCGTCTTGGTCTTGGCAAAGACCTTGTCGACGCCGAGCTTGACGTTCTCATAGACGGTCAGCCACGGCAGCAGGCTGTGGTTCTGGAACACCACCGCGCGATCGGGCCCCGGCGAGTTCACCTCGCGGTTCTCGAGCAGCACGCCGCCGGTGGTGGCACGGGTCAGCCCTGCGATGATGTTGAGCAGGGTCGACTTGCCGCAACCGGAATGGCCGATGATCGAGACGTATTCGCCCTTCCCGATGGTGAGGTTGATGTCCTTCAGCACCTCGGTCGTGGCATTGCCGCGGGTAAAGGTCTTGTCGATGTGGTCGAGCTTCAGATAGGCGGTCATGTGCCCTCTCCTTCAGTTCTGCGCGGTGCCGCGGGTGACGATCCTGCCGAGGCCCGCGATCAGGCGGTCGAGCACGAAGCCGACGATGCCGACATAGAACAGCGCCAAAATGATCTCGCTGATATGCGAGGAGTTCCAGGCGTCCCAGATGAAGAAGCCGATGCCAACGCCGCCGATCAGCATTTCGGCCGCAACGATCGCGAGCCACGACAGGCCGATGCCGATGCGAAGCCCCGTGAAGATGTAGGGCGCGGCCGCCGGGATCATGATCTTGGCGAAGAACTCGAGCGGATTGAGCTGGACCACGGCGGCGACGTTGCGATAGTCCTGCGGGATGTTGCGGATTCCGACCGCGGTGTTGATGATGATCGGCCAGATCGAGGTGATGAAGATGACGAAGATCGCCGACGGCTGGCCGTCGCGGAACGCCGCGAGGGACAGCGGCAGCCAGGCGAGCGGCGGAATGGTGCGCAGCACCTGGAACAGCGGATCGAGCCCGCGCATCGCCCACACCGATTGCCCGACCAGCACGCCGAGGGCGATGCCGGCAACCGCGGAGAGCGAATAGCCGAAGGCGACGCGTTGGAGACTGGCGGAGAGATGCCAGAACAGGCCCTTGTCGATGCCGCCATGGTCGAAGAACGGATCGAGGATCAGCTCCTTGGTGTCCTTGAACACCTTTGACGGGGGCGGCAACGTCGAGCCGGCGCGGCGGCAGACGAGCTCCCATACCAACGTCAGCAGCGCGAGCACGACGAGCGGCGGAATCACGCGGACGGCAGCCTCCTTTGCCATCCGCGCGTAAGCCTCGGCGCGCGGCGGTCGCTTCGGCATTATCGCAACGACCGGCGCGGCAGCGCCCGCAGGGGTCGCGGTCTCAATGTCCATCTTCGTGGCAGGCATGTTCATCGCAATCTCTCTCCGGCTTCCCAAGACGATGCGGCCGCCTGACGGCGGCCGCGGGCTCCATCAGACTTCGACGCGCTTGATCGCGAGCGACTTCAGATAGGCAGCCGGATTTTCGGGATCGAACACCTTGCCGTCGAAGAAGGTCTCCTTGCCGCGCGAGGTTGAGGCAGGGATCTCGGAGGTTGCTACGCCCAGCGTCTTGGCCGCGTCCTTCCAGAGGTCCTCGCGGTTGACCTTGGCGATCAAGGCCTTGCTGTCGAAGCCAGGCTCGTACTTGCCCCAGCGGATGTCCTCCGTCATGAACCAGAGATCGTGGCTCTGGAACGGATAAGACGCCTGATCCTTCCAGAAGCGCATCTGCTGCGGCGAGTTCTCGACGACGCGGCCGGTGCCGTAGTCGAACTTGCCCTTCATGCGGTCGGTGACGTCCTCGACCGGACAGTTGATCCACTGCCGCTTGGCGCAGATGGTCGCGGCCTCCTCGCGGTTCTCGGCCTTCTCGGCCCACTGCTGGGCCTCCATCACCGCCATCAGCAGCGCCTTCGCCGCCTTCGGGTATTTGTCGACCCAGGCCGCGCGCATGCCGAACGACTTTTCGGGATGCTTGTCCCAGAGCTCACCGGTGGTGATCGCGGTGTAGCCGATCTCCTGGTGGATGAGCTGGAGGTTCCAGGGCTCGCAAACGCAGAAGCAGTCCATGGTGCCAACCTTCATGTTGGCGACCATCTGCGGCGGCGGCACGACGATGGTCTCGATGTCCTTGTCCGGGTCGATGCCGCCGGCGGCGAGCCAGTAGCGGATCCAGAGATCGTGCGTGCCGCCGGGGAAGGTCATCGCGGCCTTCACCGCCTTGCCGCTAGCCTTCTTCTTCTCCAGCGCGACCTTGAAGGGTGCAGTGTCGATGCCGACCTTGACGTCGGCATATTCCTTGGCGACCGAGATGCACTGGCCGTTGAGGTTGAGCCGCGCCAAAATGTACATCGGCGTCGGCTGATTGTTCTGCGTCACCTTGCCGGCGGAGATCAGATACGGCATCGGCGTGAGGATGTGCGCGCCGTCGATGCCGTTGCCTTCCGAGCCGAGCACGAGATTGTCGCGCGTCGTGCCCCAGGAGGCCTGCTTCTGCACCTCGACGTCGGGCATGCCGTATTTGGCGAAGATGCCCTTCTCCTTGGCAACGAACAGCGGGGTCGCGTCGGTGAGCGCGATGAAGCCGAGCTTGGCGCCCTTGACCTCGGGGCCAGCGTCCTGCGCGAACGCACCGGCGGGGAAATTCAGTTTGGCGGCGGCGAGAAGTGCGGCAGTGCTGCCGGTCGCCTTCAATAATTGACGGCGGCTGAGGCCAGTCTCCGAGGGCCGGCGAATGCGCTTGGTCATGGGTCGTGTCGTCCTTTGCGTCGTTGCAGGAAATGAGTGCGTCAGTGCACACGAGCCCCCTTGTCCGGTGACGCCGCCGTTGGCGCATGCGAACGCATGACGGGAGGGACCCCGTCGCGGTGGCGTCGGCAAATCGGATGAGAGGTCTCGCGGGACGGCATCAATGGCGTCGGCACAAACTATTCAAGCTTTGTGCCAAGGCGATCGACGAAAATATCGTATATATATCAATATATTACAGCGACGGAACGGATTGTCGCAGGCCGCCTTCCGCACGCGGAACTTGCGGCCCGCCCAATTTTTGTGCGCCGCACATAAACTAGGCAGGCGCTGGAAATGCCTTCGTCAGGCGTGCTCCTCGACCTTCACCCCGAGCGGCCTCGGAGCCTGGCCGCCGCCCGGCTTGAGGTGGAATTCGTAACTCATCAGATGCCAGCGCCCGTTGGCTTTGGTGCCGTCGGGCATCGCCGCGTCGTCACGCGGCTCGACCTTGGCGATGAGGTCGTCCTTGACCCCGAACACCACGTCGGAATCGAGATATTTGTCGCCGCCAATGAAGACGTGGGTAATCAGCGGCTCAAAGCCCTTCGCATTCACCAGGAAATGCACATGCGCAGGGCGCATCGGGTGGCGGCTGGTCTGCAGGATCATCTCGCCGACCGGACCATCGGTCGGGATCGGATAGCTGCACGGCAGGATGGTGCGGAAGAAAAAGCGGCCGTCGCTGTCAGTCACAAAACGCGCCCGCGCCGTAGCGCCGACCTCGTCATAGTTCGGCTTCTGTGAATCGTAGAAGCCGTCGTCATCCGCATGCCAGACGTCGACAGGAACGCCCGCGAGCGGCTTGCCGTGGAGATCGGTAACGCGGCTTTGCACGAACATCTTCTCGCCGGTCAGGTTGTTCGGGGAGATGTCGGTGCCGTGCGCGGTCATCTTGTGCTCGCCGACATAGAAGGGACCGAGCACGGTGGTCTGGGTGGCGCCCTCGCGATCGCGATGGTTGACGGCATCAACCAGCATGGAGACGCCGAGCACGTCGGACAGGAGGATGAATTCCTGCCGGGTGTCGGTGCATTTCTGGCCGGTGCGGGTCAGGAAGTCGATCGCATACTCCCATTCCTCGAAGGTGAGACCAGTCTTGCTCACGTAATCGTGCAGCGACTTCACCAATTCCTGGAGCAGGAATTTCGCGCGGGGGTTCGGGGTATCGTCGAAGCTGCTGATGACGGCTTCGGTGAGTTCGGTCTCGTTGAACTGGGTCATAGGCTGCCTGCTCCCGATTTTTCTCGTTAAGCCCGGCGGGCTCCTTGGAGGCGTTCCAGCATGGACCCTACACCAGCCGCCCCGGCCGCGTTAAGCGCGACCGGGTTGGAATGGAGCCGCCATTTCGGCTATCAACGTCCAACAAAACCGCCCGGAGGAACTGATGCTCGCCCCAACCCCCGCCTCGCCCGAATCCGTCGGTATGTCCAAGGCCGCGCTCGACCGCGTCGATGCGCATCTGAAGAACCGCTACATCGATGCCGGCCGTTTCCCGGGCACGCATCTCCTTGTCTATCGTCGCGGCAAGGTCGCGCACAGCTCGGTCCAGGGCTTTGCCGATGTCGCGCGCAAGGTGCCGGTCAAGGACGACACCATCTACCGCATCTATTCGATGACCAAGCCGCTCACCAGCGTCGCCTTCATGATGCTGGTCGAGGAGGGCCTCGTCGCGATCGACGAGCCCGTCGCCAAATACATTCCGGAATGGAAGGATCTCGGCGTGTTCGTCGCCGGCACCGCGCCGGCCTTCCTGACCCGGCCGCCGACCCGCCCCATGCTGATCGTCGACCTGCTGCGCCACACCTCCGGCCTCACCTACGGCTTCCAGCAGCGCTCCAACGTCGACGCCGCCTACCGCACCGAGAAGATCGGCGAGGTGGAGAAAGCCGGCACGCTGCAAACGATGATCGACGGGCTGGCCAAGATTCCGCTGGAGTTCTCGCCGGGCGAGGCCTGGAACTACTCGGTTGCGACCGACGTGATCGGCTATCTCATCGGCAAGATCTCGGGGATTCCCTTCGAGCAGTTCCTGAAACAGCGCATCCTCGATCCGCTCGGCATGACCGACACCGATTTCCACGTGCCGGCCTCCAAGGAGCACCGCTTCGCGGCCTGCTACTCGGCCGATCCGGGTGGCGGCATGACCTTCCATGCCGGCCAGCGCCGCGAAGGCCTGACGCTCCAGGACGATCCGGCGACGAGCTCGTTTCTGTCGCCGCCCACCTTCATCTCAGGCGGCGGCGGCCTCTGCTCGACCGTCGCCGACTATCTCACCTTCTGCCGCGCGCTCATAAATGGCGGCGAGCTCGGCGGCGTCAGGCTGATCGGACCGAAGACGCTGGCGTTGATGACGACCAACCACATTCCGGGCAATCGCCACCTGCCTGAAGTGTCGCGCTCGCTGTTTTCGGAAGCCACCTACAACGGCATCGGCTTCGGCCTCGGCTTCGCCGTGACCATGCGCCCGGCCGAGACGCTCATCGCCGGCAGCCCCGGCGAATATAATTGGGGCGGCGCGGCCACGACCTCGTTCTGGATCGATCCGGCCGAGGAGCTGATCGCGATCTTCATGACGCAGGTGCTGCCGTCGAGCGCGTATCCGATCCGGCGCGAGCTGCGCAGCATGGTCTACGCCGCGATCACCGAGAGCAATCTGTAGGCCCACGACCATGGATCACGAAAACGGTCTCGGCGCCTCGGCGCCGAGACCGTTTCGCACACGCTCCAAACACGGCAAATTGCCTAGCCGTCGGTTCGGTCCTCCCAGTCGTCCCACGTCACATTGTTGATCGCGAGATAACGAGAGACGGCGACCCCGATGGTTGGAAAGAAGTAGCTTTCGCCAAGCTGCGCGAACAAGCCGAACTTCTTCAGCTTGTCCTTGACCGGATCCTTCAGTTCGGCAAAGCACAACTCTATGCCCTGCGCGTGCAGTGCCTGATCCAGTTCGGCAACGACATCGCAGGCCGTGACGTCCACACTGGTCACCGGCTCCGCCGCGACGACCAGCCAGCGTACTTGTGTTGGCGATGTCGCGACCGCATCCAGGACACGTTCCTTGAAGAATTCAGCGTTGGCGAAGAACAGCGGCGCATCCCACCGAAACAGGACCAGCCCGGGGATACGGCGCGCATCCGGGTATCTCTTGATGTCGTGATAGCCTTTGACGCCTTCGGCGCGTCCCAATACCGCGGAGTGAGGACGCCAGCCATCCCAGAGAAACTCGACGATGGCGATTGCAATCGCCAGACCTATTCCCGGAATCACCCCGAGCACTGCGACGCCGACAAAGCAGACAACCGCCAACCAGAATTCCCAGCGCTGAATGCGATAGATTCGTTTGAGGTCCGCGATCTCGACGAGGCCGATCGCGGCGGCAATGACCACGGCGGCCAATGCCGCGCTGGGCAAATGCCGAAGGAGATTCGGCGCGACGAGCAGCAGCGCAGCGATGGCAAGCGCGCCAACGACGCTGGTGAGTTGGGTTCGAGCGCCGGCAGCTTCCGCAACGGGCGTACGCGAGCTGCTGCTGCTGATCGCAAAGCCCTGAAAGAAACCGGTCGCCAGATTGGCGGCACCAAGTCCCACCAGTTCCTGGTTCGGATCGGCCCGCGCTCCCAATCTCGCGGCATAGGCACGTGACAGCACACTCGTATCGGCAAACGACACCAGCGCGATCGCGCAACCGCCGATCAGCACCGGGACCACATCGCCGTAGCCGATCCAGGGAACGACGAACGCCGGCAGCCCCTGAGGAAGAGGACCCACGACCTTCAAACCGTAAGCCGCTCCGAGATCCAACGCACCGACAACGACCGTTGCACCGACAACCGCGATCAGGATGCCCGGGAGTCGCTTGCTGTTCTTGAGAAGCAGGATCACGGCCAATGTGGCCAGCCCAACCCCGAGCGCGACCCAGTTTGTCCGTCCTTCGAGGATGGCACCGCCGATTGCCCCTAGTTTTCGCAGGGGCCCTTCGCCCTCGATGGAGAAGCCGAAGAGTGTTGGCAGTTGGCTGATCAAGACGGTCAGCGCTATTCCGTTCATATAACCGTAGCGGATCGGCTTGGAGAGAAGCTCGGTGACAAAGCCCAGGCGCGAAAGACCCGCTAGGATGCACACGATCCCCGAAACGATCGCCATCATGCCCGCAAGCGTTGCGGCCCGCAGGGGATCGCCGCCAGCCAGCGGAGTGACGACGCCCAGGATGATCCCCACAAGAGCCGAGTCCGGGCCCAGGACGAGTATGCGGCTTGGGCCGAACAACGCGTAGACCAGCAGCGGCACGATCGTTGCGTAAAGACCGTAAATGCCGGGCAGGCCAGATGCCACCGCATAGGCGATTCCAACCGGAACCAGCATTGTCGCCAGGACAATCCCGGCGAAGATATCGTGCGGAAACCACGCTGCCTCATACCGACGAAGCGCCTCCAATCCTGGCAGCCGGTGGATCCAATGCTTCATTGGCGGGTCTCTCCCAAATCCGGATTGGGCTTGTCAGCCGCGAGTCGCGAGTTGGCCGCAATTGGCGGACCGGAATCCACTATAGGCCATGTCGGTCTGGCATGTTGAATCACGGCGTCGCAGTCGAGTCGTCGACCGGCGCTTTTGCAGTGCAACTTGAGCGTCGTCCACGCGATCAAAATGCGGGGTGGCACAATCGCAGCGCTGCTTTATGCTCCGCCCATTCGGCGCCGTCGCGCCGGAGCTAGGGTATCTGCGTTTGTCTAAGCTCACCCTGCCGGTCCGGCTCGCTCTCCTGGTCGCGGGAACGACGCTGCCGCTGATCGTCTTTGCCGTCGGCCTCGCCTACTACAACTACCAGCAGGATCGCAGTGATGCGACGCGCCGGGTGTTTGAGACGGTCCGAAGCATGCGCCTCGTGCTCGACTCCGAGGTGCAGCGGATGACCGGCGGATTGCAGGTGCTCGCGCTCAGCGACTCCTTGCGGAGCGGCGACTTCGACAGCTTCAGGCGCCTGGCCGACGGCTTCATCACGCAGTACGGCGGAGACAGCGTCCTGCTCGTGGCCGACAGGTCCGGACGCCAGATCTTCTCGACCCTGACGACCGACACGGCGAGCCTGCCGCCGCGCAACAATCACGAGATCGTCGAGCGGGTCTTTGCGAGCAAGACGCCGCAATATTCCGATCTGTTCATCGGCTCGGCCAAGAAGCGCCCGATCGTGACGGTCGAAGTGCCCGTGCTACGCAATGGCGAGGTCGTCTATACGCTCTCGTTCAGCCCGCCGATCGATGTCTTCCAGCAGCTTGTCGAGCAGCAACGGCCCGACGATGAGTGGACGGTTTCGCTTCTCGACACCAAGGGCATCGTGTTCGCGCGCGCGCCCAACCCGGCGGAGACGTTCGGCAAGCAGGCCTCACCCTCGCTCTACAACGTGATGTTTCGCGCGAGCGAAGCCACTCTTCCGACGATCTCGCTCGACGGTGTCGCGCTCGCGGCCGCCTATGCGCGCTCGCGGCTGACCGGATGGACGGTCGCCGCCGGCGTCGCGGAGAGCTCGCTGATCGCGCCGCTCTGGCGCAACATTGCGATCACCGGCCTGATCGGCGGCGTGCTGCTCCTGATCGGCCTCACCTTCGCGGTGCGCATGGCGACCGCGATCGCGCGCGCCGAGATGCTGCATAACCTCCTGATCGAGGAGCTCAACCATCGCGTCAAGAATACGCTGGCGCTGATGCAGGCGATCGCGGTGCAGACTTTCCGCAGCGCGAGCCGGGACGAGCGGACGAAGTTCGAGGGTCGTCTTGGCGCGCTCGCCGAAGCGCACAATCTGCTCAGCCAGGAGAAATGGCAGGGCTCGGAGCTGAAGGACGTGCTCGACCGCGCGCTGCAGCCCTTCCTGCTCACCAGTCCCGGACGCATCCGGATGGCCGGCCCCGCGGTGCCGCTGTCGCCGCGGCTTGCCGTGGTGTTGTCGATGATCGTGCACGAGATCGCCACCAACGCCGCAAAATACGGCGCGCTGTCCAACGAGACCGGCAGGGTGACGCTCGACTGGGAGGTGACCTCCTACACGCCGAAACCGCAGCTCCGCCTGATCTGGACCGAAGCCGGCGGCCCGCCGGTGACGGCGCCGGTGCAGCGCGGTTTCGGCTCGCGCCTGATCGAGCGCAGCGCGCGCGACCAGCTCGGCGGCGAGGCAACCGTCGACTTCTTGCCGCGCGGCGTCGTCTACACCATCAGTTGCACGCTGGACGAGGCGCGGTAGGCGGACTGAAGGGAAAAGCGGATCATCACCATTCGCACGCACATCCTCGGAGATCAGGAGAGTCCAGGCGCACCTTTTGGACCGAGCTTGATGGCCGTCTGCACGGCAAAGGCGCCCGGCCCGTAGGTCGCGATCATCGCAAGAGCCCCGAGCAGGCCGAGATTCTTCAGGAAGTTGACGGTCTGCATCACGACTTGCGCCTCCGGCGCGGCCCAGAAATTGTGAAACATCAGCGTGGCGGCGATCGTAAACGGGAACAGGACCATCGCCGCCTGGCGTGCGAACAGGCCGAGGAGCAGGGCCGCGCCGCATCCGAGCTCGACCGCAACTGCGCCTGCGGCAAGGACGACGCCAAATCCGTCGGCGCCGCCGGGAAGTCGACCGGCAGTCACGGCGAATGCCATCACCTTCCCGATGCCGCTGTAGAGAAACAGCGGTGCGATCGCAGCGCGTGCAAACAGAAGTACCCAGGCATCTGGCGAGTTCGCAGACGCGACGGAGCGGGCGGATGTCGGCATGTCAGATCTCCTCTGGTGAAGTCTCGTTGCTGTAGGTGTGCAGCGCGTTGCTGCTGATCGGCGTGACCATCATCCCTCGGCTGGCGCAACATCGGCGCTCGGCAGACGATTGGCCGCGGCGAGGCCCAGCGATCCGATCGCCAGCGCGCCGACGATGGACGCGCCGCCGATCGCCCAGAACACGGCGTCGGGACCGCCGGTGACCTGCTGCAAGAGCCCGATGACGTAGGGACCCAGGATCGCTCCGACCCGGCCGATGCCCAATTCCATCCCCACGCCGCTGGCGCGGAAGCAGGTCTCGTATGAGCCGGCCGTGAAATTGTTGAGGACGTGCTGCGCGCCGATGATGCAGAAACCCGCAACGGCGACGATCGCGAGATTGACGCCATGGCCGCTGACGAAGACGAGCGCCAGCACGGCAATCCCGCCACTCATCCACCATGTCGCAAGATATCGGGGCGTCAGCGCAAAATTGCGGTCGGCCAGCATCGCGAGCGTCAGGCCGCCGATGAAGGACATCGCCTGCATCAGGGCGCCGAAGCCGAAAGAGGCTGCAAAGGTCTCGCCGCGCTTCAGCATGACCGTCGGAATCCAACCCGTGAGACCGAAGATCGCGAACAGGCTGAGGAACGCCGTGATCCAGATGGTCAGGGAGACACGGCGATAGCGCGGGCTGAGCAAGGCACCGATGGTGCTCTGCGGGAGCGTGCCGTCGACTGAGGCGAACGTCGCAGTCTGATAGACCGCCGCCCGCTCCGGCCGCAGGCGCGCGAGCAACGCGCGCAATTCAGGGACACGCGACCGGGCCGCCAGGAAGCGCGGGCTTTCCGGCAGAATGGCGTGGGCGACGAAGGTCAGCGGGATCGAGAGCGCGCCGACGTAATAGAGGATTTGCCAGCCGTGCTGCGGCGTCAGGAACACGCCGACGAGACCGGCGGCGACACCTCCGAGCGACCAGCCCAGCGTCACGCCCCACAGCGAGAAGGTGTTGCTGACGCGCTTCGGCGCGAGCTCGTTGATGAAAGTCGTCCCTAACGGCAGCAACACGCCGAGGCCAACCCCGGTGACGAAGCGCAAGGCACAGTAGCTCCAGAAGTCGCTCGCCAACATCGCGGTCAGCAAGGTGAAGACGTTGACGATCCACAAACCCGCGAGCAGCGTGCCGCGACGGCCGAAGCGGTCGGCGACGCTGCCGTGACCGATCGCGCCGAACAGGAATCCGACGAGACCCGAGCTCACCAGAAACCCCGCCTGGCTTGGTGCGAGCCCCCAGGGCTGAACCACGTAGTGGATGACATAGGCCGGATTGAAGGTGTCATAGCCGTCGAACAGCGTGATGAGTGTGATGAGGATGCCGAGCAGCTTGTGGAACGGGCCGATCGAAGCGCCGGACAATTCATCATGCACGTCGATTTCGGACGAGATGCTCACGGGTTTCCTCCATTGAAATTGATGACATCTTCTGCTCTGCGGCAGATTGGATTGATGCGTCGCCGAGCCCGAACAGGGCGCGCGCGTTGTCGCAGCCGATCTTGAGGCGGTCGCCTTCGGAGATCGTCGCGGCGTCGAACCAGTCGGCGGCGTGGTCGATGTTCTCGAACGGCCAGTCGGCGGAGAAGAGGATGCGATCGGCGCCGATCTCGAGCATTGCGTCGATCAGCGCCTGGGTGCGGAAGTTGCCGGACGTGGTGATGTAGAAATTTTCACGAAAATAGTCGGCGATCTTGCGCCGCGCCGGATAAGCATTCTGGGTCCGCATCCACTTGTTGTGGTTGTCGACGCGCCACATCGAGTAAGGCAGCCCCTCCCCCATGTGGCCGAGGATGATCTGCAGCCGCGGGTAGGCGTCGAACAGGCCGGAGCCCATCAGGCGCAAGGCATGCACCGCGGTCTCCTGTCCGAACGCCCAGGTCGGGCCCAGCAGCCAGCGATGGCCCTCGTAGATGGCCGCGTCCTTCGCAAGCGGATTGCGTGGGTGCAGATAAAAGGGAACGCCGAGACGCTCGACCTCCGACCAGAACGGCCAGAACTCCTTGCGATCGTAATAGATGGCGTGATCCGTACCGGCGAGCTCGCTGAAGCCGTTGACGAGCGCGCCGCGGAATCCCAGGTCACTGACGCAACGATCGAGCTCGCGCGCAGCCGCGTCAGGATCCTGCATCGGCAGCGCGGCGAGGCCCTGGAAGCGGTCAGGCCGCCTTGCGACCTGCTCGGCGAGAAAATCGTTGGCACGGCGCGACAGATCGATCGCACGGTTGCGGTCGGCAATCGCCTGGACCGCCGGCGCATTCAGCGACAGCAGCATCATCTCGATGCCGTGGGCGTCCATCTCCGCGAGCCGGCGGTCGTGGATGTCGAGCAGCCGCGCCTTCAGCTCGATCCAGTCCTCGGCCGGGGCAAATCCCGCGCTGTCCTGGACGGTGCCCTCCATCGCGAAATGCTCTTCGAGCGCAATCTTGCCCTGCATGACGTCGTTCCTTCGGCTTTGCTTTCGGCGTTGACAAAGCAAAGCATCGGGCGCAAATACTTGTCAATGAGAAAGTTGCATTTGCAAATGATTGATATGCAAATATTGTGCATGCGAAGGTTGGCGCTTATTCCGGGCGGAGATCTCCCGTCAGGACCCAAGCCCATGTATCGATTTTCGAATTCGCTTCCCTATCTGCTCGCCCGGCTCGGCGTGCGCATGGGCGACCTCTTCGCGCGCGTGATCCGTCACGAGAACTTGACGCTTCCGATGTACCGCGTGCTCGCCGCTCTGTCGGAGCAAGGCCATCCGTTGCGGCTCGGAGAGATCGCCGAGCTGACCTCGGCCGATGTGTCCACCCTGTCGCGCATCGTCGCGGAGATGAGCCGCGCGGGCCTTTTGACACGCGACCGGCCCGAGAACGACCAGCGCAGTCTCCAGGTCGTCCTGACGCCCAAGGGCGCCGAGCTGGCGGCGCGGCTGATGCCGCTCGCCGCCTATTATGAAGAGGTCGCGACCGGCAGCATGTCCGCCAAGGAAGCGGCAGAGCTCAAGCGCGTGCTGGTCGAACTCTACAAGAACATCGACCGGCTCGAGCAGGAAGTCGAAGCCGGATTGATCAAGGTCCCACCGCCGGCGCGGTCGAAGGAAGCCCGCGACGAGCGGCCAGAGGCGAAAGCCAGGACGAGCCAGCAGCGCGGCAAGACATCACGAAAATAGGGAAACGACCGAGGAGAGGCCATGCGACAGCATCCCATCATCATCGCAGGCGGCGGCATTGGCGGGCTTGCAGCCGCAATCGCGCTGGCGCGGAAGGGGTTCCAGGTCACGGTCCTCGAGCGCGCGTCGCGCTACCAGGAGATCGGCGCCGGCATACAGCTCGGTCCCAACGCATTTCACGCCTTCGATCGCCTGGAGCTCGGCGATGCCGCGCGGTCGATCGCCGTCTTCATCGACCAGCTCCGGCTGATGGATGCGATCTCGGCGGAAGAGATCACCAATATCGATCTGACCAGCTATTTCCGCCGCCGCTTCGGCAATCCCTATGCGGTGGTCCATCGCGGCGACCTTCACGGCATCTTCGTCCGCGCCTGCGAGGAACATCCCAATGTCACCTTGAGGACCGACTGCGACGTCGTCGGCTTTGAGCAGAGCGGCGCACGAGCCACGGCCCTGCTCAAGTCCGGCGAGCGCGTCACCGGGTGTCTACTGATCGGTGCTGACGGGCTCCGCTCCCGCATTCGCCAGCAGATGGTCGCCGACGGCGCGCCGCGGATCGCCGGGCACACCACTTATCGGTCGGTCATCCCGACCGAGCAGATGCCGGAGGATCTGCGCTGGAACGCGGCGACGCTGTGGGCCGGCGCCAAGTGCCACCTGGTGCATTACCCGCTGTCGGGCTGGAAGGTGTTCAATCTGGCGATCACCTGCCACAACGACCCGGTGGAGGCTTTCGCGGCCAGGCCCGTGACCCATGAGGAGGTCCTTGAAGGGTTTCGCGACGTGCACCCCCGCGCCAAGGCGATCATTCATCACGGAAGGGACTGGAAGGCGTGGGTGACCTGCGACCGGGATCCGACCTATCGCTGGATCGACGGCCGCATCGTCCTCCTGGGCGACGCCGCGCATCCGATGCTGCAATATTTTGCGCAAGGCGCCTGCATGGCGCTGGAGGATGCGGTATGCCTTGCCGAAGAACTCGACGACACGGAAGGCGACGTCGCCCACGCCCTGGAGCGATACCGAAATGCCCGGCTGCTGCGCACCGCGCGGGTCCAGCTTCAGGCCCGGGAACTCGGCGATCACGTCTACCATCCGGCCGGGGTCCACGCGCTCCTGCGCAATCAGCTCATTCGCGACACCAGCCTGGAGCGCTTCTGCGAGAACCTCGCCTGGCTCTATCAGGACCCGTTCTCCGCACGGCCATCAGACGCCGGAAGGAAGATCGCGCAGGCTTGAGGCTGGCACGTGCGCGATCGGCAAGCGTCTGATCCGGCGCTAGCCGAAGGTCTGCAGCACGGGAAACGTCTCGAGCAGCCAGATGCTCATGTTCGAGACCGCACCGGTGAGGAACGCGATGCCGGTGATCACCATCAACACCCCCATGGCGCGCTCGACATTGACGAGCTGCCGCTTCATGCGCGCGAACAGTTTCGAGAACTGCTCGATCATCAAGGCGGCGATCAGGAAGGGAATGCCGAGGCCTGCGGAATAGACCGCGAGCAGGCCCGCGCCCTTGGTCACCGTCGCCTCGGCCGCGGCGATGGAGAGGATCGCGGCGAGGATCGGGCCGATGCAGGGCGTCCAGCCGAAGGCGAAGGCGAGCCCCATGACATAGGCGCCCCAGAGCCCGACGGGCTTGGGAATCGGCAGCCGGCCTTCGCGCATCAAGAAGCCGATGCGGGTCAATCCGAGGAAGTGCAGACCCATCACGATGATGACCACGCCGGCGAGGATCGAGAGCTCGGCCGACCAGGCCCGGATCAGCCCGCCGACCAGCGAGGCGCTGGCGCCGAGCGCGACGAAGATCGTGGAGAAGCCCAGCACGAACAGCAGCGCCGACATCATGACCGCGCGCTTGGAGGCCGATGCCGGCTCCTCGCTCTCGACATGCTCGATCGTGGCGCCGGTCAGGTAGATCAGATAGGGCGGAACCAGGGGCAGAACGCAAGGGGAGAGAAAGCTGACGAGGCCGGCTATCAGCGCCGCCGGGATCGAAACATTTTGCATGATGCAGTCAGAGCCATTTCAGCCCTCGGGGCGCAGCGCGCGAGGACTGCGCGAGGCCGGGGCCGGACGGCTCAGGTGTAGCCGATGCCGGGGAATGCGCAACCGAGGCGCAGGAAAACCAGGCTCCTCCCGATGCCGTCTGTGATCACAGGTGCGGCATCGGGACGCACACAAATCTCGCAAAAACGAGACTGGGCGGCGCGGGTTATTTCACCACGCGGAGCAGCGGACGCCGGGGCTGGTCCTGCGTCTGCTTGGAAGGCGGCGGCGGTTCGCTTGCAGCGCTCCGCACCATTTCGTCGCACAATGCCCGAAGGTCGGCATTGTCAATTCCTTTGAGTCTCATCCGCAAATCGAGGATGACGATCGAGAGCAATTCGGCCGTCTCCCGGCTGTTGCTCTGGTTGAGGACCTTGCGGCATTCGTCGAGCGTTTCCAGCACCGACTGCAATTGTTCATCTAAATGCGACACCGGCGTTCTTTCCGTTCGTTCGGCCTGCGAGAAGCGATGGCAACGTTCCCCTCGGCCCCCCATACCAGGGTGAGGATAGCACGGGGATTCCGCGCCTTCGAACACGAATTCAGCGCGTTCCAGGCCTGAAACCGGGGTTCCGTCCAGAGCACCCCGCCATGTGATGGGCGAAAATCGAACCAGTATCGCGACGCCGGACCGGTCGCGGCGCAGTGGCCGCCCTTCCGGATGGAATCCGCTCTCCTCGCAGCCATCCCAAGGCTCGCAACGGAACGCACGCGACACCCCTCTTCCGGACAACAGCCTGCCCGATTCCCAACCCCGAGCGCACTCAAATACCACTCACGGCACAATAACGATGGCGTTTAAAAGTCGCCACCCCGCAACCCGCCGTGGTTGTGGTTTGCTTAAGATTCTGCCAGTTTAGCGGGCCGGAAGGACTTGTATGCACCTCTTGGCGGAAAGGGGCGTTCCTCTGGAGGAACGCCAAAAAGCAAATCTCGGCGGCCTCTCGGATTGGGATGCAGCCCGGATATTCCTTGAAGTTGTCCGTTGCGGCAGTTTCCGCTCGGCGGCCGAACGACTTTCGTTGTCGATCAACGCCGTCCGCCGGCGAATCGACGATTTCGAGCGCCAGACCGGCATCACCCTGTTCACCCGCGACGTCCACGGCACGCATCTGACCGACGAAGGCGCGCTGGTGGTCTCCGCCGTCGAGCGAATGGAGGCGGCGACCTTCGACGTTCTGCGCGCCAGTGATTCGAAGGCCAATGCTCTGTCGGGCGAAGTGCGGGTCGCCGTCACCGAAGGGCTCGGGACATTCTGGCTCGCCCCGCGCCTGGTCGAATTCCAGCAAACCTATCCGAAGATCCTCGTCGACCTGCATTGCGCGATGCGTTCGGCCGACGTCTCGCGCCACGAGGCCGACGTCGCCATCCATCTGTCGCGCCCCTCCGCGCTCGATATCAAGCTGGTGCGGCTCGGCCGCATGCATCTGATGTTCTGGGCCGCGAAGCAATACGTCGAGAAACATGGCGCGCCGCAGACGGCGGCGGAATTGATCAAGCACCGCCTGGTGCTGCAATTCGCCGATCAGATCGCCGCCAAGGAAACTTTTGAGAGCTTCTTCCCGGGCGTTCCTGAACGTGACCTTCTGGTCATGAAGACCAACGTCTCAAGCGCCAACTATTGGGCTGTCGCGAACGGCGCCGGAATCGGCGTATTCCCGAGCTACGCCATTGCGCTTGGCGGGAAGTTGACTCCACTGGAGGTCGCGCTGAACAGACCGCTGGATATCTGGTTGTCCTACCACCCCGGTAGCGGCCGAATCCCGAGAGTGCGGCACATGATTGACTGGCTGATCGAAGCTTTCAATCCGGCACGCTTCCCGTGGTTTAAGGACGAGTTCGTGCATCCGCATGAATTCAAGGACTTGTATATGGGCGAACCCCTGACCCAGCTCTTCGGGGGATTTTCAACCGAAGAACGGTGAGAACACTATGAAAGCAGCGGCAAAGAGAATGAAGCAGCGCAGCGCTGGCAAGCCGGACATCGAGCTTGGCAAACGGATTCGTCTGCGGCGTGTCGAGATGAAGATCTCGCAGGCCGAACTGGGCGAAAAGCTCGGCGTCAGCTTCCAGCAGGTCCAAAAGTACGAGAAGGGCGTCAACCGCGTCGGCGCGGCTCGGCTTCAGCAGATCGCCGGCGCCCTTGATGTGCCCGTCACCTTCTTCTACGACGGCGACAACAAGGCGCGCGAGGTCGAGAGCCTGCTCTTCCTCGACAGCGCCTTCAGCCTGCGGCTGCTGCGCGCCTACAGCAAGATCAAGGACCAGACGGTGCAGCGTCAGCTCGTCTCGCTGATGGAATCGATCGCGGCAAACGAAGGCTGAGATCGACCAGGTCTGGCCATCAGAGCCGATGTTCAATCCGCCGCGCGCGGGGGCGCGGCCGGATTGAACGAGACCCTGGCTTGCGCGTGACGCGCAGGCTCCGCTTTTTCGGGGCGGCCTGACCGCCCTTTTTCTTTTTCCGGCATTCCGCCTGCCATTGCACTCGCAGTTTTCGCGAACCGAGTCGGGCTCTGCCGCGACCTAATCGGGGGCCCCGAACGCAGCGGGCCCGCGCTGCGCACGCTTAATCGGACCGCAACCCGCATGCCCTAGCCTCCCGGTAGCTTCGCCATCCGGAGCATCGGCCGGTACGGTGCGGCGGATCTGCACTATCTCGCGAGCGCCCCTCCGGGCCTCGTTCTCATGGGGAAGACCAGACACATGTTGAAGCGCCACGCCGTGATCGTTGCCCTTGGCCTGTTCGCGAGCGCCCCGGCGCTGGCGCAAACGGAGACGACCGGTCAGGCCGGCCCGAGGCCTGCGAGCCCCGGCACGGTGCCTGCGGCCGCCAATCCGGCCCACGCGCCCGCGCCGAAAGCTGCCGCATCGACATCCGCCTCGACGCCGGAGAGCCGCTCGGCCGCGGCGCTCGCGCTGACGCACGAGCCGACCTATGACGAAGGCACTGCGCAGCGGATCAAGGACGCCGCGCTGAGCTATTCCGATCTCGCGGTCCGTGGCGGCTGGCCGACGATCCCTGCAGATGCGAAATTCGCGCTTGGCGTCCAGGGCGCCAACGATGATCTGCTGCGTAAGCGGCTGATCGTCTCCGGCGACCTCGCCGCCGACAAAACGAGCGGCGCCTTCGACCAGGATCTTGCCGACGCCGTGAAGCGCTTCCAGGTGCGCCACGGCCTCGCCTCGACCGGAACGATGACGCCGCGCACGATCGCGGCCATGAACGTGCCCGTGCAGAAGCGCATCCGCCAGTTGGAGGCTTCGCTCGAGCGGCTCGAGAACATCAACTTCGCCTTCGGCCAGCGCTACGTCGTCGTCAACATCCCCGCAGCCTTTGCCGAAGCGGTCGAGAACGACGTCGTGGTGCGGCGCTATCGCGTGATCGTCGGCAAGACCGAAAAACCGTCGCCGACGCTCACCGCGTCGATCAGCAGCGTTGTCCTCAATCCGACCTGGACGGTGCCCTCCTCGATCGCCAAGACCGAAATCTCCGCGCATATGCGTAAAGATCCGAGCTACCTGTCGCGCATGCACATGGAGGTGCTCGATGGCCACGACAATCCGATCGATCCGCATTCGGTCGACTGGTCGGGCACTCACACGCCGAATTTCACGGTGCGGCAGCAGAACGGCACGTGGAACGCGCTCGGCGCAGTCAAGATCGACATGCCGAACGCCTATTCGGTCTACATGCACGACACCAACCAGCGCAACCTGTTCAGCGACGACTACCGCTTCGACTCCCACGGCTGCTCGCGCGTCGACAATGTGCGCGATCTCGCCGCCTGGCTGCTGAAGGATCAGCCGAAGTGGAGCCGCGCCGCGATCGACGCGGAGATCGCTACCGGGCAGCATCAGGAGGTCGCCATGGCGAAGAAGGTGCCGGTGGCCTGGATCTACCTGACAGCGTGGATGACCAAGGACCAGACCATCCAGTTCCGCAACGACATCTATAACCAGGACGAACAGTTGCTTGAGGCAACCGCCGAAGAGGCGGCGTTCTTCAGCAATGCCGCCAACCATCCGCTGACCGCGCACATGGCACAGTAGGACGGCTCACCAGGCATGCAATCGCGGCACAGGCGGATGCAAAGCTCATCGCCTTGCCGCGGTTGACCCTGACATCGCGTCAGCCGCACATTGCGCTCCTCAACGAGAAGCGGGTGCGCGATGCCGGACCAATCCAACACGACTGAAGTCGCCTACGCCGACGGCAAGATCCTCAAGCACGCCGCCGACGGCGTCGGCGTGATCACCTTCAACAATCCCGACAAGCGCAATGCGATGTCGCTGGAGATGTGGGAGGGCTTTGGCGAGGCGCTGACGAGCTTGCGCGACGACGATGCAGTGCGCGTCGTGATCCTGCGCGGGGCCGGCGGCAAGGCGTTCGTCTCGGGCGCCGACATCAGCCAGTTCGAGAAGACCCGCCACAACGCCGCGGCGTCCGAGGAATACTCTAGGCGCAGCGCCGCCCAGCGCGCGCTGCTCGCCGACTATCCCAAGCCGACGATCGCCTGTATCCAGGGCTTCTGTCTCGGTGGCGGCATGCAGGTCGCGATGCTCGCCGACATCCGCATCGCCGCGCACAGCAGCCAGTTCGGCATTCCCGCGGCAAAGCTCGGCATCGCCTATGGCTATGACGGTTTGCGGAATCTGGTGTCACTGGTCGGCCCGTCCTGGGCGCGACTTCTGATGTACACGGGCATGCGCATCGATGCGACGGAAGCGCTGCGCATCGGGCTGATCGAGCGGATGATCCCGGACGATCAGCTCTGGGGCGAGACCATGTTGATCGCGGAAACGATTTCCGGCAACGCGCCGCTCGCGATCAAGGCCGCAAGGATCACCATTGCACAGGTGCTGAAGGACGAAAGCCAGCGCGACATGGAGGCGATCAAGGCGATCGGCAACGCCTGCATGGACTCTGCGGATTTCCGCGAGGGCCGACAAGCCTTCATGGAGAAGCGCAAGCCGCAGTTCCAGGGACGGTGAAGCTGAACCGGCATTCACGAAGATTAAATTCCTCGCTGCCTCGCGCTGCACAGCAACTAACTGATCTCCCAAATGTTCTTTCGCCACAACGAGAGGGAGATTGCGATGAAACTCAAGTTTGCTGTTCTTGGTCTGGCTGCCATGGGCGGTGCTGCGCTGGCGTCAGGGCAGGCCCTGGCGGCGATGCCGAACGGCATTCCGCAGGCCGATCGACTCGCAAGCGGTCCGGCCGCGGACATCGATCAGGTGCGCTGGGTGTGTAACCCCTGGGGCCGTTGCTGGTGGCGTCCGAACTATTATGGCGCCTATGGCTTCTACGGCGGTCCGCGACGCTTCTACGGACCGCGTCCGTGGGGCTGGGCCACCGCTGGCACCGCTGGTGAATGACGAAGGGGCCTCTTGGGCCCCTTTTTTCTTTGTGTCGGGTTGTGGCCGCATCGACGGTACGCTCCCTCGCCCCGCTTGCGGGGAGAGGTGTGGCGCCGCTCTTCAGTTGTTTTTCAGAGCGCAGCGAGTACCGCTTTCGCGATGTCGGCGGTGCCGTTGCTGCCGCCGAACTCCATCGGCTTGATGCCGCCGGCATAGACTTGGTCAACTGCGTGCTCGATCTTCTCGCCGGCCTCGGCCGCGCTCTCCAGGCCGTGCTTGTCGGCGAGCCAGTCCAGCATCATCGCGGCCGACAAGATCATGCCGGTGGGATTGGCCTTGCCCTGCCCCATGATGTCGGGAGCGGTGCCGTGGCAGGGTTGAAACACCGCGTAGCGGTCGCCGATATCTGCCGACGGCGCCATGCCGAGGCCGCCGATCAGACTCGCGGTGATGTCGGAGACGATGTCGCCGAACATGTTCTCCATCACCATCACGTCGAAATCCCAGGGACGCTTCACCAGCATCGCCGAACAGGCATCGACATAGAGGCGGTCGGTCTTCACCTCCGGATGATTCTTGGCGATCTCGTCGAAGATGCCGCGAAAGAAGGCGAATGCCTTGAACACGTTCGCCTTGTCGACGCAGGCGAGCGCCCCGCGCTTGCCGCGCGCCTTGCGCCGCTCGGCGAGGCGGAACGAAAACTCGAACAGGCGTTCGGAGGTCTTGCGCGTGATCACCATGGTCTCGCGCGCGTCCTCATGCGTGACGACGCCCTTGCCCATCGAGGCGAACAGGCCCTCGGTCGACTCCCGGATCACGACGAGGTCGATGCCGCGCTGATCGGCGCCGACGATCGGGCTCGGCACGCCCGGAATGAGCCGCGCCGGACGCACGCCGGCATAGAGATCGAAGATGAAGCGCAGCTCGATCTGCGGCGCGATCTCGGTGTTGTCAGGGTAGCGAACCGACGGCAGGCCGCAGGCCCCGAGCAGAATCGCATCTGCCTCCTCGCAGAGTTTGATCGTGGACTCCGGCATCGACTTGCCGGTCGCGAGATAGTTGTTGGCGCCGGCCGGCGCATCGGTGAAGCGAAAGCTCAAGCCGGACTTCTGCTCGATCTTGCGCAGCACCTCGATCGCCGGCGCCATGACCTCGGGACCGATGCCGTCACCGGCGAGCACGGCAATGTGGAAGGCGTTGTTTGCGGACATTGAGGGTTCCCAAGCGAAGAAAAGAAAGGCCTCGTCATTGCGAGGAGCTGGCGACAAAATTGCAGAGCAATTTGCGCTGAAGCGACGAAGCAATCCAGATCGTTTACGCGGATGGATTTCTGGATTGCTTCGCTTCGCTCGCAATGACGAAGGATGGAGCGTTCACTACGGCGTCAGCACCGTCCGGCCGACCACCGCGCCCTGCTGCAATTGCAGCAACGCGTCATTGGCCTTAGCCAGCGGCAGCGGCGTCACCGGGATCGGCGGCACCTTCTTGGTGCGGACGAGATCGAGCAGTTCCTGCGTCTCGCGCAGGTTTCCGACATAGCTGCCCTGGATCGTCACCGCCTTGATCGGGATCAGCGGCAGCGCCCAGGTCGCACCGCCGCCGAACAGGCCGACGATGATGAGCTTGCCGCCCTTGGTCAGGCAGTCGAAACCGAGCTGCGTCGTCGCGGCATTGCCGACGAGGTCGATCACGGCGCGGATCGGACCGCCTGCCTTTTTGCCGAGCTGCTCCAGCGCATCGCCCGCCTTGGGATCGACGGTGGCGAGCGCGCCGGCCTTCTCCGCCGCCTCGCGCTTCCTCGCGTCGATGTCGACCATGATCGCGCCCTTGCCGCCCATCGCCTTCAAGAGCGACAGCGCCATCAGGCCGAGTCCGCCGGCGCCGAACATCACGATCGGCGTATCGAAATGCTGCTCGACCTTCTTCAGCGCGCTGTAAGTGGTGACGCCCGAGCAGGCGTAAGGCGCGGTCGTCGCGGGATCGAGCCCTTTGAGATTGAGCAGATAGCGCGGATGCGGCACCAGCATGTGGTCGGCATAACCGCCGTCGCAATAGACGCCGAGCGAGCGCGGCGTCAGGCACATGTTCTCGTCGCCCGCAAGACAGGTCGCGCATTTGCCGCAGCCGATCCAGGGATAGACGAGGCCGACATCGCCGAGCTTGAGATCGCCCTGATCGGTCGGCTTCACGTCCGGTCCGAAGGCGATCACCTCGCCCACCGTCTCGTGGCCCATGGTCAGCGGCAGGTTGATGCCGCGGTCTTTGAGCGACAACGGCTTGCGGCCGTGGCCGAGATCGTAGCCGCCTTCCCAGATATGCAGGTCGCTGTGGCAGACGCCGGCCGCCTTCACCTTGATCAGCACCTGCGTGCCCTGCGGCTCCGGCGTCGGTTGATCGAACTCCTTCAGCGGCGCCTTGAAATCGGCAACCTTGAAACTCTTCATGGGCGTCTCCCGCATGTTTCTTGTTGTCGCCGCCAGCATGCCACGGCCGGACCAGCGAGACAAATTCAGACCTGTCTTAGTTTACGCCGCCGGACGATGGCAAGCAGGCCGCGCGCAAAGCTGCATCGCGTGCAACCACGATGACGATCTTCAACCTTGTGCCGCCGTTTTGCCTGACGGAATTGCCGCAGCATCGGCAAGACCAATCTCCTCGCACAACGCGCGCGTGTGTTCGCCGAGCACGGCCATCGTCTTGCCCGGCGTGGTGTCAGCGCCCGACATCCGGAACGGCAGGTTGAGGACCTGAAAGGAGCCGCCTTCGTCCTGCACAACAGACAGTGCCTGGCGATGCTTGAGCTGCGGATCGCGCAGCGCCTCGGCCACCGTGCGGTAGGCCGAAGCAGGCACGCCCGCCTCCGCGAGCGCAGCGAGGCACGCGTCCGTCGGGAGCTGCCGCGACCACGTCTCGACGCCGTCCATCATGTCAGCCCAGTTGTCGCGCCGTGCGCCGTAGGTGGAGAAGCGCGCGTCCAATATCCACTCGGGCTGGCCGATCACGCCCATCAGCGCCTGAAATGTCTTCTCGCTGGCGACGGTGATCATGACGTAGCCGTTCGCCGTCTCGGTCGGGCCGAACATCGGACGCGGCGGCGGCTTCACGGCGAACTGCGAGCTCTGCAACTCGATCACCGTCAATGTCAGCATCGATTCCAGCATGGAGACGTCGATGTGCTGGCCGAGGCCGGTGACCGTGCGCTGATACAGCGCCGCGGCGATCGCGCCGAAGCCGTAGGTGCCGGTGACGACGTCGGCATGGTAGATGCCGCAATAGTCGGGACGGTGGCGGCCGGGCTGGTAGGCGAGATGCGCCATGTCATAGCCCGACGCCGCATGGATCACCGGCGCATAGGCCGGCAGCTCAGCCGACGGGCCACTCTGGCCGTAGCCGGAGATCGAGCAGTAGATCAGCTTGGGATTGACCGGGCGCAGCTTGTCGTAGTCGAGCCGCAGGCGACGCATCACGCCTGGCCGGAAGTTCTCGACCAGGATGTCGGCGGTCGCAGCCAGCCGGCGCACCGCCTCCTTGCCGTCCTCCGACTTCAGATCGAGCACGATGCTCTTCTTGCCGACGTTGAGCTGGCCGAACACGGTGCTGCAGCCCTTGCGCAGCGGCGGCCGGGAGCGCATCATCTCGCCGCCGTCAGTCTCGATCTTGATCACCTCGGCGCCCATGTCGGCGAGCATCCGGGCGCAGTGGGGACCGGCGATCGTCGTCGAAAAATCCAGGACCCGCAGGCCGGCGAAGGCCTTTGTCGTCGTCCCCTCATGTTGATCTGCTAGCTGCATCCTTGGAGTCCCCCTTAGGAACAACGGGTGTTCTTCTTGGTTGATGCGCCGACCCTAGATGGCGGCGGCCCGGTAGGAAAGTCTTTACCGAGCGGACGCGTCTTTCCGGGCGGGCTTAGGAATGCTGGGTAACTGGACCCGTTCTTGCATAGCAGCAAACGGGCTCGGAAAAGGGCATCATTCTTGAGGGTCTTGTTCGTCACCACCGAGATGGACGACTTCGTCCGCGTAGGCGGACTTGGCGCCGTTTCGGCTGCGCTCCCCAGAGCCCTTCGCCCCTTCGCCGATATCCGGATCATGCTGCCCGGCTATCGCGACATCATCGAACAACTCACGCATATTCAGATCGTTGGCCGCTGTCCGGCATTCGCGGAAATGCCGGCCTGCTCGCTCGGCCGGGCCTCCACCAAGGACGGTCTGCCGGTCTACGTGCTGTTGTGCTCACAGCTCTACGACCGTCCGGGCAACCCTTACGGCGACGAGACCGGGCGCGACTGGCCGGACAACGACATCCGCTTCGCGCGCTTTGCGTCGGCAGCCGCTGAGCTGGCCGCAGGCAGGCTGGACAAGGATTGGGCAGCAGACCTGGTCCATGCCAATGACTGGCAGGCCTCGCTGGTGCCGGCTTATCTCGCCTGGCGGGGCGCCGGGATCCCGTCGATCCTGACCATCCACAACCTCGCCTATCAGGGGCTCTTCCCGAGGGATACGCTGCGGCGCATCGGCGCACCGGAGAGTTCCTTCCATATCGATGGCATCGAATTCTACGACCAGCTCTCCTTCCTCAAGGCCGGGCTCGTCTATGCCTCGCACCTCACCACCGTCAGCGGCACCTATGCGCGGGAGATCACCACCCCTGAATTCGGCTGCGGCCTGGAAGGCCTGCTGCGACTGCGCTCCGATGCGGCCGAGCTCACCGGCATCCTGAACGGCATCGACGAGTCCTGGGACCCGCGTTCCTGCGCACAGCTCGCCCAGCAATTCGGCGCCGGCGACTGGGTCGGCAAGAAGGCCAATGCGGACTACGTGCGCAAGCAGTTCGGGCTCGCGGTGTCGCGCGGGCCGATGTTCGGCATCGTCGCGCGGCTGGTGCACCAGAAGGGCATCGACCTCGTGCTGTCGGCGGCCGACGAGATCATCGATGCCGGCGGGCAGATCGTGGTCACCGGCTCCGGCGAGCCCGCGCTCGAGCAGGCGCTCGTCGCGGCGCATCGCCGCCGCCCGGACGCCATCGGTGTCGTCATCGGCTTCAATGAGGCCCAAGCGCGGCGGATCTTCGCCGGCAGCGATTTCATTCTGATGCCGTCGCGCTTCGAGCCGTGCGGGCTCAGCCAGATGTACGCTCAGCGCTTCGGCTCGCTGCCGATCGGCCACCAGACCGGCGGGCTGGCGGAGACCATCACCGACGGCGAGACCGGCTTCCTGTTCTCGCAGCCCTCATATGAGTCCTTCCTCGGCGGCGTCCGCCGGGCATTCTCGACGTTCATGACGCAGGACCGCCTCGACTCCATGCGCCGCAGCGCGATGGCGCGGTCGTTCTCCTGGAGCATCTCGGCCGGCAGCTACAGCGCGCTGTATCGGAAGCTGGCGTCGGCGTGAGGCGCGCGAGGCGCTTCCACATTTTCCGTCATTGGCAATGACGGTGTTTGTGGCACCGACGGAGGACCTCACCCCCTGCCGCGCTCATCCATTTGCGGTCGGCCGATCCAGGCGCGATTGAGACAGCGGGTCATCCAATCGGGCTCCGTCCTGCCATTCAGCCGCGCCTGCGCTTCCTGATAGGGACCGACATAGCGCAGCCGATCGGGCAATCTCGGGTAGACGCGCCGTATCCACCGCAGCGCGTTGTCTGCGGCTCTGGCGTCCCGCTCGTCGGGCGCAAGGCCGAAGCCCGCGCGCAATCGCTCCGGCAGCATGCCCGCAGTGAGCGCGCGATACCATCGCGGCGGCCGCAGCCACGGACGCGCGCCGCCGAGAATCTGCGTCGCGACCTCGCGCGCCGCCGCACTGACAGTCAGCGTGTCCGACTGCGCCATCGCTTCGCAATAGGCTGCGAAGCCGGACCAGTCTGCCGGGAGATCATCCGGCATCAGCCCAAACAGAGCGCCGTACATCCTGCTCTCGGTCCAGTAACGCTCGCGCTCCTCCATCGAGAGCGGCGGCAGAACCAGATCGTGCGCCATCAGCGCGGTCTCGGTCAGCGTCGCATGAACCCAGCGCAGCGCTGGAACGTCGTTGGCGCAGTACTTCGAGCCCGCCGCGAACGGACCGACCGCATCGGGCATGTGTCCAACGATCATGGTATGGCGCCGATGCAGTTGCCGCGCCGACAGAAGCGCCCTGTCGAGCGAGCCGAACACCATGGCGAACATGATGTCGAACGTGCGATGGAAGCGGCCGATCGGATCGACCAGGGTCCGGGAGTGCTCGGCGATGGCGGCCGCGACCCAGGGATGCGCCAGCTGAAGCAGCAGTGCGCGGCCGGCGCCGAGAAAAATCACGGCTTCCCGATCGATCCGCCAGCTTACCGAGGCTGGACCAAAAACGCCCGCGATCGGTCCCGCGGCATCAGCCCGGACGAGATTGAGCGCAGCCTCCAGATCTTTTTCACCGACCAATCGCAAAACCCTTCAACGCAGACGCCCCCACAATAGCCGAGACCCGTGGACTCGCGAAATCGTCATTACGTGAAGCGGCGAATGATCCGGCGATCACTCCGCGGCGATCGGCATTTCCTCCATGTGCTCGTGCAGTACCACGCCTGACAGCGGGTCGAATTCTCCAACCCAGGGCGCGCGCGCAAGCACTGAGCTCGTGTGCGCATAACCGGCATCCCAGCGCCGCATGATGCCTGACGGGCTGAAGTCGATATCCTTGGTATGGGTCTCGTGATCGAGCTGCGGCGCCAGTAGGCGCACCACGTGCATGCGCGTCGGACAGCCATAGCTCACCAGCTCACGCACGGCCGGATCGTTGCGCTCGCTCTCCGGCAGTCGCGCTGCGAGCTGGTTGATGACGTGGCGCAGACGATGTGCCTGCTGCTGGCGGGCAATCTGGCTGGCGATCCGGCTGGAGTACTGCACGTCCTTGTGCCGGTTCAGCACCTCCGCCATCGTCGTCGGCTCGGCGCCGACGGGATTCCACAGATGGACGGCGAAGATCAGCGAGTCCTTGCGCGGGTTGTCGTCGAACACGGCCTCGGTCGGCGTGTTCGAGAGAATACCGCCGTCCCAATAGAGCTCGCCGTCGATGCGTATCGCCGGAAAGGCGGGCGGCAACGCGCCTGAGGCCATGACATGCTTCACCGTCAGTTCGCCGTCGCGGCTGTCGAAATAACGCATCCGGCTGGTCCGGACGTGAGCTGCGCCGACCGTGAGACGCGGTGCGCAGCCATTGACCCGGCTGAAATCGACGAGCTCGAGAAGCGTCTTTTCCAGCGGCGCGGTCGAATAGAAGCCGGCGTGATCCGCCCCGAGCGGAAAGGAGTCACCCGCATGCGCCAGCGGATTGGGCCGGAAGAAGCCAGGAATGCCGTTGGTGATCGTCGACCAATAGGCAAGTTTCTCGTTGAAACCGGGGAACGCCGTCCGCAGATTCCAGATCGGATTCTGCTCCATCCGCTTCCAGAACTCCTTCAGCCGCGACAGCCGGTCCTGCGGCTCGTTGCCGGCGATCAGGCTGGCGTTGATCGCTCCGATCGAGGTGCCGATGATCCAGTCCGGCTCGATGCCGGCCTCGTGCAGCGCCTGGTAGACGCCAGCCTGATAGGAGCCGAGCGCACCGCCTCCCTGGAGCACAAGCACGACCTCGCCCGGCAGGGCCTTTGACCCTATGCGCTGAATGGTGCTCTGCATATATCGCCTCCGTCAGGCTCGACGCCGCTTGAAATACGCCGGAGCAGCGCCATTGTTACGCCTGCCATTCTGCGGAACGCACGGGCACTCCGCAAATGCCCGTTGGCTTCCGAAACCATGCGCGGACGCTATTGCCGCGAGGGTGTCATTCCCTACCCCAATCGGTTAGATTCCGGGTCGGTTTTGCTGGGAGCCGATCCATGGAAATGCATCAGGTCCGCTATTTCCTCGCGGTGGCGCAGCTATTGAATTTCACGCGCGCGGCCGAGGAATGCAATGTGACGCAGCCCTCGCTGACACGTGCGATCAAGCAGCTCGAGGCCGAGCTCGGCGGCGACCTCTTCCGCCGCGAACGGCCGGCGGCACAACTCACCGAGCTCGGCCAGCGAATGCACCCGCTTCTGAAGCAGTGCTTCGATGCGGCCGTTGGCGCACGCTCGCTCGCCTCCTCGTTCAAGAGCGGGGAGATCGGCGCGCTGCGCATCGCGCTGACGCACTCGGTCGATCTCGGGCTACTCATTCCCCATCTCAAACAGATCAAGCGGCAGTTCAACCGGCTCGAGCTCCACTTTATGCGGGGCACGAGCCGCGAAGTCGGCGAATTCCTGAAGAAGGGCGAAGCCGAGCTCGGTATTGCTGCCGATATTGACGAGGCCTGGGAGCGGCTCGACGTCTGGCCATTGTTCACCGAGACATTCGAGCTCGTCGTCAACAGCGAACATCGCCTTGCCGAGCGCGGCACGGTCGAGCTCGACGATTTGCGCTCAGAGCAGTTGCTCGGGCGAACCTTCTGCGAGCAGTCCCGACGCGTCTCGGCCACCCTGCGTGAGCACGGAATCGACGTCGATCATGGCCACGAGATTGCGAGCGAGCACGATCTGATCGAGCTGGTGGAAGCCGATATCGGCGTCGCCCTGGTGCCACGCACCTCGCCCGTGCCGGAGACGCTGAAGCGGACCGCCGTCGCAGGACTGGACGCCCGCCGCACTGTCAGCCTCTATGGCGTCGCCGGTCGACAGCGCACGGTGGTCGCCAACGCCGTCATGCGCATGTTGCGCGGCGCGGACTGGCGGGAGATTGCGGGGTAGCTCTCCCGACGCAAAGTCGGTGTCTACGCTCCCTCGCCCCGCTTTCGGGAAGAGGTGAAGTTCAGTGCTCCCGGGTCGCACCTTCCAGCGCGGCGAGCAGATCATCGATCTCCATCCGCTTGCGGAAATCGGGATCAACGAAGCGGGCCTTTACGATTCCGTCGCGTCCGACGACAAACACGGCAGGGATCGGCAGCATCCAGCCATCGTTGCCGTGGAACTTCGCCATGTCCTGATAGGACAACAGCTCCTGAATCTCGGCCCCGAGCCAGATCGCGAGGTTGAGCGACAGCGCATAGCCGTTGTCCAGATCAGTCAGCACCGGAAACGGCGCCCCGGACTCGGCCTTGAACTTTCCGGTGAACTCCTGGGTCTCCGGCATGATTGCGATGGTCTGCGCCCCCAACGCCTTGATGCGGTCCTGCGCCTGGGTCACTGCGCCGACATTGAGCCGGCAAAAGGGACACCAATGGCCGCGAAAGAACATCACCGCGACCGGACCGCTCACGAGCAGCGCGGGCAGCGTGACGAGACGTCCGCTCTCGTCAGGCAGCATGAACGGCGGCATCGCATCACCCGGACGTGGCGCGCTCTCTCCGCCGCCGTTCCCGTTCAATCTTACCACAAGGCGATCGACCGCGTCGCCATAGGCCGGGAACACTTCGCGGCTGGCGTCGGCATAGGCGCGGAGCTGTTCGTTCAGCGTGCCCTCCATATCGCGGCAGCGTTGGAAGGCAAGCCTGAGCCGCTCGGCATCGGCTGGTGAGAGAGACGTCATCTTCCGCTCCGGCGTTCCCTGAGGCGAATATTAGTTTCGTGGTCCGGCCGCCCGCAAGGGCGGCCGTTACGCGAGTGGCGGCTCAATTCACGTAGAAATTGCCGGTCGGATCGAGCCGACCCGGCGTGTAGTACAGCGTGCCGTTGTCCATGAAGAAGACGGTGTTTTCGGGCACTTTCTTCGCGTTCTTCATCATCGCGTCGTGGTTCTTCTCGGCCGGCGCCATGGCCATCGCCGACATCTTGCCCGGCCCGCCATAGACATAGGCCATTCCGGCCTTGAGATCCCAGGCGGCCTCCGAGAAGGCCGATGTGGCGATCACCGCGAAGGCGGCGGTGGCGATCAGGGTCTTGGACACTTTCGTCATAGAATGCTCCTCCGGATTGACGTGAACGCCCGCCAATCGGGCGCCCTGCCATGGAACGCTGGAAGCCGCGCAAGCGAAAATGCCGATCGCCGATCGGTTCGATAGCCACCGCGTATCAAGATAGCGCGGGGCTATCGCAGCGAAAGCGAGACGGCATTTCCGCAGAGGCGCGACTTTGACGAAGCTGATGCCATTGCCGGCGACCGATGAACCCCGGCGAGCAACAAGGGAGACTATCCATGTTCACGCATCTCACATCGTCGCGCGCGGTCTGGGCAGGTCTTGCTATCGCCGGCGCACTCGTGGTCTCGGCGCAGCCAGCTCTCGCCGGCGAATGCCCGGCCGACAAGATCAAGCCGAATGCACGCCAGATGGTCGACTACAAGCCCGTCGGCGTCACCGACGTGACGCTCGGCTCGATTGACCTCGGCAAGCAGCCCGCCAACATCAGGGATCGCGAGCTGCGCTTCCGCAAGCTGACCATCGAGCCCGGCGGCATCGTGCCCTGGCACAGCCATGACGACCGCCCTGCCCTGATCTTCGTGCAGCAGGGCGAGATCGTCGAATACGCCTCCAACTGCGTCGATCCGATCGTGCACAAGGCCGGCGATCTCCGTCCCGAGGTCTACGGCACCTCGCACTGGTGGAAGAACCTCGGCAAGGAGACCGTCGTCCTCTACGTGGGCGACGTCCGCAAGGATCCGCACGACCACAACATGTAACGAGCCACTGCTGTCCCGTCATTCCGGGGCGCGGGGCGAACTATGGTGCGCAATTGCGCACCTGAGAATCCTTGGATTCCGGGTCTGGCGCTTGCGCACCAGCCCGGAATGACAACAGCCGTTTCAGGGATGTCGCATCATGACCGATCTGTCTGCACGCATAAGGCCCGCTGCAATGGGAATGGGCGAGCACTCGCGCGGTGTCGTCCTCCGCTCTCTCGTGATCGGCCTCACCGCATTCCTCACCGTGGTCGACCTGTTCGCCACGCAGGCGATCCTCCCCTCCCTGACGCGGCACTACGGCGTAACGCCGGCGGCAATGGGCTTTGCCGTCAATGCCAGCACCTCTGGCATGGCCGTCGCCAGCCTCGTGGTCGGCGTCTTCAGCCCGCGCATCGACCGAAGGCGCGGCATCCTCCTGAGCCTGGCCTTGCTCGCCATTCCCACCAGCCTGCTCGCGTGGGCACCCAATCTCGCTGTCTTCACCGCTTTGCGCGTCATCCAGGGCCTCTGCATGGCCTCCGCCTTCGCGCTGACGCTCGCCTATCTCGGCGAGCAGTGCAGCGCAATGGACGCCGGCGGCGCGTTCGCCGCCTACATCGCCGGCAATGTCGCCAGCAACCTCGTCGGCCGGCTGATCTCCGCCGCAGTCGCCGACAGCCTTGGCCTCGCCTGGAGCTTCTACCTCTTCGCCGCGCTCAACCTCGCCGGCGCGGGTCTGGTCTACTTCACCATCGCGCGCGTTGAGCCGATGCAGGCCATGACGCTGACGGCATCCCCTCTCGAGGCCGTATCAGCGCATTGGCGCAATCCGCGGCTGCGCGCGGCCTATGGGCTCGGCTTCTGCATCCTGTTCGCCTTTATCGGCACCTTCACCTTCGTCAATTTCGTGCTGGTGCGGCCGCCATTGTCGCTAGGCGTGATGGATTTGGGCCTGGTCTATCTGGTGTTCCTGCCATCGATCGTCACCACCCTGTTCGCCGGCCGCACTGTTGCGCGGATTGGAACGCGCCCGACGATCTGGACGGCGCTTGGCCTTGCAACGATCGGCCTGCCCCTGATGCTGGCGGAGCACCTTGCCGCGGTCCTGGCGGGCATGGTGCTGGTTGGCGTCGGCACCTTCTTTGCCCAGGCGGCCGCGACGGGCTTTGTGGGACAGGCGGCTACGGACAACCGCGGCGTCGCCAGCGGGACTTATCTCGCCTGCTATTTCTGCGGCGGCCTCGCCGGCACCGCCGTGCTCGGCCGGTTGTTCGATTCCTGGGGATGGCCTGCCTGCGTTGCCGGTATCGGGGCGGCGCTCGCGATTGCGGCGCTCCTGACCTCTGCGCTCAGGAGCGAATTCTAACGCTTCGCCTGCACCTGCACCTCCTGCGGCGGATCGTCGTCGGCAATCGCACGCCAAGCCGCGCCGTCGAGGTCTTCGTACTGGCCGCTCTTCAGCGACCAGAGGAAGGCGGCGAGGCCTGCGAGTCCGAGGGACAACGCCAGCGGGACCAGGATGACGAGAATCTCCATCACGCGATCTCCCGCGAGGCGCTGCGGGCCCGCAGCGAATTCAGCATGACCAGGATCGATGATCCGCTCATCGCGGCGGCGGCGATCAGGGGCGTTACGACGCCGCTGATTGCGATCGGCACCGCCAGGACATTGTAGCCGATTGCAAGCCAGAGATTTTGCCGCATCAGATGCAGCGCCTTGCGCGAAAAATCGATCGCGGCAACCACGGGCGCCAGCGGCTTGCCGAGGAAGACGAGATCGGCGGTCGACTGGCTGAGATGCGCGGCCGAGATCGGCGACATCGAGACATGAGCCGCCGCAAGCGAGGGCGCATCGTTCATGCCATCGCCGACCATCAGCACCTTCGCGCCGCGTCGCTTCAATTCCTCGATCCGCGCGATCTTGTCGGCCGGCGTGACGCCGGCGCGCCACTCGGCGATGCCGAGCGCGTGGGCCGCCGCGATCACCGCCGGCTCGCGGTCGCCCGACAGAATCTCGATGCCGACATTGCGCGCCTTCAGCGCGGCGATCACACCTTGCGCGTCCGGACGCAGGCCCTGACGCACCGCGAGGACGAACTTTTCGCGGCCCTTGCTGAACGCCACCACGGACGCCTCGGCTTCGAGATTGCCGCTCGTCCCGATCAGCGCCTCAGCGCCACAGAACGATGGACGACCCAGCCGGAGTTCGATGCCATCGACGATCGCCCGCACGCCCTGGCCGGGCTCCTCGACTGCGCCGATGATCGGCGACCGGGCGCCGGCAGCCTGCGCGACCGCCGCGGCGACCGGATGATGGCTCGACAGCGCGAGCCGGCCGGCGAGCTCGAAGATATCAGCGGGAATATCGGCTGCATTGGTGACTTCGAGATCGGGCAGCGTCAACGTGCCGGTCTTGTCGAAGATGACATGATCGGCTTCGGCCATGCGCTCGATGGCATCGCCCGAATTGAGCAGCACGCCGGATTTGAACATCGCGCCCGAGGCCACCGTCTGCACGGTCGGGATCGCAAGGCCCAGCGCGCAGGGACAGGTGATGATCAGCACGGCGACACCGGTGACGATCGCATCATGCCAGCCAGCGCCGGCAATGACCCAGCCGATGATGGTGAGGAGCGCGGTCGCATGCACCACAGGCGCGTAGAGCCGCGAGGCGCGGTCAGCGAGCCGCATGTAGCGCGAGCGCGCCTGCAGCGCGTTGTCCAGCAGCCGCGTGATCTCCGCGAGCAGCGTCGCCTCGGACGCCGCCGAGACCCGCACCCGCAGCGTGCCGGAGATGTTCATCGAGCCGGCATAGACCGGCGTGCCGTGCTCTGCCGTGACGTAGAGAGTCTCGCCGGTGATCAGGCTCTGGTCGATCTCGGAACGTCCCTCGATCACGGTGCCGTCGACTGCGCAGCGCTCGCCGGGCCGCAGCAGCACGATGTCGCCGGGATGGATCGCCGCTACCGGCACCTGCGAGATCTCGTCGGGACCGACGAACTTCGCGGCGGTTTCCGCCTTCAGCGCGGCGAGATTGCCGGCGACCGCGCGAGTCCGCCGCCGCATGTTCTGGTCGAGGAAGCGGCCGACCAGCAGGAAGGTGAGCAGCATGATCGCCGCGTCGAAATAGGCGTGCTCGGCGTGATGGACGGTCTCGACCACGGACATGCCGAGCGCGAGGATCACGCCGATCGAGATCGGCACGTCCATATTGGTGGTCTTCGCCGCCAGCGCGCGCCAGGCCGAGCGGAAGAACGGCTGCCCGGCATAGGCCGCTGCCGGCAGCGCGATCAGCGCCGACAGCCAGTGGAAGAAATCGCGCTGCTCGGGCAGCATGTCCGAGACGTTGCCGGACCACACCGGGATCGACAGCATCATCACGTTCATGGTGGCAAACGCCGCGACGCCGAGGCAGCGCAGCAGGAAGCGCGATTCCGCGACTTCCGTCGCCTCCGCGCTCTCGGTCTCATAGGGGTAAGCCTTGTAGCCGAGCTCCTCGAGACGATCGATGAAGCGTCCCGGGTCGAGCGTACCCTCTTTCCATTCCAGCGCGACGCGGCGGTCGGTGAGGTTCACCCGCGCCAGCGTGACGTCCGGAATGGCCGACAGTCCGCGTTCGATCTTGGCCATGCATCCGGCGCAGTGCACGCCCTCGACCGCGAGATCGATGTGATGGAGCCCCTGCCCCGCGGCCCGGACATAGTGCGAAAAATCTCGCGTCACCTGCATGGCGCGCCCCTTCAGTTCAGGATCACACGGTTGCGCGAGAGAAACACGCGCTCGCCGCGGGCCTCGCCTTCGATCACGAGATCCCACTGGCCCGGCGCAACGGACGCGGCAGTGCCGCGATAGATGCCGATGCCTGCCTCGGAGAGCTCGACCGCGAGGTCGGCACGTTTGTCGGTCGGCCGCTCCAGACGACCGCCGAATTTCAATCCGCTCATCGGCTGACCTGCGGCATCGCGGGCCTCGACCTGAAGAACGGCGCCGCCATCAGTGCGGCGTTCGATATGCGCGTTGACCTGCCATTTGCGCGCCGCCTGGTGCTCCGCCGCGGAGATCTCCTTGTCGTAGGCGAGCCCCGCCGCATAGGGACTGTCGACGTCGGTGCCGGGCAACGTCGCGATGGCGAGCTTCATCATGGTGACGTTGACCCCGATCACGATGCCGAAGAAGGCGACCAGCATCAGGAAGACCTTGGTTCCGGTCAGTGGCTTGGATGCCATGGCAGTCTCCTGGCCCTAAGGCGAGACGAAATTGTCGGTGGTCGAGGCGACCTCGCCGAGCCCGATATCGGTGACGTGGAAGCGGACTGGAATCGACTTCTCCGGATTGCTCTCGGCCGGCGCGGTGACGAGCAGCCGCAACTCGCTGGTGGAGTCGCGCGGGATCACGACCATCGGTCGGTCCGGCGTCACCGAATCGACGCCGACGACATGGATCGTCAAATTGGCCGGGCCGTCCGCATCGATCGCGACGACGCGGTCGTAGCCGCTCTTGTTCAGAAGCCGGACCGTATAGGCGTTGCGGATCGAGCCGTCGCTGAGCTTGACCGCGATCGGATTGCGGTCGTGCAGCACGTTGACATCGAGCAGGCTGCGGGTCGCCAGCGTATAGAGCATGATGCCGCCGACGACCGCGATGATCGCGCTGTAGACGACGGTGCGAGCCCGGACGATGCGATAGACCGGCGCCTTGCCTTCCTGGCGGCGCTGGATGTTGATGTCGTTGTCGTAGCCGATCAGGCGGGTCGGCCGGCCGATCTTTTTCATCACGTTGTCGCAGGCATCGATGCAGAGCCCGCACTGGATGCATTCGAGCTGCGGCCCGTTGCGGATGTCGATTCCGGTCGGGCAGACGGCGACGCATTGATAGCAGTCGACGCAGTCGCCGACCTGTTCGCCCAGCGCGCGCAGCTCGATGGCCTTCTTGACCGAGGTCCGCTTCTCGCCGCGATCGTAGCGGTAGGTGACGTTGAGCGCCCATTCGTCGGTGAGTGCCGCCTGGATACGCGGCCACGGGCACATGTAGGTGCAGACCTGCTCGCGCATGAAGCCGGCCAGCACATAGGTCGTCGCGGTGAGAATGCCGATCCAGATATAGGCGATCATCGGCGCCTGGAAGGTGACGAGCTCCTTCACCAGCGTCGGCGCATCGTTGAAATAGAGCACCCAGGCGCCGCCGGTCCACCAGGCTATCAGCAGCCAGATCGAATGCTTGAGCACGATCTCGGAGATGCGCTCGAGCTTCATCGGATCGGACGACTTGTCCTTCTTCATGCGCTCGCGCCGGTCGCCTTCGATCAGGCGCTCGACGGCATAGAACAGGTCGGTCCAGACCGTCTGCGGGCAGAGATAACCGCACCAGATGCGGCCGCCGATCGAATTCATGAGGAACAGCGCCACTGCGGCGACGATCAACAGACCGGTGAAGTAGTAGACCTCCTGCGGCCACAGCTCGATGAAGAAGAAATAGAAGCGGCTGTTCGGAAGATCGATCAGCACCGCCTGGCTCGGCGCACCGAGGCCGCGATTCCAGCGCACGAAGGGCAGGAAGTAATAGACGCCGAGGCAGAACGCCATCAGGCCCCATTTGATCCGGCGGAAGGTGCCGGAGACGCTCTGGGGATAGACCTTCTTGCGGGCGGCGTAGAGTGGCCCGTAATCGTCGTCCGATGTGAGCTCGTTCGGGTTCACGGTCTTGTTCATCGCTGAGAGCTTCTAAAGAGGTGCGATCGAACCTAGACCGTGGGCCGGCGCGTCAATTGATTCAGCGCAAAACGGGGGCGATTTTCTTCGCCCCCGTCCGCCGCTGGCCTGCTATTTTCCACCGCCCAGCGAATGGACATAGACCGCCATCGCCTTGATAGTGGCGGGATCGAGCCGCCCGTCCCATGCCGGCATCACGCCGGCGCGGCCCTGGCTGATGGTCTCGATCAGCGTCGCCTCGTCCGAGCCATAGAGCCAGATCTTGTCGGTAAGGTTCGGCGCGCCGAGCTCCTGGTTGCCCTTGCCGCCATCGCCATGGCACGCGACGCAATTCTCGGCGAATATCTTCTCGCCCTTGGCGGCGTCATAGCCCTTGCGGGTCGAAAGGCCCGACAGCGAACGCACGTAGTTCGCCACCGTGACGATCTCGTCCGGCTTCAGCACGCCGTCCTTGCCGAAGGCGAGCATCTGGCCCTCATGCGTCTTGGCGTGCCCCGAGCGCGCGCCGTACTGGATGGTCTGCATGATCTGCTCGAGCGTGCCGCCCCACAGCCAGTCGTCGTCGTTCAGGTTCGGGAATCCCTTCGCGCCGGAGGCGCCGCTGCCGTGGCACGGTGCGCAATTGTCGCCGAACACGGTCCTGCCCTTGGCCCGCGCCAGGGCAAGCAACGCCGGGTCCTTCTCGATATCGGCGAGCGGGGCGGCGGCCAGCGCCGCCATCTTCTCGCCGCGGGCCACCTCGAGATTGGCGAGCTCCACCGCGAGGTTGGCGCGCGTCGAATAGCCGAGCAGGCCGGTGGTATGGCTCGAGATCAGCGGCCAGGCCGGATAGACGATCCAGTAGCCGATCGCCCAGATGATGGTGAGATAGAAGGAGATCACCCACCAGCGCGGCAGCGGCGTGTTGAGCTCCTTGATGCCATCCCATTCATGCCCCGTGGTTGACTTGCCGGAGACGGCATCGATGTCGCCATGATGATCGGTCATGATCTCTCACTCCTCCCGCAACGGCAGCCGTGCCGCTTCGTCGAAGACGGCCTTGTTGCGAGGCCAGAACGCGTAGGCGATGATCGCGAGAAAGATCGCGACGAAGGCCGGTGTCCAGATCGTCGTCACGAGCTCGGACGCAAGGTTATGGACTGTCAGAATCGCTTTCATCGGTGGTGCCTTCTCAGCGAAGATTGGCTTTCTCGTTGTAGAGCTTGAAGTCGACCAGCGTGCCGAGCATCTGCAGATAGGCGATCAGCGCGTCCATCTCGGTCGGCGTGCCGGCCTTGCCGTCGAAATTGCGCACCACGGCCTTGGCGTAGCGCTTGCCGAAGGCATCGCTGCCGGCATTGTCCGGATCAGCCTGGGCTTTGAGGTCGGCTGCGGCATTCGCGATCTGGTCGTCGGTGTAGGGCACGCCGACCGTTCTCAAGGTGCGCATGTGGTCGGCGATCGAGTCGGGATCGACCTCGGTCTGCGCCAGGAACGGATAGCCCGGCATCACCGACTGCGGCACGATCGCGCGCGGATTGGTCAGATGGGTGACGTGCCAGTCGTCGGAATATTTGGCGCCGACGCGGGCGAGATCAGGACCGGTGCGCTTCGAGCCCCACTGGAACGGGTGATCGAACATGCTCTCGGCGGCGAGCGAGAAGTGGCCGTAGCGCTCGACCTCGTCGCGCAGGGGCCGGATCATCTGCGAGTGGCAGAGATAGCAGCCTTCGCGGACATAGATGTTGCGGCCGGCAAGCTCGAGCGGCGTATAGGGCCTGACCCCGTCGACCACCTCGATCGTGCTCTTGAGGTAGAACAGCGGCGTGATCTCGACGAGACCGCCGATCGCGATCACGACGAGGATGCCGACGACCAGGATGATCGAGTTCTTTTCGAAGATTTGGTGGCGTGTCCAGAACGACATGGTCAGCTCCTCATTCCGCCGGCTGAAGAGCGACGGGCATCTGGACTTCCGCTTCACCGACGCGGACCGTCATCCAGAGATTGTAGGCCATGATCAGCGAGCCGATCAGGAACAGCGCGCCGCCGGCTGCACGGATGATGTAGAAGGGATGCATGGCCTCGACGGTCTCGATGAAGGAGTATTCGAGGAAGCCGAGCGAGGTGTAGGCGCGCCACATCAGGCCCTGCAGGATGCCGGACACCCACATCGCCGAGATGTAGAGAACGATGCCGAGCGTGGCGATCCAGAAGTGCCAGTTGACGAGCTTGAGGCTGTACAGCCCCTTGCGGTTCCAGGCCCACGGCACCATGCAGTAGAGCGCGCCGAAGGAGACGAAGCCGACCCAGCCGAGCGCGCCGGAATGCACGTGGCCGATGGTCCAGTCGGTGTAGTGGCTGAGCGAGTTGACGACCTTGATCGACATCATCGGGCCTTCGAAGGTGGACATGCCGTAGAAGGCGACGGAGACGACGAGCATGCGCAGCACGGGATCGGTGCGCAGCTTGTCCCAGGCACCTGACAGCGTCATCAGTCCGTTGATCATGCCGCCCCAGGAGGGCATCCACAGCATCACCGAGAAGGTCATGCCCAGCGTCTGCGTCCAGTCGGGCAGCGCCGTATAGTGCAGATGGTGCGGGCCGGCCCAGATGTAGAGGAAGATCAGCGCCCAGAAATGGATGATCGACAGCCGGTAGGAATAGATCGGCCGCTCGGCGCGCTTGGGGATGAAGTAGTACATGATGGCGAGGAAGCCCGCGGTCAGGAAGAAGCCGACCGCGTTGTGGCCGTACCACCACTGGAACATGGCATCCTGGATGCCGCCCCAGGCGATATAGGACTTCGAGCCGAACACCGAGACCGGCAGCGCGGGATTATTGCCGAGATGCAGGACCGCGATCGTCACGATGAAGGCGAGATAGAACCAGTTCGCGACGAAGATGTGCGGTTCCTTGCGCTTGATGATGGTGCCGAGGAAGACGAGCAGATAGGTCACCCAGACGATGGTCAGCCAGAGATCGGCGTACCATTCAGGCTCGGCATATTCCTTGGACTGGGTGACGCCGAGCAGATAGCCGGTGCCGGCGATCAGGATGAAGAAGTTGTAGCCGATCACGACGAACCAGGGCGCGAGGTCACCGGCGAGGCGCGCGCGGCACGACTTCTGGACCACGTAGAAGGAGGACGCGATCAGCACGTTGCCGCCGAAGGCGAAGATCACCGCAGAGGTGTGCAGCGGCCTCAAACGGCCGAAGCTGATCCAGGGCAGATCGAAATTCAGCCAGGGCCACGCGAGCTGGGAAGCGATGATGAGGCCGACGAGGAATCCGGCAATGCCCCAGAACATCGCCATGAAGGAGGAGAACTTGACCGGGCCCATGTTGTAGTTGGGGCGGCCGTTGATCTCCGCCGGAGGCAGCTCTGCCGGGCGGTCGAAGTAGCGGTTGATGATGCCGAACGCTGCGGCCAGGCTCGCGGCCGCGCTGAGTCCGGCATGGAAGGCGAACGGCGCATCGAGCGCCTTGGCCGCAGCGATCACGAACAGAAAAGCGGAGACCACGAACACCGCCGCCAAGCAGCTTTCGCCGATCGTCATGGATTTCAACGTGGAGGGCTGGCTCATGCGGATTCTCTCTGAAAGAACACGCAGCCAGAAACCACATCCGTCCTCGCGGCGAATTGATTGAAATCAAGAGAGGGTGATTTCTGCCGGCTTGAGGCGTTCGCTCGATGGACAGCGCTATCAATCCCTTGCGCCGAGCTTGGCGCACGCGGCAGGTCGCACCTTCCGTGGAATCACGGAGAACAATTGCAGGGATTGGCGGGCGTGTCTTTAGTCGCGCGCGGTCGCCTTGAGGGCCGCGATGACGTCCTCGCGGGCGATGATGCCGACGAGCTTCTGCGTGCTGTCGAGCACGATGATGCTCCTGATCCGGTGCTCGACCATGATCTGGAGGACACGTGTCAGCCTCGTGTCGGGACTGACATAGATGAATTCCGGCGTCATGACATCGCCGACCTTGCGGTTCATCAGGTCGAGATAGCGCGGCACCATCTGGGTCGGGGTGAAGGCGAAGCATTTCAGGATGTCGAACTTGGTGACGATCCCCACGACCTGCCCGTCATCTTCCACCGGGTAGCTGTTGAAATCGTCGCGGTCGAACATCTCGCTGAGCTCGAGCATGTCGAGGTCGCGCTTAACCGTCCTGACATTGCGCGTCATGTAGCCGTCGACAGTCGCTTCAAGGAATTTGTACATGGCGCGTCCTCATCGATTCGTCGCGTGCTCAGTGCGAGAGCAGCACGCAGCGGGCGGATTGCGTGACCAGATATTCGGTGACGCCACCGAGGATCAGCTCGCTGAACCGCGAATGACCGTAGGCACCCGCGACGATCAGGCCGGCTCCGACATCGCCGGCCACGGTTCCCAATTGATCGGCCGCGCTTCCGGTCGCTTCGCAGACGCGCGCCGTGGCAATGACACCGTGCCGCGCGAGCCAGGCGGTCACATCAGTGACGCTCGCCACCGCCGCCGAGCGGTCGCCGTCGCCTTCCGGAATCTCGACGACGGTGACCTCCCTGGCCTTGCGCAGCATCGGCAGGGCGTCGGCGACAGCCCGCCGGGCCTCCGGCGTGTCCTTCCACGCCACGAGCACGCTGCGCAGATCGAGCCAGTCGACCTTGTCGGGCACGACCAGAAGCGGACGGCCGGCCTGCAGCACCAGGTCCTTGGGGCTCGCGAGCGAGAAGGCGTCGGAAAAGGCCGGACTCTGCCCGCCGCAGACGATGATGTCGGCGCAACGCGCCTGCGCCAGGACAAAGCGTGCCGGAAAATCCATGGCGCTGCGCCACTCCACATGACCACCGCGGTTTCTGATCGCGGCGCGGAATTGCGCTTCGAGCTTGGCAAGGCGCCGCTCGACCGACGCGCGGCCTTGATCGATCACGCCTTGGGCCGCGGCGCCATCGGTGAAGTAGAGGGGCGGAAGAAACTGCGCCGCCGCGACGCCGACGACCGCCGCCTCGAATCGTTCGGCGAGTTCGCCTGCGACCTGAAGCCGCGCGTCGTTGGGCTGATCGAGCGCCAAGCTGACCATCACGGTCGCGTATGTCATCAGGAATCTCCAGGGCACTGAGCTTCCGGAGAGTTTAGGCCTCCGCACAGTCGGCAGGATGAGATAGATCAAACTGCCATGCGTCGCGCGGCAGGAAATCCTCCAATAGAATCAGACCTCCGAACTTGCCTCCGGCGCGGCCTTGGGCGAAATTGCCGCGAGGTGGCGCCATCCGGGCCGGCCACCGCAAGGATTGGAGCAGCTGCTTGTCGCCGACCCGCGTAACGCATCCGCAAGCCGACGATCGCGGCGAGCACTTCCGGGTCCGGATCGAGGGGTTCGGCGTCGGCACCTGGGATCTCGATCTCAGGACACGCGATCTGGAGTGGTCGGACACCGCCAGAGCGCTGCTCGGCATCGCGCGGGATCAGACGGCGAGCTTTGAGCTGTTCCTGTCGTGCCTCGCGCCCGACGACCGTGAGCGTGTCGAGAGCGCGATCAAGCGCGTGTCCGAACAGGGCGGCGGCCTGGACGTATCGTTCAGGCTCGCCCATGCCTCCGACCGCGGACACTGGATCCGCGCCAGGGCAGGTCTCATTCGCGATGACGCCGGCGTGGCGCGCCATCTCAGCGGTATCCTGCTCGACATCGACGAGGAGAAGCAGGTCGAGGAGGCCTTGCGCACGCGCGAGACCCACCTCCGCTCGATCCTCGAGACCATTCCCGATGCCATGATCGTCATCGACGGCCACGGCATCATCCAGCTGTTCAGCACCGCCGCCGAGCGCCTGTTCGGCTGGTCCGAGCACGAGGCGATCGGCCAGAACGTCAGCATCCTGATGCCGGAGCCGGACCGGACCCGCCACGACAGCTACATCGCGCGCTACCGCACCACGCACGATCCGCACATCATCGGCATCGGCCGTATCGTGACCGGCAGGCGCCGTGACGGCACCACCTTCCCGATGCACCTGTCGATCGGCGAGATGCAATCCGGCGGCGAGCCCTATTTCACCGGCTTCGTCCGCGATCTCACCGAGCATCAGCAGACCCAGGCGCGGCTCCAGGAGCTGCAATCCGAGCTGGTCCACGTCTCGCGGCTGACCGCCATGGGCGAGATGGCGTCCGCGCTCGCGCACGAGCTCAACCAGCCGCTGGCCGCGATCAGCAACTACATGAAGGGCTCGCGGCGGCTGCTTGCAGGCAGCAGCGATCCGAACACGCCGAAGATCGAGAGCGCGCTGGACCGCGCCGCCGAGCAGGCGCTGCGCGCCGGCCAGATCATCCGGCGGCTGCGCGACTTCGTCTCCCGCGGCGAGTCCGAGAAGCGGGTCGAGAGCCTGTCCAAGCTGATCGAGGAGGCCGGCGCGCTCGGTCTCGCCGGCGCGCGGGAGCAGAACGTGCAGCTCCGCTTCACGCTCGATCCGGACGCCGATCTCGTGCTCGCCGACCGCGTCCAGATCCAGCAGGTGCTGGTCAATCTGTTCCGGAACGCGCTGGAGGCGATGGCCCAATCGCCGCGCCGCGAGCTGGTCGTCATCAACACCCGCATCGCCGACGACATGATCGAGGTGGAGGTGTCCGACACCGGCTCCGGCTTCCAGGATGACGTCGTTCCAAACCTCTTTCAGACCTTCTTCACGACCAAAGAGACCGGCATGGGCGTGGGACTGTCGATCAGCCGCTCGATCATCGAGGCTCACGGCGGCCGCATGTGGGCCGAGAGCAATGCATCGAGCGGCGCGACGTTCCGCTTCACCTTGCCGGCAGCCGATGAGACCTGATCCATGACGACCAAGGGAATTGTCTACGTTATCGACGACGACGAGGCGATGCGGGACTCGCTGAACTTCCTGCTGGATTCCTCCGGCTTCAGCGTCACGCTGTTCGACAGCGCGCAAGGCTTCCTCGATGCCCTGCCCGGCCTCGCTTTCGGCTGTGTCGTCTCCGACGTGCGCATGCCCGGGCTCGACGGCATCGAGCTGTTGAAGCGGATGAAGGCGCAGCAATGCGCGTTTCCGATCCTGATCATGACCGGGCACGGCGACGTGCCGCTCGCGGTCGAGGCGATGAAGCTCGGTGCGGTCGACTTCCTGGAGAAGCCGTTCGAGGACGACCGCCTCACCACCATGATCGAATCGGCGATCCGCCGGGCGGAGCCGGCGGCCAAGAACGAGGCGATCGCGCAGGACATCGCCGCCCGCGTCGCTTCTTTGAGCCCGCGCGAGCGCCAGGTCATGGAAGGGCTGATCGCGGGCCTCTCCAACAAGCTGATCGCCCGCGAATACGACATCAGCCCGCGCACGATCGAGGTGTACCGGGCCAATGTGATGACCAAGATGCAGGCCAACAGCCTCTCGGAGCTGGTGCGGCTCGCGATGCGCGCCGGCCTGATCAAGGATTGAGGCAGGTCAAAACGGCGTCTTCCGTCTGTGCTAGCCAAGCGGCATGATCGAGATCGGCTCATCTGAGCGGCTCTCGTCCACCGCAAAGCCTACCATCATTGTGGTCGACGACGATGCCGCCGTCCTGGGATCCCTGCGGTTTCTGCTGGAAACCGACGGCTTTGCGGTGCGGACCTTCCGGAACGGCACCGCGCTGCTCAATGCCGCCGGCACGTCGGGCGCCGACTGCTACGTGATCGACTACAAGATGCCCGACATCAACGGCATCGAGCTCGCCGGACGCCTGCGCCGGTCGGATAGTGAGACGCCTGTGATCCTGATCACCGGCTATCCGGACGAGAACATCTCGGCGCGGGCCGCGGCCGCCGGGGTGAAAGACGTGGTTTTGAAGCCGCTTCTCGATGAAAATCTGGTCAAACACATCCGCCGGGCCATCCAGGACAGGCGCGGAAACTGACCTACGGGTTTCTCCGTAGGTGAATGTCCCTAAGGTATCGCTCGAATTTTCCACTGCCCCGATACCGCGTAAGCATAAGCCATCACAACGGAGATGGCACAGATGCTCACCCAGTCGCTCAACGCCCCGGCGATCAGCCCCCAAATCACCCGCGGCAAGGTTGCGCCCGCCCCCCATCCCGTTTCCGACCAGTTCGGCGCCATCACCGGCCATGTCGGCCTTGTCGCCACCGAATTCTCCTACCGCAAGGACGAGGAGATCTACGGCGAGGACGAGCCGGCCGAGTATGTCTACCAGGTCGTCTCCGGCGCGGTGCGCAGCTACAAGCTGCTCTCCGACGGCCGCCGCCAGATCGGCGCCTTCCATCTTCCCGGCGACGTGTTCGGTCTGGAGTCCGGCGCCACGCATCGGCTCGCCGCCGAGGCCATCATCGACACCACCGTGCGCCTGGTGAAGCGCGCCAGCCTCGAGAAGGCCGCCGGCACCGACGTCCAGGTCGCCCGCAAGCTCTGGGCCATGACCGCCTCCGAGCTGCGCCACGCCGAGGACCACATGCTGCTGCTTGGACGCAAGACTGCGATGGAGCGCGTCGCGACCTTCCTGCTCGAGATGGACCGCCGCCTCGCCGTCGCCAGCATGATGGCGCTGCCGATGTGCCGCCGCGACATCGGCGACTATCTCGGCCTCACGCTTGAGACCGTGTCGCGCGCGCTGTCGCAGCTTCACGCCCAGGGCATTCTCGGTTTCTCCGGCGCCCGCCAGATCGTGCTGCGCAACCGCCAGCGCCTGCACAATCTCGACGCCTGATCTCTTCCTCCCCCACTATACGGCCGGTCGAACGCGTTTCGGCCGGCCGTTTTTTCTTGTCGCGATCACACCGCGCTGCGCCGGGTCTCCGGCATTATCAGCAGAATCAGGACGAAGCCCGTCGCGGCAACGCTGGAAAGTCCGATGAAGGCGGTGGCATTGCCGAACTTGTCGCTGATAAAGCCGCCGAGCGCCGTGCTCAACGACGCGCCGATCCCGGTCGCGGTGCCGACGATGCCCTGCGCGAAATTGAAATGGCCGCTGCCGAACGCGACGTCGGCGACGATCAGCGGAATCATCACCGCGAACACCGCCGCGGTGACGCCGTCGAACACCTGCACCAGCACGACCAGATAGGGATCGCGCACGGTTGCGAACAACAGCCCGCGAATCGTCAGCGCGCCGAATCCGATCAGGAGCAGCGGCCGCCGGCCCCAGACCTGGGCCTTGCGGCCGACCGAGGGTGACAATAGCGCCACGATCGCCTGCGGCACGATGATGCAGGCGGCGACGAGGATCGTCGCCCACTGGCTCGATCTCGCCGTCACCGCGCTCGCCATCAGCGGCAGCATCGCGGCGTTGGCGAGCTGCAACAACGTGACGCTGAGCGCGAACACCAGGAGCGGCCGCTGCCGCACCAGATGCCACACATTGGTGTCGCCGCGGTCGGCCGCCTCGCGCGGCATCTCGCCGTGACAGCGCGCGATGTCGACCTCTTCCTCGCGGATGCGGGACAGCGCGATCAGGGTCGGGATTGCGAGCAGGAAGGTGACCAGGAACACCGAGCGGCTCGACAGCAGATAGCCGGCGGTGCCCATCACCGCGGCGGCGACGCCATTGCCGAGGGATGCGAAACGGGCGTTGCGGCCGAGCCGCTCACCGATGGCGAGCGGGCCGACCAGGCCGAGGCTGATCGCCGCGATCGCCGGCCCCAGCACACAGCTCGCCGCGGCGTGCAGCGTCGCGGCCGTCACCACCACCGGAAAGATCGGCATCGCCGCATAGGCCAGCGCGCAGAAGCCGATCGTCGTGATCGCAAGCGCCGCGACCAGCCGCTCGGATTTGGCGGCATCGATGATCGCGCCGCCCGGCATCTGCCCGATCAGCCCGACAATGCCGCCGATCGACAGCACGAGGCCGATCTCGACCTGGGTCCATTTCTGCGTCGTCAGGTAGACCGCGATGAAGGGACCGAACCCGGTCTGCACGTCGGCAAGGAAGAAGATGAACCAGTCGAGGCCGCGCAGGCTCTGGCGCGACGGCGCTGGAATAGCGGCCGGCACCAAGGCGGCGCCGACTCGTCCAGCGCGGCGTTCGCGATCATCGTCTGCTTCGTTCGGCTTCCTCGACAAGAGCACCAGTGGTCAGCCCTCCCCGCACCTCACGGAATGGTTTGCAGCGGTTGCAGGCTGCCGGACGCGCCGAGCACGACGATCGGCGTGTCCTCCTTGTATTCCGGCGCGGCTGCGACCTGCGCCTTGGTCAGCTCCAGCGTGATGCTGCCCTTCTTGTTGACGATCTTGCCGAAACGCAGCGCGTTCCAGTCCACCACGATCTTGCGGCTGCCGACGCCGAGGAAGCCGCCGAAATCGATCACGGCGGCGCGGACATGGCCGTCGCGATCGACCACGACGTCGACGATACGGCCCATGTCCTCGTCCGCCGCGCTGCGGACGTCGCGGCCGAGCACGCCATGGGCGTCGCTCGCGCCGATGATCGTCACCGACGGCGGCGGCGCGGCGTCCTTCGGCGTAACGGGGACCGCCGAGGCCGGCGGCGCCGCTGGCGGCGTCATCGGCTCAGTCTGGACCGCAGCAGGCTCCTGCTCCGCGGCACGCGAAGTGGCCACCGCCGAGCCCACAACGATCGTCACACACAGGATCAATCGTCCGACGGCACGCATAACAACCTCCTTGCGGCGCGCCCTCAGCGCGCCAGCACGATCGACACCTGAATCTGCCCGCGCGTGCGCAGCACCTCCAGCGCAACGTCGTCGCCATGGCGGCTGACGCGCAAGTCGACGCTGGAATCGCCGAGCCGCAGATCGTGCAGGATCACTTCGTTCAAAAATGCCGGCAGATGCGGATTGAGCAGCCGGATCTCACGGCGGGCGACGTCGAATTCGATGCCAAGCGCCGCCTCAAGCAGCGTGAACGGCGTCGCACTCGCCCAGGCCTGCGGCGCGCAGGCGACCGGATACAGCGTCGGGCCGCGCCGCTTCTCGCGCCGGAAGCCGCAGAACAGCTCCGGCAGCCGGCGCAGGTCCATATAGGTCGCGGCCTCGAACAATCCCTTGAAGACATGCGCCACCGAATGCTTGAGCCCGTACTGCGCGAGCCCGAGCGCGATCAGCGCATTGTCATGCGGCCAGATCGAGCCGTCATGATAGGACATCGGATTGTAGCGCACCTCGCCGCGCGCGACCGTGCGGATGCCCCAGCCGGAGAAGAAATGCGGCTGCATCAGGTCAGCGGCGACCCGCCGGGCGCGGTCCTCACGGATCATGCCGCTGAACAGGAGCTGCCCGGCATTGGAGGTCCGCACCTTGCACGGACGCTTCTTGCCGTCGAGCGCGAGCGCATAGGTGCCGAGCTCCTCGCACCAGAACGCGCTCTCGAACCGCTCGGCCAGCGCATTGGCTTCCTTCTCGAGCTGCCTAACGCGCTCCGGCTTGCCGAGCCGCAGCGCGCAGCGCGCGGCGAGCTGCTTTGCGGCGAAGACGTAGCCCTGCACCTCGGCCAAGGCGATATTGCCTTCCGCGAGCTGGCCGTCGGCATGGAAGATCGCGTCGTAGGAATCCTTCCAGCCCTGGTTGGCTAGTCCCTTTTCGGTGGCGCGCTGGTATTCGACAAAACCGTCCTGATCGGGATCGCCGGGACCATCGATCCAGGCCAGCGCCGCCTCGATCGCGGGCCATAGCTCGATCAATGTCTCCTCATCGCCGGTGCGCTCGAAATAGCGCCCGGCCAGCAGGACGAACAACGCGGTCGAGTCCACGCTGCCGTAATATTGCGCGAACGGCACCTCGCGTAGCGCGGCCATCTCGCCGCCGCGCATCTCGTGCAGGATCTTTCCAGGTGCAGCGTCGGCCAATGGGTCGACCGACTTCGCCTGGAAATGTGCAAGCCGTCGCAGCACGCCCTTCGCGACGCGCGGATCGACCCACAGCATCTGAAGCGCGGTGATCAGACCGTCACGGCCGAAGGTCGTCGAGTACCAGGGAATGCCGGCATAGGGATACCGCCCCTGCGGCGTCTCCGTCATCAGCATGTTGAGGTCGGCCATGGCCTGGCACAGCACCTCGTTGAAGATGTTGTTGGAGGTCTCGATGCTGGCCGCGCCCACCGTCGATTGGCGCATCTCGCGGCGATGGGCAAGCAGGCCCCTGAAGAAGCGCGCCGGCTTCTGCGCTCTCGGCCGGTTGCAGGACACGGCAACGAACAGCGATTTTGCCTCATGTGGATCCAGCTCGAGCTGCCAGGTGGCGGCATTCACCGACAGCCGTGTCGGACGCGGATCGAAATGAAGGCCGGTGGTGCGCTCGGCGTCATCGAGGCCGCGATATTCGAACAGAACGTCGGTGGGCCCGAGCAGCCGGCTGGAGCCGGTCCCGCGGCGCGCGCGCCGCTCGCCGCGGACCTCGAACAGGTCGGCGAAATCATTGTCGAACAGAAGCGTCAGCTCGAAGCTGGCGCGCTGCTCGCCGTGGTTCTGCACACCGACGCGCTGATAGGCTGCGCCGCGCCACAGGAAGATCGTGCGCACGATGTGCAGCAGGTCTTTTTGCAGCACAAGGTGTCCCTGCCGATAGATGTCGGGATTGGTGAGATCGACCGTCAGCCCGGAATTGTCGTCGCGCAGGTTCGAGCCCAGCAGCAGCGGCTGAAGATCGTCGAGCACGAGCTCGAGCCGGGCAAGATACCGCGTGTCGCAATGAAACAGACCATCGGGGCCGCCGGCGGAGGCCCCGATGTCACCGTGACTGTCGAGCACGATGAAGGTGTCGTCGTGCTTGAGCGAGCGCCGCGGCCGCGCCGCAGGCCCCGTCATCGGAATGTAGAATGCCTGCTCGGCGACGGCCTCCACAGTCCGTGACACGGAGACGATATGGGTTACGGCTTCGGCTGCCATAAACTGCTTCCCTGCCTTATTTTCGAAACGCAACCGGCTCGAACGCGGCTCTCGATTTACGCGGCGATTTTCCCGAGCCGGCTCATCTCCTGCGTCACCAGCTCACGGTAGGGCCCGTGACCCTGCATCAGGCGGTCGGGCGCGCCGTCCTCGATGATCTTGCCGGACTTCAGCACGACGACGCGATCGAAGTTGCGCAGTGTCGCGAGGCGATGTGCGATCGCAATTACGGTGCGGCCGCGCATCAGGCGCGTCAGCGCCTCGCGGATCGCCTCTTCCGATTCACTGTCGAGCGCCGCGGTCGCTTCGTCCAGCAGCAGGATCGGCGCGTCCTTGAGGAAAGCGCGCGCTATCGCGATGCGCTGCCGCTGGCCGCCGGACATCTTGACCCCGCGGTCGCCGACCATGGTGTCGAGCCCTTCCGGCAGGCTCTCGACGAAATCGCAGCGCGCCGCGATCGCCGCGCGCAGCACCTCGTCATCGGTTGCACTGGGCCGGCCATAGCGGATGTTCTCGCGTATGGACCGGTGGAACAGCGAGATGTCCTGCGGCACCACGGAGATCGCTTCGCGCAGGCTCAGTTGCGTCACCATGGAGATATCCTGGCCGTCGACGGCCACGTTGCCCTCGTCGACATCATAGAAGCGCTGAAGCAGCGTGAACAGGGTCGACTTGCCGCCCCCGGACTGGCCGACGAGACCGACGCGCTGCCCAGGCTGCAGGCGCAGGCTGAACCGCTCAAATATCTTCTCGCCGCCGGGATAGCCGAAGGTGACGTTGTTGAATGCAATCGCGGCGCCGCTCTTGACCAGCGGCTCGGCCTCGGGATGATCACGCAATTCATGCGGGATCAAAAGCGTCGCGATCGCCTCGGTCAGCCGCGCGACGTGCTGGGTGACGTCGACCAGCGCCACCGCGAGATCACGTGTCGCATTCAGGATGGACAGGCCCAGCGTGCAGACCAGCACGACATCGCCGGTGGTCGCCTCGCCCTTCTGCCAGAGCGTGATTGCCCAGGCCATCAGCGCCACCGTCAGTACGACGGTCACGCCGGCGTGAGTGAGCCGGAGCTTCTCCAGATAGCGCAGGCTGCGGCCGCGCGCGGTGAGTTCCCGATTGACGGTGGCATCGAAGCGCTCGTGCTCGTGACTGATGCCGCAGAAGGCCCGCACCAACGGCATGTTGCTGATGACATCGATCATCTCGCCGTCGACGACGGCAGCCTTGTCGGCGAAATCGTCGTGCAAGGGCTTGCCGGCCGCCGCCAGGCGGAACATCGCGATCACCATTCCGCCGGCGATCACGATCAGTCCCGCGGCCATATAAGGGCTCACGGTTCCAATCAGCAGGATTGCCGCAACCGTGGCGATGCAGGGCGGCAACACGTTCCAGACGAACATGTTCTCGACGGTGAACACGGCGTTCGATGTTGCCGTGATGCGACTTGTGAGCATGCCCGGCATGCGATCGGAGAAGTAGCTCGGCGCATGTCCGGTCAGGTGACGAAAGATGTCACGTCGCAGATCCCCAGTGACGCGGACAAAGGTAAAGCTGGCTGTCCAGCTCGCGATCCGCCAGAGAAAGTTGTCCGCCGCGATCAGCGACATGAGTAAAATGAATGCCAGCCATACACCACCGCCGTGCGACGGGCCCGCAGACAAGCTGTCGACCAACGATTTGACGCCATATTGCGTGCCTACAGAGCAGGCAACGGCGGCAACGACAGCGGTCAGGATCACCAGATGCGACGCAAGCCGGCGGCGAAGATAGCGCAAGACAAAGGCAAACGGCCTGCGCGCGTATCCAGAAAGGTGATCCATGTGACTGCAACCCCGTCGTGTTTTCGATTTTTCTACTGGTCGACTGAACTTCGGCCGGGCGGCCTCAGTTCCCTCGCATGGCCATCACGACATGCGGATGAGGACGATCTGAGAAGAGGTCGTGGCAGCATCGAGACAACCAAGACGAACGCGCGACGTGTCCAATATGTAACGTTTGTTGAGGGGAACTTCGCAACTGCGGGAACGTTCCCTTGGCTGGCATTGCCGGTGCCGAAAATGCTGGGGGCTTTCTACGTCCATGATCGCATAAAGGAGATGGTGAGATGCGCATCGCGCAGGTAGCTCCGTTGACGGAGGCTGTTCCACCCAAGCTGTATGGCGGCACCGAGCGGGTGGTGCATTGGTTGACGGAGGAGTTGGTGGCCCTCGGGCACGACGTGACGCTGTTCGCCAGCGGCGACTCGCAGACGTCGGGCAAGCTCGATGCGCTCTGGCCAAGGGCGCTTCGCCTCGACGGTTCCGTGCGCGATCCCAATGCTCTTCATATGGTGATGCTTGAGCGCGTGCGGCAGAAATGTGACGACGAGGAGTTCGACTTCCTCCACTTCCATCTCGATTACTATCCGTGGTCGCTGTTCTATCGCCAACCGACGCCCTTCGTGACCACGCTGCACGGCCGGCTCGATCTCCCCGAGCATCAGCCGGTCTTCAACACCTTCTCCAAGGTGCCCGTCATCTCGATCTCCAACGCACAGCGGCGTCCGGTGCCGCAGGCGAACTGGGTAACGACGATTCACCATGGCCTGCCCGAGAACCTGCTGACGCCGACGCCGGCGAAGCAGGAATATCTCGCCGTGCTCGGCCGCATCGCGCCGGAAAAGGGCGTCGATCGCGCCATCAAGATCGCGACCCATTGCGGCATCCCGCTGAAGATCGCCGCCAAGGTCGATCGCGCCGATCAGGACTATTATGACGAGCTGATCCGCCCGATGATCGAAAACAATCCGCTGGTGGAGTTCATCGGCGAGATCAGCGATCACGAAAAGTCCGAGTTTCTGAGCGGCGCGCTCGGGCTGCTGCTGCCGATCGACTGGCCGGAGCCGTTCGGCCTCGTGATGATCGAAGCCATGGCCTGCGGAACGCCGATCGTCGCCTTCAATCGCGGCTCGGTGCCGGAGATCGTCGACGAAGGCCTGACCGGCTTTGTCGTCGAGGACGTCATCAGCGCGGCCGGCGTCGTCAAACGTCTTCCGCAGCTCGACCGCGCGGCAATCCGCAAGCGGTTCGAAACGCGCTTCACCGCGCGGCGGATGGCACTGGACTATCTTGCGGCGTATCGCAGCCTGACTGAGACACAGGCGCCGCGGATCAAGCTGGTGAGCAGCGCGGAGTAGCGGGGCCGATCTGTCGCGCGTCGTCATGCCCCGCGAAGGCGGGGCATCGAGTACGCCGCAGCCCGTCCGTATGCGTTACTGCCTCTGGAATACTGGATCGCCCGGTCAAGCCGGGCGATGACGGCGAGAGCATGGCGACGACCGTACCTACGTCACCACCGCCCGCTTCGGCTCGACGATCTCGAACATGCGCGGGAATTCATCCATCAATCCCATCAGTTCGGCGAGCCGCATCGGGTTGCCGGCGAGCTTGACCTTGCCGGCGGCCACCGCCTCCGGAAAGCTGGTCAGCTTGGCGATGACTTCGTCGAGGGTCGACCGTGCCAGCGTGAAGCTGGCATCCGCGTCTTCGGCCTGCACGCCTTCCGTATAGGTGAGCGCTGAGTTTTCCAGATTGAGCACGAAGGTCTCGCCGGTGTCGGAGAAGCTCCAGTTCAACACGATGCGCTTGCCTTCCGCCTTCGGGCCGTTGAGACGGATGCCGAGCACGTCCCAGAGCTGCTCGGTGCGGAGCGCTGCGAGCGTCTCGCGCGGCATCGGCGGACGGGGCGGCACCTTCGGCATGCCCTGACGCAATTCCTGGGCGCCGAACAGATAGGCATTGCGCCAGGTCGAACTCTCGGCGGCGTAGCCAAGCTGCTCGAGCGTATCAGCCAGCAGCGCACGCGCCGCCGCATTGTCCGGCTCTGCGAAGACGAGATGGCCGAGCGCCTGCGCCACGAAGCGGAACTCGCCCTTGTCAAAATCCTTGCGCGCCCGCACGAGGATTGCATCGGCGCCGCCCATGTATTCGACGTATTTCCTGCCCTGCTCCACCGGCGGCAGCGGATCGAGATTGACCGGGTTGGCGTCGTACCAGCCGAGATATTTTTGATAGATCGCCTTCACGTTGTGGCGGATGTGGCCGTAATAGCCGCGGCCGTGCCAGGCTCCTTCCAGGCTCTTCGGAAGCTGGATCGTCTCGGCGATCTCGGCCGCCGTCAGGCCGTGGTTCATCAGGCGGATGGTCTGGTCGTGCGCGAATTTGTAGAGATCGCGCTGCTCGCGGATCATGGTGTCGATGCGCTCGCGCCCCCACACCGGCCAGTGATGCTGGCCGCACATCGCCTCCGCCTTGCCGCCCCACAGTCGCAGCGCTTCGTTCAGATACTTTGACCACGCCAGCGCGTCGCGCACATCGGCGCCACGGAACGGCAGGAGATTGTGGAAATTGTGGGTACAGTTCTCGGCGAGGTTCAGAACCTTGTAGCGCGGGATGAAGAAATGCATCTCGGCCGGCGCTTCGCTGTTCGGCGCCATCTGGAATTCGAACTCGACGCCGTCGATGACGCGCGTGTCGCCGGTCGCCATGATCAAATCGGTCGGGCGGAGTAGCGCGACCGCGCCCGCCGCGATCGACTTGCCGAGACCGCAATCGACCTGCCCTCGCGCCCCCTTGGCGAGGAGCGGGCCGAACTGGTACTGCGCCCGGCGCAGCATCGCGGGACCCGCGATGATGTTCTCGGAGACGGCGTGCTCCATGAACAGGTTCGGCGCGATGATCGGCACGCGCCCCGTGGCGAGCGCATCGTCCTCCAGCACGCCGCGCGCGCCGCCCCAGTGATCGGTATGGGTATGGGTGAAGATCACGGCCGCAACCCGCCGCGTGCCGCGATGCCTGAAGTAGAGTTCCAGCGCGGCCCGCGCGCCCTCGATCGAGGTCAGCGTGTCGACCACGATGACGCCGCTGTCGCCTTCGATCAGCGTCATGTTGGCGATGTCGAGCCCGCGCACCTGGTAGACGCCGGGCACGACCTCGAACAGGCCGTGCTGCATGTTGAGGCGCGATTGCCGCCACAGGCTCGGATTGACGGTCGGCGGCGCCTGTTCGGCGGAGAGGAAGCCATAGGGCTCGAGGCTCCAGACCGTCCGCCCCTGCGGATTGGTGATTGTCGCGTTCTCGATCGTGCCGAGGAAGCCCCGCGCGGCATCGTCGAAATCCCGCGTGTCGGAAAACGGCAGTGCGTTCAGCATCGCCTGATGCTGCGCGATGACGGACGGCGTGGCGCCTTTCGGCTCGCTGCTGGAGATCTCTGTCATCGGGCCGGCTCCTTCCCTGATATGGTTGGGAGCCATCTAAGCGCATCACACAGCCGATTGCCATTGTGGGCGCCGTGGCGGGACCGGTCGGTAACGATGCCCTCTTCCCTTCTCCCCCTGTGGGAGAAGGTGGCGCGCTTTGGAGCGCAATTGCGCTCCTGAGCGCGCCGGATGAGGGGTCTCTATCCGCAAACTCTACTGCGCGAGGGGCATCCGCGGAGAGAGCCCCCTCACCCGGCTTCGCGTTCCGCGAAGCCACCCTCTCCCACAGGGGGAGAAGGTGCAGAGTCTACGCGACTCCGCGCCCTACATCATGCCGAGCACGCGCGGCAGCCACAGTGTCAGCTCGGGCCAGTAGGTCACGACGATGAGGAAGCCGAGCATGGTGATCAGCCATGGCATCACGGCCCCCGCCAGATCGGTGATCCGCATTCGCGCGATCATCGATGCGACGTAGAGGTTCAACCCGACAGGGGGATGGCAGAGGCCGACCTCCATGTTGACGTCGATGACGATGCCGAAATGCACGAGGTCGATGCCGAGCTTCTTCGCCGCCGGAGCCAGGATCGGCGCCATGATCAGGATGATCGAGTTGGGCTCCATGAAGTTCCCGGCGAGCAGCAGCAGCACGTTGACCAGCGCCAGGAAGCCGACCCAGCCGAGGTTCTGCGCCGTGATCCAGTCGGCGAGCGTCGCCGGCAGGTTCTCGTTGGAGAGTACGAAGGAGAACAGCACCGCGTTGGTGACGATGTAGAGCAGCATCGCGCTGGTGTTGGCGGCGCGCAGCAGCACCCGCGGCACGTCCTTCATCCCGATCGCCTTGTAGACGAACACCGAGATGAAGAATGAGTAGACCGCGGCCATCGCCGCGGCCTCGGTCGCGGTGAACAGGCCGCTATAGATGCCGCCGATGATGATGACGACCAGCATCAATCCCCAGATGCTCTCGCGGAAGGTGCGCGCCGTCTCGCCCCAGCTTGCCTTGGGCAAGCGCGGATAGTCGCGCTTGCGCGCCAGCCACCAAGTCACGATGCACAGCATCGTGGTGAGCAGCATGCCGGGCAGAAGGCCCGCGACGAACAGCGCGCCGATCGAGGTGTTGGTGGAGACCGCGTACACGATCTTCGGGATCGAGGGCAGCATCAGGATGCCGAGCGAGCCGGCGACGGTGATGATGCCGGCGCCGAAGCGCATGGGGTAGCCGTGCCGGACCATTTCCGGCAGCACGATCGCGCCGATCGCGGCAACCGTCGCAACGCTCGAGCCGCAAACCAGCGCGAACATGGCGCAGGCGACGATGCCGGCGAGGCCGAGGCCGCCATGCCAGTGGCCGATCAGCGAGGTCGCGAAGTTGATCATGCGCCGCGCGACGCCGCCATGGGTCAGGAAATTGCCCGCCAGGATGAAGAACGGGATCGCCATGATCTCGAAGCTCTCGATGCCCGTGAAGAGCTTCATCGAGACCGCCTCGATCGGCACCGTCGTCAGCGTGAACAGGAACGTCATCACGGTGAGGCCGAGCGCGATCGAGACAGGGATGCCGGTCAGCATCAGGGCGATCAGCAGCGCGAAGACGGTCGCGGCGCGCATCCAGTGCGGCAGCGCGATCACGCCGGACTTTTCGGCGAGGCAGAGCATGAAGATCAGGATAGGCGCGAGAATCAGGATCACGCCGAGCGGCGAGACCTTTCGTGCCGCAGCCCTTGTCGCGGCGCCGGCGGGCTGCGGATGCAGCGCGGGCGAGCCGTCGGCCTCCACGCCCTCGACATGGGTCTCGTCGTGATGCGGCAGCTCGCCGGTCCGGAAGTAGGACCAGGCGACCTGGAGGAAGCGGTAGCACATCAGGCCGGAGCCGAGCGGGATCGCGAGATAGACGATCCACATCGGTGCTTCCAGGTCGTTCGACTGCTGTCCGGTGTGGAACATCTCGCCGACGAAGGAGACGCCGAAGGCGGCGATCATGCCGGTGAAGATCGCGCCGCAGAGCAGTGCGAACAGGATCACCTGCTTGCGGGAATATTCGGGGAGACGGTTGACGAGCAGATCGACGCCGACATGGATGCCGGTGCGCACGCCATAGGCCGCGCCGAACTTCGCCATCCAGATGAACATGTAGATGCAGAGTTCCTGCGCCCAGGACAGGTCGAGCTCGGACAGGAAGGTGAACACGGCTTTCGACAACGCCGCGAGCCAGGTCAGCCCGTGCGCAGTGGCCCATCTCGAAAGCGCGATCGACTCGCCGGCGCCGTAGCGGTGCACCACCGCAACGAAGATCAGGCCCGTTGCAGCCGCAATGAGCGTCGCGATCAACCACTCCTCGAGGTGATCGAGCGCACGATTTAGCACGCGAAGCAAATGAAGTCCCCCTGTCAGAGCGAAACGGCCGGGAGTGCGCTCACTCCCGACCGTTCTTGTTGTTCTACGCCAGGCCGCGTCAGTTCATCTTGACGTCGAGTTCCTTGGCGACGAGATCGAGCACCTCCTGCCCGACCCGGCCCTTGGCCCACTTGTAAGTCGGCTGCATCGCGTCCTGCCACGCCTTGCGGTCGGCGTCAGTCAGATAATGCAGCGTGGTCTTGCCCGACTTCTTGATCTCGGCCAGCGCGTCCTCGTTCTCCTTGCGCGCGATCGAGTTGGTGTAGTCGGTCGCCTCCGCCATCGCCTTGTCGAGCTGGGCGCGAATGTCCGGCGGCAGGCCGGCCCAGAATTTCGAGTTGACGATGACCGCATATTGCAGGTGCGCATGGTAGGACACGGTGATGTCCTTCTGCACCTCGTAGAACTTTTGCGTCAGATAATTGGAGGCGGTGTTCTCACAGCCGTCGACCACGCCGGTCTGCAAGGCCTGGTAGACTTCGGAGAACGCCATGATCTGCGGGATCGAACCCATCAGGCGGAAATACTGGTCGGCGATCTTCGAGCCGGAGATGCGGAACTTCAGGCCCTGGAAATCGGAAGGCTTCGTCAGCGGACGATTCGAGGAGACCATGTGGAAGCCGTTGTCCCAGTAAGCGAGGCCCGTGATGCCCTTGGCCTCGAGCTTCTGAAACAGCCACTTGCCGACCGTGCCCTTCATTGCACTGGCGTAGGTCTCGTCGTCCTTGAACAGCCAGGGCAGGTCGAGCGCCTCGAATTCCTTGACGCCGAGGGGCGCGAATTTCGCGGTCGAGGGCGCAAGCATCTGCACCGAGCCGAGCTGCAGCGCCTCGATCTCCTCCTTGTCCTTGTAGAGCGAGGAGTTCGGATAGACCTCGATCTTGACCTTGCCGTCGGTGTACTTCTCGGCGAGCTCCTTGAACTTCAGAGCGCCCTTCCCCTTCGGGGTGTCATTGGCAACGACGTGACTGAACTTGATGACGATGGGGCTCTGCGCCAGGACGGCGGCAGGAGCCAAGGCGAGCGCGGCCGCCGCGACCGCGAGAAGCAGTTTGCGCATAGTTCCTCCCAACAACCTCAAAACCGGTTCTTTTTTTGTTTTCCGGCTTCAGTAGTGGCAGCAATCCGCCACCCGAACAACTAGACCTAAGCCCAATTTGCCGCAGCGATGCCATCTTGACGGAAGTTGTATACGCAACGCAGCGCCTGCTCCAGCCCCGTGGAGCGAGCGCTTATGTCGCATCGCGGCAGCGCAATTAACCCTTGCGCTGGGCCACCATGAAGAGGCGCCGGAACGGAAACAGCGTCTGCCCCGCCGCATTCTTCGGATAGGCCTTCGCTACACGCTCGCCATAGGCCGCCTCGAAGGCGGCCTTCTCTTCGCCCTGCAACACGTCGAGGTAACGCGTCAGCCAGGTCCCCTTGGTCCACTCCTTCACGGGATTGTCGCCTTCGAGCACCTGGAGATACTCGGTCTCCCAGATGTCGATATTAGCCGACAGCGGAGCGAGAAGATCGTGATAGAAGGCCGGCCCTTCGACCGGCGGCGGGGTCACGAGATGCTCGACCTTGGACCGCCAGGGACCATTCAGAGCGGTCTCGCCGATCAGCACATGCGAGGGCGCAGTAAAGTTGCGCGGCATCTGCACCGCAAGCATGCCGCCCGGCGTGACCTTCTCCATCACCGATGGAAAGAGTGCCGCATGATTGGGCAGCCAGTGCAGTGCGGCATTGGAATAGATCAGGTCGTACTGCCTGCTCGGATGCCAGTGTCCGAGATCCTCATGGGACCAAAGCACATCCGGGGCCGCCTTGCGGCCGGCGGTAACCATCTCGGCCGAGCCCTCGACGCCGGTGACGGTTGCGCCCGGCCAGCGCTCCTTGATCAGCTTGGTCACATTGCCGGCCCCGGCGCCGAGGTCGGCGATCTCGCGCACGGCAAAATCCGGAATCCGCATCAACAGGTCGATCGCGGGCCGCAAGCGGTGACCGGAGAACTTCAGATATTGCTGCGGATCCCAGACCATCGCTTCACGAGCCTTTTCTTTTTCGTGTTTCCTTCACTGTCGCTCTTCGTTACCACTGCTCGTCCCGATCGGGCAAATCGCACGTCGGGACAGGGCTGGAAACGAACGACAACAAGCAAGAAGCAACCAAGAGAGCATTGACCATGGATCTCGGGCTCAAGTCGAAAACCGCCGTCGTGACCGGCGCAAGCATCGGCATCGGACGCGCCATCGCCAAGGGATTGGCTGCAGAAGGCGTGCGCATCGTGGCAGTGGCGCGGCGCGCGGACCTGCTCGCCCAGCTGGTGCAGGAGGTCGGTGGCGGGCTCATCACCCCGTTCGAGCAGGACGTGATGGCGAAGGACGCGGCGGAGCGGATCGCGGCCTTCGCGGTGAAGGAGCTCGGCCATGTCGATATCCTCGTCAACAACGCCGGCGGCAGTCGCCCGCTGCCGGTCGACGCACCCGACAGCAAATGGGACGAGGCGATCGCGCTGAACTTCACCAGCTACCGCCGCATCGCGCATGCCCTTCTGCCGCAGATGGTCGAGCGTAAATGGGGCCGCATCATCAACATCACCGGCAAGTCCGAGCCGGAAGGGCTGAACGCCGCGTTCGCGGCCAAGGCCGCCGTGCACGCCTGGGCCAAGGGCCTGTCGCGCGAGATCGGCAAGGACGGCATCACCATCAACTGCATCCCGCCCGGCCGCATCATGAGCGAGCAGATCCGCCGCAACTATGCACCGGATTATCGCGAGCGGTTTGCCGAAGAGGAGATCCCGGTTGGCTATTGGGGCGAGCCGGAAGACCTCGCGGCGCTCGCAGTGTTTCTGGCCTCGCCGGTAGCGCGGTACATCACGGGCACGGTGATCCCGGTGGACGGCGGTTTGAAACGGTATCAGTTCTAGGGCGAGGATCCCTGAATTCGATCAGCCCGAAAAAGCATGTCACGTCCGCTCTGCTCGGAAGCGGACAGCGTCGACCTCTGCGCGTGCTTGTCTGGGTGCCGTCAGGTTATTGGATCACCCTGCGCGCGGAGAAGCCGCCTCGTCGGCGGCTTCCTTCATCCATCGCTTTATTGCCATTGCACGATGACTAGTCTTTTGGCGCACGATTGTGGCAGCGCTGAAATCTGAGCACAGGGTTCGTGAGTTGGTCAGGCGGCGACGCGAGCCGTAGCGGCCAGCGCTGGTCCAGTGAAATGCCGCGAATGTCGGTGCCTCAAGCAACGAATATAGCGGCAGCCAAAACAGGTTGGCTCCAAGCGCATGGGCACCTACGGAGTACCCCATTAGATCCAGTGTTGGCGGTGGAGGCATCGAGTACGATTTATCGTGCCGCTATGCCCTGACCAATGAGCACTCTTGGTGCTGCTTCGGTCATTGGCGGACCGCCCTTGAATCACGACCGCCAGCCTCAAAGATGGCTCCGGTACGCCCCCCGCTTGGCCGATGATGGAGTGCATATTCTTTTCTTGGGAGCAGTGTGATGCACCGAGTGGTTTCCCAGGAAGACAAGCCTGCCCTGATTCTTCGCTGCGCCGTACTGGCAACGGGTGCAGTTTGCGCGCTGCTTGCAGCCAAGTCCCCGAGCTCGGCCGATGATCGCCCGGCCGTTCGTGCAGGGTTGTGGAAATTCGAGCGGACGCTTGAGACCGACGGCAAGGCGACGGATCGGGTGCTGACCAGCGGATTGCTATACGCCCGGCAAATCACCCGTTGCGTCAACCCGACCAGAGCACTTCAAGCGGAAACCGCGCTGCCGCTTTGCAAGATCAGGGATCTTCGTAAGAGAGACGACAATTACGAGTTCCAGAAGGTCTGCGGAGGCGGCGCGCCGGTCAAAACCACTATCGATATAAAGAGCGATAGCGATTACACGATGATCAATGAAGGGCGGATTGGAGCCATAGCGAGCAGGGAAATCATCGAAGCGCGCAGGTTGGCCGATTGCAACCCAAAGGGCGAAGTTCTTCAATAGGGTCACGCAAGGTCGTCGGGTGTCATTCAATCCCGCGGCGTGACGCTTCCCGATCTCTTGCAGGCTTCGCTAACTCTTCGAAGGCTCCGCCGCTTTCGAGCAGCGCACGTTTGAGCCCGGTTCGAGCGGCTCTTCGGCGCAACGACGGCGTCGAAGCGCTCGCGCTCGCGCTTGCGCTCGCAGCACGAACGCGTGGTCCGGCGAGCGAGATCACGACGCCAGGCGTGACCAGCATCTCGCCATTGCCCCGCTCCATGTTGCGAAGCTCAACGCACCGAGCCTGCGGAGCTCGGGTCAACGCGGATGCTGTAACGATGCAGCTTCGCATAGACGGTGCTTTTGGCGAGACCGAGCGCTGCCGCCGTCGCCGTGACGTTGCCGTTACACGACCGCAGCGTGCGGGATATCAAGTCACGTTCGGCGGACTCGGCCAGGGACAGACCTGGCTCGCGCGAGTGTTCTGTCCGCAGGATGGTATCAGGTAGATCCAACGGCTCGATCGGGTCGCCGCTGCTGGTCAGCAGCAGGTTCTCGACCAGATTGCGCAGCTCGCGGACGTTGCCGGGCCAATCATAGTGGCGCAGACACTCGAGCACTTCCGGCGCAAAACGGCGACCTGCAAGACCGTAGCGCGATTTTGCCTGCGCGACGAATTGATCGACCAGCAGCGGAATGTCGTCGCGGCGCTCCCGCAGCGGCGGAATGATGACGGGCACGACAGCCAGCCGGTAGTACAGATCCTTGCGGAAGCGCTGCGCGTCCACCTCGGCTTGCAGATCGCGATTGGTCGCGGCGACGAGGCGGAAGTCCACCTTGCGCGCGGCAGTCTCGCCGATCCTGCTGATCTCGCCATTCTCCAGAGCGCGCAACAACATGGGCTGGAGATCGGGCGGCAATTCGCCGATTTCGTCGAGGAACAGGGTGCCGCGGGACGCAGCCTCGATCTTTCCGGCCATGCCGCCGCGCCGCGCGCCGGTGAACGCGCCGTCGACATAGCCGAACAGCTCGCTCGCCAGCAGCTCGCGCGAGACGGAGCCACAGTTCACGACAACCAACGGGCCGCTCCGGCGCGGGGACGCAGAATGAATGGCTTGAGCGAAAACCTCCTTGCCGACACCGGTCTCACCAAGCAGCAGGACAGGAGCTGCGGTCGTGCCGACACGACGGCATTTTTCGACGACAGCGTGCATCTTGGGGTCAGTATGGATGATGTTGGTAAAGGCCCTGGCATCACCTTGCGCCGGCGGCGAAACGGATCTGCTCGAAACCGCTGGCTTCGGCGCCACCATGACCGTTCCCAGATGTTCGCCCTGATACGCCACCGGCCTCAGCCATTCCTCCTTGATCCAGGCCGGCCGCAAGTTGTTCCAGGGCCGATCGTCGCTGCTCCCAAGGAGCGGAAAACTCGACTGGCTGTGCGGCGCGCCAAGGTCGCGCAAAATCTGCGCCATCTCGCCGTTGGCCTTGAAGGGCCGTCCGGCACTGTCGAACAGCACCGCGTGATGTCGATCCGAAGGAGGCAGCATCCAGAAGCATTGGTCGAGAAGCCGATAGCGGGCGTCCAGCTCCATCTGGAGCAACTGGGCCTCGATGCGCGCAGCCGCCGAAATCGCCAACGCGAGAGCCTGCCGTCCGTAGGAATCGGACAGCCCGGAAATATCGATGGCTCCGATCACGGCGCCATCGATGGGATCGCGGATGACCGAGGCCGAGCAGGTCCAGCGCTGGATCCCTGAGCAGAAATGTTCGGTGGCATGCACCTGGATGGCCTGGCCGGTTTCCAGCGCCGTGCCGATCGCGTTGGTGCCGCAGGTCGTCTCGCTCCAATTGCTGCCGGGCAACAGGTGTGTCTTCTCCACGGCATTACGCAGCGCGAGCTTGGTATCGCCTTCCAGGCGCAACACGATGCCGTCGACATCGGTCAAGACCATGACCGTGCCGGTCTCGCGCATGTAGTCGCGCGCCAGGGCCATTGTCGAGGCGCCGGCGTGGACCAGGCGGGTGCGCTTGTCGAGCAGGCAGTGCAGCCGTTCGTCGTTCATCGGCATCGGAGCTTGGCTGCGTCGGTAGTCCACGGCCGATTTCTGGCTCCGCAGCCAGGAATCGTTGATTGCGGGCCGAACGACCCGGCCGCCGGCGCCGGTCCCGGACAGGAAGTGCTCCCAGCTCGTCAGGACGTCGCGTTCAATACCTGGATTCGCAAAGGCTTCCTCTGGCGTCTGCCCCAACACGCTTCCTCCTTTGACGCGCTGAGCGGTCCAAGATCTTCTTGTTGTTGGGGGACCCCGAGCTTTATCGGCCGATTTTGAGATCATTCCATGCCAACGCGCAACTGACAATCGGATCGCGGCGCAACTTTGGCGCGCCTCCGGCCGCACTGCGAAAGCCGCGAAGCCGAAAGGCGCGACAAATGTCCTGACCTGCCTGGTCGCCTACGCTGCCTTGCGGCGGTGCAGGGTGTCATAGAAGGCCGTCTCGAAGCGCATATACCCGGTGAACGAAGCCGGATCGCCAAACGGCAGGATCTGGGTTGCCCAATAGCCGCCGAAGCCGTTCTGCCGGTCGATCCAGTAGAACAGGTTTGCGAGGCCAGCCCAGCCGAGCGCTCCGGCCGGCCGGCCCGTCGGGGCCTCCTCGTCATTGACCATGAACGTGAACGACCAGGATTTCGACTGGCCCGGGAAGAACTCGGCATCGTTGGAGAGCGACTTGATCACCCCCGGCAACGCCGTGACCTTGAGATCGCCGAGATGGTTCTTTTCCGCCATCCTCACCGTCTCTGCCTTGAGCACCCGGCCGTGCGGGCCGTTCCCGTCGTTCAACCACATCCGAATGAAGCGCATATAGTCGCCGACCGTGCTGTAGAGGCCATGTCCCCCCATATGGACCTCCGGATTTGACGGCAGTTCGAAGTCCATCGGCGAGAGGGAGCCGTCGGCGTTGCGGGCGTGCACGCCGGCGAGCTTGCTGCGCACCGTGTCGTTGATCTCGAAGGTCGTGCTCGCCATGCCGAGCGGCTTGAAGATGCGTTCGGCGAAGACCTCGCCGAGCCGTTTGCCGGTGATGCCCTCCACGACCTGCCCGACCCAATCGATGTTCGTGCCGTACTCCCATTTCGAACCGGGATCGAAAAGAAGCGGCGTCATGATCGCAGCCTTCGACGAGGTGATCACGCTCGGCTGTCCGTGGTCGGTCGCCAGGCGCAGATAGTTCTCGTTGAAGAAGTCGTAGCCGAAGCCGCCGGTGTGCAGCAGCAGCATGCTTGTCGTCACGTCGCGCTTCGGCGCGCGAAGCTTCGGCTGGCCGTTGGCGTCGAAGCCGTCGATCACCTGCAGCTTGCCGATGTCGGGCGCATATCTCTTCGCGGGAGCGTCGAGGTCAAGCCGGCCCTCTTCGATCAGTTGAAGAGCGGCGGTGCCGGTGATCGCCTTGGTGGTCGAGAAGATCGCAAAGCTCGAATCCGTCGTCATCGCCTCCGGCTTGTCGGTCCGACGCTTGCCCGCGGCGCCTTCGTAGATATTGCCGTTGCGATCCGTCACCATGGCGACGACGCCCGGGACGCCCGGCCCCGTCGTGACGGTCTCGTTGAGGATTGCGTCGGCGTCTACAGCAAATTCACTGCACATGTGTTTCCTCCGTCGAATTTTGGGGATGCGAAAAGCAAGGGCCGCGCTCCCGCGACCCTTGTGTCGTTCACTGCTTGGCAAAGCCGGGATAGGCCGAAGAGGCGACCTCGTCGCACTTCTGGCGATAGGTGCCGACGCCGCCGATATAGGAGAGCAGACGGCGCGGCTTGCCCTCGACATTCGAGCCCATGTACCAGGAGTTCGTCTTGGTCACGAGAGTCGTGTTCGCGATCTCGTCGTGGTGCGCGACCCAGGCGTCCTGTGTCTCCTTCGTGGGCTCGATGACGCTCAACTGGTTCTTCTTCAGATACGCGATACAATCGCTGATCCACTCGACCTGCTGCTGAAGGCATGTCGTCATGTTGCAGAGCGCCGTCGACGGTGCCAGCGGCGCGCCGGTCGTGAAGAGGTTCGGGTAGCCGTGGACCTGAAGCCCCATCGTGGTCCTGATGTCGCGGCTCCACTCGTCCTTCAGCGAGCGGCCGTCGCGGCCACGGATGTCGATGCGCGTCAATGCGCCCGAGCCGGCGTCGAAGCCGGTCGCAAGGATGATCACATCCAGCCCATACGATGTTCCATCGGTGAGCTCGATACCCTGGGGAGTGATCCGCTTGATCGGGTTGTTCTTGACGCTGACCAGCTCGACGTTCGCCTGGTGAAACGCCTCCAGATAGTTGGTCTCGAGCGGGACCCGATGCGTGCCGAAGCCGTAGTCGGTCGGGATCAGCGCCTCGCAGAGCTTGGGGTCCTTCAGGCGCGCGCGCATCTTCTTGCGGACGAACTCGGAGATCTCCTCGCTGACATCCTCCTCGAAGAACATCTCGACGAATGAGGCGAGCCACAGCCGCAGCGAGCCTTCGTCCCAGATCCTCTCCAGAACGGCATGACGCTGGTCCGCCGTGAGATCCTTCCAATTGCCGTTGGTGAAGTCGTATTCGAAGCCGGTGAACGAGTGGGGCAGCGTTTTGCGGAATTCCTCGAACCGCGCCTTGTAGGCCTCGACCTCCTTCGGACCGTATTTCGGGTTCTTCATCGGAATGATGTATTGCGGCGTGCGCACGAACACCTTCAGGCTGCCGACCTCGCCGGCGATGGTCTGGATCACCTGAATGCCCGTGGCGCCGTTGCCGACCACGGCGACGCGCTTGCCGGCGAGATCGAGCTTCTCCTTCGGATAGCGGCCGGTATGGACGAGGACGCCCTTGAACCTGTCCTGTCCGGGAAACACCGACGTCAGCGGCGCGGACAGCATCCCGCAGCAGGTGATCAGGAACTGCGCGTCGATGGTGTCTCCCTTGTCGGTCGTGATCGTCCAGCGCTGCGTCGCCTCGTTGAAGACGGCACTCGTGATCGTCGTGCTGAACCGGATATCCTTGCGCAGATCGAGCTTGTCGGCGACGTAGTTGAGCCACCTTTCGATCTCCGGCTGGCCGGGGAAACGCTCGCTCCAGCTCCAGCCTTTGTAGAGCTGCTCCGAGAACAGGTACTGGTAGATGTAGGCCTCGGAGTCGAAGCGCGCTCCCGGATAGCGATTCCAGTACCAGGTGCCGCCGACGCCCGTGGCGGTATCCACGGCTTTGACCTTGAGGCCATGCTCATCGCGCAGCTTGTAGAGCTGGTAGAGGCCCGCAACTCCCGTGCCGATCACCACTGCGTCCAGGCTTTCGTGCTTGCGCGCGCCGTTGCCGTTGTACTCACTCATGCATTCCCTCCCAATGTCAGACTTTGTTCTGCTCCCCGCCGTAAGGCGCGCGAGAGCAAGGGGAGAAACGCAGATTGCGTGCCAGATCGGATTCCTGGATTTAAGCGCTTGCAGTCATTGAAGTGTTGGCCACGGGAGCCCATTTCCGTCCGTTCGAAATCCGAACGGGACACGTGCGGCCAGACCGAATTTCGATCGCCAAGCGCCGAACGGGGGAACGCTACGAACTCGATGTCGCCCCCGCGACCAATCCTGGATCTTGCGGTGCAATAGCTCCGCCGGCTCTCTCGGGTGGCGAACAGCAGACGTTAGCGATCACGCGCGGGCGGATGGGCGATCCAGCGCCATTTTGATCATCGGCGCCCGGACTGTCGCCAGTGCTTACCTGTCAGCTCTTCATGGCGTTGAAGAAGCTGAAGCTGGCGGGATGGACCATTCTTCTGGTCGAGGAGAACGTCGGCAAGCTCAACAGCCGCCGGTACACTTGCCGTCTGCGTCGAACTCCATGGTCTTCCCGCTTAACGGCAGATAGACCGGTACATGGACCCCAGCCTTGAAGGCCGCCGTCTTCGTATTGGGCAGCAATTTACCGTCTTTGGTCGCCGCTTCATTCGCATGAGAGGCAATGACCGCAGTCGGCTGCACCAGTTCATTGATCACGAAGGCCGCCTGCGCCGGTCCGGTCGTGAACACGTCGCCTATATTCAAGACGGCAAGCTTGGCCTGAAATCCACGCCGCACAACGAGTTCTTGATCCGCTATCACGCCGGTATCCCCTGAGAGATAGACGGTGAGTCCGTTGGAAAAGCGAAGCACGTAGCCGCCCGGAGGTCCAACGTAGGCGGTCAAGCCGTTTGTCTGCATCTCCTTGGCGAGATCGCCGGTGAGAAAGGCCGGACTGACACCGTTGCTATGCGCCGCCGGCACGCTCCAAATGGAGACGCCGCCAAGCTTGTTCATGGCGCCAAAGCGGAGCGTGACAACTTGCGCCTTATCGCCGCCGGCTGCCGGAATCCTCGTCCCGAACCAGCTGTTCATCTCGCCGCCCACGAAGAACTTCGCCTTCTTCGCGACTACGATCTTCTCCGTGTTCGAGCTTGGCGTATCCTTGACGTCGAATTCCGGTTGACCACATTCGCCCGCATTTGCTGTTGCCGAATGGATGTCGCCCAGATGATCGCCATGGACGTGGCTCAGCAACACACCGTCGATCTTTCCCAGCCGCGGGTCGTCAGGTCCGCGTACAGTGCGCCCTGCATCGTAGAGAATTCGCGTGCCGTCGGGGTCTTCGAAGATCAGGGCGCGGTCGAGCGCGCAGAACTCTCCGTCGTGGCTCCCAAGCGGCGTGACCTTCACGCCGGCCGACAGGGCGGAGTGAGCGGTTGAGCCGATCAAGGCGACTATTGCAGCTAGAAGCAAGGCTGTACGTGTCATGATTGTCCCTCCAGATTTGATCGGAGGCAATCACCGCCCGTCGGTCTGGTTCCAACGACAGGTACAGATTCAACCATAAGCCACCATGAGGGCACTGAACGAGAGACCATGTGCAGTTCGCATATCCGCGGCGGATGTCGGCCTTGCATTTGCGAGCTGTCATCGACGCCCGCCAGCAAAATATCCGCATTGGGCGAAGTACAGGAGTTGCCTGCGAAAGTCTGCCCCCTCCCTGGAAGCGGACGTCGCACATCCATGAACGCACGACCTGCTCTTCTCCCCCGATCGGCGCCACGATAGCATCGTGCTGGTGTTTTGCCCGACGTGTCAACTCGTCGTCGCGCAGCTCAAAAACCGCCGGCCGGCCAAGGCCATTTCTACTTTGCATGGGGTTGTTTTCGATTTTTTGTTCTGAGCCCCCCTGGGCGGGGCGAGGAAGCAGCTCACTTCGCCTGCAATATCTCCGCAATCGCCGCACCCGCCGCGATCGTGCCGAGCTTGCCGCCCACATCGCGCGTCGCCCGCCCCTCCGCGATCGCCTTTGCCACCGCGGCCTCGATCGCGCTTGCCGCCTCCTCATAGCGCCCAGCTCCGCTCCTCTCGCCGTGCCAGGCCAGCAGCAGCGCGGTCGACAGGATCAGCGACACCGGATTGGCGATGTCCTGCCCGGCAATGTCGGGCGCCGAGCCATGCGCCGCCTGCGCCATGGCATGGCGGTCGCCGACATTGAGCGAGCCGCCGAGACCGAGGCTGCCTGACAATTCCGCGGTCAGGTCCGAAAGAATGTCGCCGAACATGTTGGTGGCGACCACGACGTCGAAGCGCTCGGGGTTGCGCACGACATGCGCCATCATGGCGTCAACCAGGATGTCGTCGACCGCAAGGCCCGGATAGGTGCTCGCCGCCTCGCGGCAGATGTCCAGAAACATCCCGTCGCCGATCTTGAGCACATTGGCCTTGTGCACGATGGTGAGATGCTTGCGCCGCTTCATCGCCAGACGGCAGGCCGCGTGCGCGATGCGCTCGCAGCACAACCGCGTGATCCGGCGCAGCGAGATTGCGACATCGGGCGTGACCAGCATCTCGCCATTGCCCTGCTCCATGTTGCGGTCGGCATAAAACCCTTCGGTGTTCTCGCGCACTACGACGAGGTCGAACTCGCCGAGCCGGCCGGGCCTGCCGGGATAGGTGCGCGCCGGCCTGACATTGGCGAAGAGGTCGAGGCTCTTGCGGAAATATCGTGACGGATTGATCTCGCCGCGCGCCTCGTCCTTGAAGTCGAAGGTCGCGGTGGGACCGAGGATCAGGCCATCGGCCGCGCGCACCACATCGAGAAGCCCGGGTTGCACGGTCGTGCCGAACTGCTTGAGGCTGGCATGACCGATGGGATGCTCCTCCAGCCTCAGATTGAGCTGGAAGCGTTCGGACGCCACGCGCAGCACGCCCGTGGTAGCAGCAGTGATCTCGGGTCCAATGCCGTCACCCGGCAGCACGGCAATTTGCATCGATCATCCCCTAAGGTCCGCCCGGGCGATCATACGCCATGGCGCGCGATCATCGCCCGATCTTCGCGCATACACCGCATGCACGCACATACCTGTGGCAGGCCGCCCGGCCGTAGTACATGCCGGAAGCACCATTGACGCCATGCCGCCGGAGAAAAGCGCGAGGCAATGACAATCACGTTACCTGCGGCTGCGCGCGAGCCTGATGCCCCCATCGCCGACGGCCTGCCGGCCGAGCGCCGGCGCTGGGCGATTGCGGCGATCTTCACCGCGCTGGCGATGGCCTCGCTCGACACCGCGATCGCCAACATCGCCCTGCCCGCCATCGCCGCCGACCTGCATGTCAGCCCGGAGCAGTCGGTCTGGGTGGTCAATGTCTACCAGATCGCGCTGGTCGCGACGCTGCTGCCGCTCGGCGCACTCGGCGAGATCGTCGGCCATCAGCGCATCTATATCGGCGGCCTCGTGCTGTTCACCATCGCCTCGCTGCTCTGCGCGGTGGCGTGGTCGCTGCCGAGCCTGCTGGTGGCGCGCACGCTGCAGGGGCTCGGCGCCAGCGGCATCATGAGCGTCAACACGGCGCTGGTGCGCTACGTCTATCCCGGCCGGATGCAGGGCCGCGGCTTCGGCCATAACGCGCTCGTGGTCGCGACCGCCTTCACCTTCGGGCCTTCGATCGCCTCCGCCATCCTGGCGATCGGTCCGTGGCCGTGGCTGTTCGCGGTCAACATTCCCTTCGGCCTCGTCGCGATCGGCATCGGCTTTACCATGCTGCCGAAGACGCCTCGGGCGGATCACGGCTTCGACTTTCTCGGCGCGCTCCTGGCGGCGGTCTGCCTCGGCCTGTTCATCACTGGAATTGGCAGCGCGGCGCACAATCTCTCGCCTGTCCTCGTCGTGGTCGAACTGGGCACGGCGCTCGTGCTCGGCGTGATTCTGACGCGCCGGCATGCCGACCATCCCGCGCCGATGCTGCCGATCGACCTCTTCAGCCGGCCGATGTTCGCGCTGTCCGCGGCAACCGCGGTCTGCTCCTTCGCGGTGCAGGGCCTCGCCTTCGTCTCGCTGCCTTTCTATTTCGAGGACGTGCTAGGCCGCTCGCAGGTCGAGACCGGCTTCTTCATGACACCATGGCCGCTGGTGGTCGGCATCATGGCGCCGATCGCCGGCCGCCTGTCCGATCGCCATCCGGTCGGACTCTTGGGCGGCATCGGCCTCGTGCTGCTCGGCATCGGCATGGCGCTGCTCGCTTTGCTGCCGGCCAACCCGGGCATCCCCAACATCATCTGGCGGATGGTGATCTGCGGCATGGGCTTTGGCTTCTTCCAGGCGCCGAACATGAAGGCGGTGATGGGAAGTGCCCCGCCGCATCGCAGCGGCAGCGCCTCGGGCATCGTCGCGACCGCGCGCCTGACCGGCCAGACCACGGGCGCAGCGCTTGCCGCGCTCTGCTTCGCGCTCGGCGGCCACAACGGCGCGACCATGGCGCTCGCACTCGGCGCAGGCTTTGCCGCCCTCGGCAGCGTCATGAGCTTCCTGCGGCTTGCGGTGAAATAGAGCGGCCGGCAGCGCAAGAAGCACTGCCGGTCGTTTGGAGATCAGGCCGTTCTCGCGTCGGCGGTCGCCACCTCTGCCATGGGCTCATCCAGCGCGGCCAGACGCGTATCGATGGCATCGATGACCTTGCGCGAGAACGGCCCGAGATGCGCATAGGCCGCGATCATCTGCACGGCTATTCGCGCCGATGACGTGTCGCGCTTGGCGCAGTTGAGGAAGGTCTGCCAGAGCGGTTCGCGTGCCTCGGGGATGGCCGTGACCACACGGTGCACGGTCTCCATCGCCCCGATCTTCGCGCGGATGTCGCCCTCGGCCAGTTCATGGCGTTGTCTAGAACGATCGAGCAGCGTCATCAGGCGATCGATACGCCTCGCATAGGCCGCAGGGCTGTAGACGTGCTCCAGCACCCGCTTGTAGTCCATGAGGATGTCGCGCAGCGGGCGGACCGGATCGAAGTTGATCCCGCTCGTGCACTGATCGGCGCCGATGGTCGGTGCCACATCGTGGCCCGGATGCAGCCGGCCTTCGCGGGCGAGGCGACGCGTGAGCTGCGTGTTCGGCAAGGCATAGAGCAGGCCGACCATGGCGACCGGGATGGCGGCCTCCTCGATGAAGTCGATCATGGCCTCCGCCATCGAGACCTTCTCGCTGTCGAAGCCGACGATGAAGCCCGCGGTGACGAGCATGCCGGCGGCGTAGATCTTGTGGATGCTCTCGGCGATGTTGCGCCGCGTGTTCTGCTTTTTCCGCATCGCGACCAGCGTCGCCGGATCCGGACTTTCGATGCCGACGAAGATGCCGAAGAAATTGGCCTTGCCCATCAGATCCAGCAACTCCGGATCATCGGCGAGGTTGACCGAGGCCTCGGTCGACAATTCGAAGGGATAGCCGTGCGCGCGCTGCCATTCGGCGAGTTGCGGCAGGAACTGCCGCAGCGACTTCTTGTTGCCGATGAAATTGTCATCGACGAAGTCGAGATGGCCGCGATAGCCCATCTGGTAGAGCGTCTCGAGTTCGGCGAACATCTGCGCGGTCGTCTTGGTCCGCGGAACGCGCCCATAGAGCTCGATGATGTCGCAGAACTCGCAGGTGAACGGACAGCCGCGTGAGTACTGCACACCGAGATAGAGATAATCCTCGAATTTGAGCAGGTCGAAGCGCGGCACCGGCGTCTTGGTGACGTCGGCCTGGAACTTCGGTGCGGTGAATACGCCGGAGCGCGCGCCGCTGTCCCAGGCCTCGATGAACGCGTCGATGACGCTCTCGGCCTCGCCGAGCACCTGGAAGTCGGCCCTTTCGTAGATGTGGGGGCTCGACGTCGGATCTGGACCGCCGACGACGACCGGCTTGCCGGCGGCGCGACACAGCTCGATCAGGCGCAGCGTGTCGGCCTGTTGCGGCATCATTCCGCCGGTGAAGACGACATCGGCCCAGGCAAGATCGTCATCATTGAAGGCCGCCGTGTTGCAGTCGATCAGCCGGACCGTCCAGCTTTCCGGCAACATTGCGGCGACGGTGATCAGGCCCAGGGGCGCCGCGGGACGCCGGACGCCCATCAGCTTGCAGGACTCGCCAAAACTCCAGAAGGACTCCGCCGAGAAGAGCGGATAGAGCATCAGCACATTGCAGGAGCGTGTCACGTTCATGGAACCCCATTTTGCTTCGCCGCACTGTATTCAAAGCGGCTCCGTCTTGCACCCCCACCAAAGGGACAAACTGTCGCTAATTCCTAGGCGCGGAACGCACGCGAACGGCGCCCGAGGCCATATACCGCCGTTCACAGAGGGGTCGCGCCGCCCGCCCCGGCGCGCGGGGCAACACCGCCCGATCCATAATCTTCCCGTGCCCGCGAGAATCTTCGGCAATTCCCCCTCAGACTGTTGATTTGAACAGTTCCAGTTTGCCGGACACATTGTTCCCCTGAGTCCAATCGGTGGATTGGGCCAATCAGGGGACTGCGATGGCAAACCTAACAATCAACGGAAAAACCTTCACGCTCGACGTCGAACCCGACACACCACTGCTCTGGGCGATTCGCGAGAATGCCGGACTGACCGGCACAAAATATGGCTGTGGCATTGCACAATGCGGCGCCTGCACCGTTCATATCGATGGCGTCGCCACCCGCTCCTGCGGCATATCCGTCAGCGAGGCCGAGGGCAAGCGTATCACCACTATCGAAGGGCTTGCAGCCGGCGGCACGCTGCACAAGGTGCAGGAGGCCTGGATCGCCCAGGACGTTCCGCAATGCGGTTATTGCCAGAGCGGCATGATCATGGCGGTGGCGGCGCTCCTGAATGAGAAGCCGAAACCGACCGACGCCGACATCGACGAGGCCATCACCAATATCTGCCGCTGCGGCACCTTCCAGCAGGTGCGCGAGGCGATCCACACGATCGCAAGCGCATAAGGAGCCGCCCCCATGAACAAGCACGTTTCGCCCCGCATGAATCGCCGTGCCTTCGTGATCGGAAGCGCCACGCTCGGCGCCGGCTTGGCAATCGGCCTCGATATCCCCTTCGGCGGCCCGGCCGTGGTCCGCGCGGCCGACGGCTCGCCCGAGATCAATGCCTGGGTCGTGGTCAGGCCCGACGACACCGTCGTGATCCGTATTGCGCGCTCAGAGATGGGCCAGGGCTCGCTGACCGGCCTCGCCCAGCTCGTCGCCGAGGAGCTGGAATGCGACTGGACCAAGGTCACGACCGAATATCCGACTCCCGGCCAGAGCGTCGCCCGCAAGCGTGCCTGGGGCGATTTCTCGACCGGCGGCAGCCGCGGCATCCGCAGCTCTCAAGACTATGTCCGCAAGGGCGGCGCCACCGCGCGCGTGATGCTGATCCAGGCCGCGGCCGATGGATGGAAGGTGCCGGCCTCCGAATGCACGGCGGCCAACAGCGTCATCACCCATACGCCGTCCGGCAAGACCACGACCTACGGCAAGGTCGCCGAGGCTGCGGCGAAACTGACACCGCCGGCCGATGTCAAGCTGAAGGACCCGAAGGACTGGAAGCTGATCGGCAAAGGCGTGAAGCGCCTCGACACTGCCGACAAGACCACCGGCACGATGATCTACGGCATCGACGTCAAGCTGCCGGGCATGCTGAACGCCGCGATCAAGGACTGCCCAGTGTTCGGCGGCACGGTGAAGAGCTTCGACGAAGCCAAGATCACCGGCATGAAAGGCGTCAAGAAGGTCGTCAAAGTCGGCGACACCGCGGTCGCGGTCGTTGCCGACACCTGGTGGCACGCCAAGACCGCCTTGGAAGCGCTGCCGATCGTCTGGAACGAGGGCGACAACGCCAAGGTCTCAAGCGAATCGATTGCGAAATGGCTGACTGAGGGCCTCGACAACGAGCAACCGGCCTATGTCGGCAACAAGAACGGCGACGCCAAAGCGGCCATCGCCGGCGCCGCCAGGAAGATCGAGGCCGTCTACAACTATCCCTACCAGAACCATGCCACCATGGAGCCGATGAACGCCACCGCGCTCTACACGGCGGACAAATGCGAGGTCTGGTGCGGTACGCAGAATGGCGAGGCGGCCTTCGCGGCGGTGCTGGAAGCCTCGGGCCTGCCGGCGGAGAAGTGCGATGTGCACAAGGTGATGCCCGGCGGCGGCTTCGGCCGGCGCGGCATGACGGACTACGTCCGCCAGGCCGTCGCAATCGCCAAGCAGATGCCGGGCACACCGATCAAGCTGTTGTGGTCACGCGAAGAGGACATGGCGCACGGCCGGTATCACCCGATCACCCAGTGCAAGATGACCGGCGCGTTCGATGCCAACGACAATCTGGTCGCGCTGCACTACCGCCTGTCCGGACAGTCGATCCTGTTCTCGCTCCGCCCCGAGGCGCTGCAAAACGGCATGGATCCGGCCGCATTCCAGGGCGTCGCCCAATCCGGCGAAGCAGCGTTCGGCTACTCGGTCCCGAACCTCTTGATCGAGCATGCGATGCGCAACCCGCACGTTCCGCCCGGCTTCTGGCGCGGCGTCAACGTCAATCACAACGCGATCTACATGGAATGCTTCATGGACGAGCTGGCCCATGCCGCAGGCCAGGATCCGCTCGAATTCCGCCGCAAGCTGATGGGCAATCACCCCAAGCACCTGGCGGTGCTCAACGCCGTGGCGGAGAAGATCGGTTGGAGCGAGCCGGCGCCGCAGGGCGTCTATCGCGGCATCGCGCAAGTCATGGGCTATGGCAGCTATGTCGCGGGCGCCGCCGAAATCTCGGTGACCGACGGCAGCAAGATCAAGGTACATCGCATCGTCGCCTCCACTGATCCCGGCTACGTCGTCAATCCGGCGCAGGTGGAGCGGCAAATCGCCGGCTCCTTCGTCTATGGCCTCTCGGCGCTGTTCTACGGCGGCTGCACCGTCAAGGACGGCCGCATCGAGCAAACCAACTTCGATACCTACAACTCGATGCGCATCAACGAGATGCCGAAAGTGGAGGCGGTGATGGTGCCGAGCGGCGGGTTCTGGGGCGGTGTTGGCGAGCCGACCATCGGCGTCGCGGCACCGGCGGTGCTCAACGCCTATTTCGCGGCGACGGGCAAGCGCATCCGCTCGGTACCGTTGCGCGATCAGAACATCACCTTCGCTTGAGACGGCTGCGGCGGCCCAAGAAGAGGGCCGCCGCATCCTTTTGTCCGGATGATGCTCATGACGAGGCGCCCGATGACACGGCGGAATGCCGTGTTCGGCATCGCGGCAGCCGCGGCGCTGGCGCGGTCTTCGATGTCGCGCGCGCAGTCCGCGGGCCGCGTGATCGTGGTCGGCGGCGGCTTCGGCGGCGCCGCCTGTGCCCGCGCGCTGAAGCGGGCCAATGCGACGTTGCAGGTCACGCTGATCGAGCCGAACAAGGTGTTCACCGCCTGCCCGTTCAGCAACGAGGTGATCGCGGGCCTGCGCGACATCGAGCTGCAGCAGTTCGGCTATGACAGGCTCGGCGCCGAAGGCGTTCGTATTGTCAACCAGGCTGCGACCAAGGTCGATCCGCAGCAGCGAACCGTCACCGTAGCCGATGGCACCTCGCTTCCTTACGATCGTCTCGTGCTCTCGCCCGGCATCGATTTCCACTTCGAGGGTCTGCCCGGCTACGACGAGGCCGCATCGGAGAAGATGCCGCATGCCTGGAAGGCCGGCACGCAGACGCTGCTGCTGCGCAAGCAGCTGGAGGCGATGGAGGATGGCGGCCTCGTCGCCATCGCAATCCCGGCCAATCCGTCGCGCTGCCCGCCGGCCCCCTACGAGCGCGCCAGCCTGATCGCGCATTACTTGAAGACGAAGAAGCCACGCTCGAAAGTGCTGATCCTCGACGCCAAGGACAGTTTTTCCCAGCAACGGTTGTTCGAGAAGGCATGGAAGGAGCTCTACGGCGATATGATCGAACGCGTCGCGCTGTCGCAAGGAGGCCGCGTCACCTCGGTCGATCCGTCGACCAGGACCATCGTCACCGAGTTCGGCAACTACACCCCTGACGTCGCCAACGTCATTCCGCCGCAGCGCGCAGGCCGCATCGCCGAGATCGCCGGCGCGACGGATGCGACCGGCTGGTGCCCGATCGATCCCGTGACCTTTGAATCGAAGCTTGCGCCGAACATCCAGGTCATCGGCGACGCCTGTCTTGGCGGCGGCATTCCCAAATCGGCATCCGCGGCGAGCGCACAAGGCAAGGCTTGCGCAGCCGCGATCGTCAACCTGTTCGCAGGCCGCGCGCCGGAGACGCCGCGGCTCACCGGCGTCTGCTACAACACCGTGGCGCCGGCTTACGGCTTCTCGCTCGCCGGCAACTATCAGCCGAAAGGCGACATCTATGCCGAGGTCGAAGGTGGTGCCACGAGTCCGGTCGATGCGCCGCGCGAGCTGCGTGCCCGCGAGGCCGCCGAAGCGGAGCGCTGGTTTCAAACCGTCACGGCGGACTGCTTTGGCTAGAACACGATGAGATCAGATTTGTTTGCCAGCCGCGAAGAAGGTGCGCTCCCTCTCCCGCTTGCGGGGGAGGGCTGGGGTGGGGGTGCCTCCGCAATCGACACTCCCGATGTGGCGAGAGCCCCCACCCGCGCCTTCGGCGCGACCTCCCCCGCAAGCGGGAGAGGTAAGCGGACCATGTGGCCACCTAGGTCATCACGCCGAACACGCGCGGTTGCGGCGCTGATTGCAGCAAGCCTCGTGTTCGCCACAGGCGCGCAAGCCGAGGGGCCCGTGCCCTACAGGATCGCCGGCGACGGCATTCCGGAATCGCTCACGGGTGCACCCGGTGATGCCACGCGCGGCCGCGCGTTGGTTCTCGCGCGCACGACGACCTGCATCCTCTGCCATTCCGGACCATTCCCGGAGACGCGGTTCCAGGGCGATCTAGCACCCGACCTCACGGGTGCGGGGAACCGGTGGTCGGTGAGCCAGTTGCGGCTTCGTCTGGTCGATGCGTCGCACTTCAACCCAGAGACCATCATGCCGTCGTATTATCGCGCTGATGGGCTCGTTCGCGTCGGCCGCAACTTTGCCGGCAAGCCGATCCTGTCAGCCACGGAGATCGAGGATATCGTGGCTTTTCTTGCAACGCTTCGGGACTAGCACCATCCATGCGAACCACGCGACGACAATTCCTCAGTCTTGCCGGAACCGTCACGGCCGCCGGAACGATTCCGATCGTCACGCTGCGGCCGCTCGAGGCGACGCCCGCGATGCTCAACACAGCGATCCGCAACGTCGTCGGCGAAGCACCGATCCGCACCGGCAAGGTGAAGCTCGACATTCCACCGCTGGTCGAGAACGGCAACACCGTGCCGATGACGGTCAGCGTCGCAAGCCCGATGACGGCAACCGATTACGTCAAGAGCATCCACGTCTTCAACGAAAAGAACCCGCAGCCGAACATCGGCAATTTCCATCTCGGCCCCTCGTCGGGACGCGCCCAGGTCTCGACCCGGATCCGACTCGCCGACAGCCAGAAGGTGGTCGCGATCGCCCGCCTCTCCGACGATTCTTTCTGGCAGGTCGCCGCCGACGTGGTCGTGACGCTCGCCGCCTGCACCGAGGAAGTGAACTGATGGCTGCAGCCCTGATCAACGTTCCGGCAAAAGCCAGGCGCGGTGACGTCATCGAGATCCGCACGCTGACCTCGCACATCATGGAGACCGGCTTTCGCCGCACCGCGGCCGGAGATCTCGTGCCGCGCGACATCATCACGAGCTTCACCTGTCGCTACAACGGCACCGAGATCTTTCGCGCCGATCTCTATCCGGCCATCGCGGCCAATCCATACCTGTCGTTCTTCACGGTCGCGAAGGAGAGCGGCAGGTTCGATTTCGAGTGGATCGGCGACAACGGCTATTCGTCCACCACGTCGGCATCGATCACCGTCGAATGAGCTTTTGGCGTGCGATAGCGCTGGCGGCACTGTGTGCTGCGGCCCCTGCCCTGCTTGCCGGCGAGATTCCGCCTGAAGCGCGGCGATCCGGCTATTCCTTCATGGGCCCCGACACGCGCGCCATGCAGGACGACGACACGTCCAATCCGGGAATGCTGTTCGTGCTCGACGGCGAGGCGCTGTGGACGAAGAAGGCCGGCAGCGCCGACAAGGCGTGCGCCGACTGCCATGGCGATGCGCGGAGCAGCATGAAAGGTGTCGCTGCGCGCTATCCCGCCTTCGACAAATCGCTCGGCCACCCCGTCACGCTCGACCAGCGCATCAACCTCTGCCGCGCCGATCACCAGCAGGCAACACCACTGCCCTACGAGAGCCGCGACCTCCTGGCGCTGTCCGCCTTCGTCGCGCACCAGTCGCGCGGCGTCGCGATCACGGCCGGCGATGATCCGCAGCTAAAACCCTTCGTCGCGCAGGGCCGCGATCTCTTCATGCGGCGCGAGGGCCAGCTCAACCTCGCATGCACCAACTGCCACGACGACAACTTCGACAAGCGTCTCGCGGGCGCGCCGATCACGCAAGCGCAGCCGACCGGCTATCCGCTCTATCGCCTGGAATGGCAAACCCTGGGCTCGCTCGAGCGACGCTTACGCAGCTGCATGACCGGCGTGCGCGCGCAAGCCTACGACTACGGTTCGCCCGAGCTGGTTGCGCTCGAGCTCTATCTGATGTCGCGGGCGCGCGGCCTGCCGATGGAAACGCCGGCCGTGCGTCCCTGATCCGTAGATTGGGACTAGGCAGGCGTGGCACGGTCGCTAGTATCCCTCCCAAAGATGACAATGAATCAGAGGGAGGGACCAAAGTGGCCAACCACAACATCTCGCGCCGCACGCTCTTGAAGGGCACCGCCGCGGCAGGCGCGCTCAGCCTCACCGGACTTCCGGCGCGCGCCGAGGTCAACTGGAAGAAATACGCCGGGACCAAGCTCGAGGTGATCCTCGCCAAGGGTCCACGCGGCGACAATCTGCAAAAATACGTCAAGGAATTCACCGACCTCACCGGCATCCAGGTCGAATCCGAACAGATCCCGGAGCAGCAGCAGCGGCAGAAGGTCGTGATCGAGCTCACCTCCGGCCGGCCGAGCTTCGACGTCGTGCATCTCAGCTACCACGTGCAGAAGCGGCAGTTCGAGAAGGCCGGCTGGCTCGCCGACATGACGCCCTACATGAAGGATCCGACGCTGACCGCGCCCGATCTCGTCGAGAGCGATTTCTCGGCCGCCGGCCTGCAATACGCCAAGAACGACAAGGGCCAGATGCTGTCCCTGCCGTGGTCTGTCGACTATTTCATCCTCTACTACAACAAGGAGCTGTTCCAGAAGAAGGGCGTCGCGGTGCCCAAGACCCTCGACGAGATGGTCGCGGCCGCCGAGAAGCTGACCGATCCCAAGGAAGGGACCTACGGCTTCGTGGGTCGCGGCTTGCGCAACGCCAACATGACGTTGTGGACCAACTTCTTCCTCAACTATGGCGGTGAATTCCTCGACGCCAAGGGCAACATCCTGACCGATGGCCCGGAGGCGATCGAGGCAACCAAACTCTACCAGACGCTGCTGACGAAGGTCGCTCCACCCGGCGTTGCCGGCTTCAATTGGATGGAGTCGATGGCCTCGTTCACGCAAGGACGCTCGGCGATGTGGATCGATGGCGTCGGCTGGGCGCCGCCGCTGGAGGATCCGGCCGCCTCGCGCGTGGTCGGCAAGGTCGGCTACACCGTCGTACCCGCCGGACCGAAGGGTCAGTATTCGGCCACCTATGGCGACGGCATCGGCATTGCAGCCGCCAGCAAGAACAAGGAAGCCGCCTATCTGCTATGCCAATGGATGGTTTCGAAGCAACAGGGCGCAAGGCTGTTGCAGGCCGGCGGCGGCGTGCCGTTCCGCAACTCCATCCTGAACGATCCCGAGATCCAGAAGGGCGTGAAGATGCCCAAGGAGTGGCTGCAGTCGGTGATCGATTCCGCCAAGATCAGCAAGCTGGGCCTGCCCGTGGTGATCCCGGTCGCCGAATTCCGCGATCTCGTCGGCGCGGCGCTGACCTCGACTTTGTCGGGCGCCGATCCTGCGACCGAGTTGAAGAAGGCGCACGAGCAATTCCGGCCGATCCTGGAGCGCAGCGAAAAGGCGTGAGTGCATTGACACAATCGACTCCGGCGGCGGCTCGATCAGATGCCGCGCCGGAGAAGGAGTTGCGGCCGCCGTCCTACTGGCCGTTCGTGGTGCCGGCGCTGGTCGTCGTGCTCGCCATCATCATCTTCCCGTGGGTCTTCACCATCTGGATGAGCCTGAACGAGTGGAAGGTTGGTTCGCCGACCACCTTCGTCGGGCTTTCCAATTATCTGCGGCTAACGAGCGATCCCCGCTTCCTCGAGGCGGTGGGACATACGCTGGTCTACACCGTGCTCTCGGTGCTGCTGCCGCTCGTGCTCGGCACGCTTGCGGCCGTGGTGTTTCACCAGAAATTCGCCGGGCGCGGTTTTTTGCGCGGCGTCTTCATCATGCCGATGATGGCGACACCCGTTGCGATCGCGCTGGTCTGGACCATGATGTTCCATCCGCAGCTCGGCGTGCTCAACTACCTGTTGTCGCTGGTCGGCATTCCGCCGCAGCTCTGGGTATTTCACCCCGCGACCGTGATCCCCTCGCTGGTGCTGGTCGAGACCTGGCAATGGACGCCGCTCGTGATGCTGATCGTGCTCGGCGGCCTCGCCGCGATCCCGACCGAGCCCTATGAGAGCGCACAGATCGACGGCGCCAGTTTCTGGCAGGTGTTCCGCTTCATCACTCTGCCGCTGATCATGCCGTTTCTGTTCATCGCGGGCATGATCCGCATGATCGATGCGGTGAAGAGTTTCGACATCATCTTCGCGATCACGCAAGGCGGGCCGGGCTCCGCGTCGGAGACGATCAACATCTACCTCTACAGCGTCGCCTTCACCTATTACGACCTCGGGTATGGTTCGGCGATCGCGGTGGTGTTCTTCCTCCTCATCGTCGCACTCGCTGCCGTGATGCTCTACGCGCGCCAGCGCATGCTGTGGACCGAAATCGCGAGCGGCGCATGAACCCACGTCAGATCATTGGCAGGATCGGCCTGTGGTTCGCGGTGTTCGTGATCGTGTCGCCGGCGATCCTGTTCTTCCTGTGGATGCTCTCGCTCTCGCTCAAGTTCGAGGTCGACAACGCCGCCTACCCGCCGGTGTTCATTCCCGAGCACTTTGCCTGGAAGAACTATGCCGACGTGCTCGCCTCCAACCGCTTCCTGACCTATTTCATCAACAGCCTCGTCGTGACCGGCAGCGCGACGGCGCTCGCGCTGCTCGTCGGCGTTCCCGCCGGCTACGGCATCGCGCGAATGGCCGCGCACAAATCCGCGATCGTGATCCTGATCGCCCGCATCACGCCGGGCCTGTCCTATCTGATCCCGCTGTTCCTGCTGTTTCAGTGGCTGGGATTGCTCGGCACGCTGGTGCCGCAGATCATCATCCATCTGGTGGTGACCGTTCCGATCGTGATCTGGATCATGATCGGATATTTCGAGACGACGCCGCTGGAGCTGGAAGAAGCAGCGTTGATCGACGGCGCCACGCGCTGGCAGGTCTTCCGCCACGTCGCCTTGCCGATCGCCCGGCCGGGAATCGCGGTCGCCTTCATCCTGGCCGTCATCTTCTCCTGGAACAATTTCGTCTTCGGCATCGTGCTGGCCGGACGCGAGACACGCACCCTGCCGGTTGCCGTCTACAACATGATCTCGTTCGATCAATTGAGCTGGGGACCGCTCGCAGCCGCCGCGCTGATCGTCACCTTCCCGGTGCTGCTGCTGACGGTGCTCGCCCAGCGTCAGATCGTTGCCGGACTCACGGCGGGGGCGGTCAAGGGCGGGTAGTTGCTCAGCTCTCAATCCTCATCCTGAGGAGTTCGACTGGTTATGCCGCAGTAAGCTAAGGTGACACGCCCGAAGCCTTCAACGCCTCCAGCACCGCGGCCGAGTCCGTGACCCAGCCGAAGATGCCGCCCTGAGCCTTGATCATTTTGAGGCCCATCTCGTGGAATTCGGGGAAGTAGGACGCGCAGCCGTCCGAGATGACGAGGCAGCGATAGCCGCGGTCATTGGCCTCGCGCACGGTGGTGTTGACGCACACCTCCGTCGTGACGCCGCACACCAGCAGAGTCTCGATGCCATATTTCTCCAGGACATCACTGAGCTCGGTGGCGTAGAACGCCCCCTTGCCGGGCTTGTCGATCACGACCTCGCTGTCGAGCGGATAAAGCTCGGGGATGATATCGTGGCCGGCCTCGCCGCGGATCAGGATGCGGCCCATCGGACCGGGATCGCCGATGCGCAAGGACGGCGCGCCGCGCTCGATCTTCGCGGGCGGCGCGTCGGAGAGATCGGGCAAATGCCCTTCGCGGGTGTGGATCACCGGCATGCCGCTCTCACGTGCCGCATCGAGCACGGCACGGACCGGCTTTACCGCGCGCCCGAGCTGGCTGACATCGTTGCCGAGCGTCTCGCCGAAGCCGCCAGGCTCGAGGAAATCGCGCTGCATGTCGATGATGAGAAGCGCAGTGGTCGACCAGTCGAGCCTGATCGGCTCGGGCTCGGCATGGACGACGCCCGATGTCGGTTTGGTTGAGTTCAACATGACGCCAAGCCCCCGCGAGAACTCGCTCTACCTCGAATTCTGCAAGCGCCGTGCCATTGTGTACAATGGCGGGCGCGCGAGAGCCGTGAGGGAATTCGCTGTTTGCTCAGAACGTTACGCCGGGAGCTGACGGATACTCACTCTCCACGCGGCTGACTCTGCCACAGACACCTGCTCAAATGATGAGCAGTGGCTGACGCTCCCACTGCTCGTCATTCCGGGCTCGCGACTTCGTCGCGCCCCGGAATGACGAGCGGCGCCTACCGCCCAGCCCCATACAGCTTGCGATACTCCTCCTCATACGGCGCGTAGGAGTCCTTCATCGTCGCCATGTTGAGCAGCATGGTCGCGACCATCGTGTTCGCCTTGTCGAACACGCGCGTCTTCACCCAGGCGCTTTCGGTACGGCGGCTGCCGGAGAGCGCGACCACTTCGCGCTCGACCTCGTACTCCTCGTCGACGAAGAGCGGACCCTTCAAGAGCCTGATCTCCTGATCGGCGAACAGGCCGACGGCCGGTCCCTTGGCCGGCAGCGGATCGTCCTTGGAGCGGTACTGGAACAGCACGCTCAGCATCTCCATCGGAATGATGGCCTTACGCCACGGATTGTCCGCGCTCGCATAATAGGACGAGTTCTCGGTGATGACGGCGAGCTTCTGCCGCAGCGAGAACGGATAGAGGTCACCCATGTTCTGGTCGAACGCCATGCGCGCCGCCTGACGCTTCATCGTCTGCGCCACCTTCACGTCGCGCAGGATCACGGGATCGGCGAGCGGCTTGAGCTCGGTGAGGCGCGTCTCCAGCGCCGTCGCGGCGGGCGGATCACCAACAGAGGCGGAGCCGCGCAGCACCTCGGTGCCGTCACGCTTGACCATTTGAATCGGGCACTGGCTCGTGCCGGGCAGCGGCTTCGACAGGATCGCCCGCACCTCCTCGCCCTCGAAGCAGGCATTGCGGTAATGCGCTGAGAGACAACCCGTCTCGAACCAGGTCCGTCCCCACAGCCGTGCGCCGAGCGGCGCGAACTGGCTGAAATGCGTCGGGCCCTCGATGGTGCCGCCCTTGAAGCCGAGCTTCTGCGCGGTGGCGTCGTCGTGGATCGAGGCGTGCGCGTCGTAGACCTGCGCGTGGAGCATCTGGCGCGGCTGGCGCCACGGCCCGATCAGGGCCTCGGCCGTCTCGGTGATCTCGGTATCGAATGCGTTCGCGGTCATGGCGTCTCTCCACAGGCAGCCATGACTAGCAGGAGCGCCACGGATGCGGCCAGCGATATTGACTTCACGGACGCATGCTTTTGACTGTCACAATCCGCTTCGCGCTAGCCGCAATCCCTTCCGCAGCGCAAACCCCACGCCGAACACAAGACAAGGACTTCCGAAATGACGCTGTTGCAGGTCGAGCTGGAGGATAAATACCGGCTCGAATCGAGGCGGATCTACCTGTCCGGCACGCAGGCCCTGGTTCGGTTGCCCATGTTGCAGCGCGAACGTGACCGGCTTGCCGGCCTCAACACCGGCGGGTTCATCTCGGGCTATCGCGGTTCCCCGCTCGGCATGTACGACCACGCGCTGTGGCGCGCGAAGTCGTTCCTGCAGGCGCACGACATCGCCTTCGTGCCCGGCCTGAACGAGGATCTCGCCGCGACCGCGGTGTGGGGCAGCCAGCAGGTCGGGCTGTTCCCCGGCGCCAAGGTCGATGGCGTGTTCGGTATCTGGTACGGCAAGGGCCCCGGCGTCGATCGCTCGGTCGATGCGCTGAAGCATGCAAACTCGGCCGGCACCTCGCGCCATGGCGGCGTGCTGGCGCTCGCCGGCGACGATCACGGCTGCCAGTCCTCGACGCTCGCACATCAAAGCGAGCAGGTGTTCGCGGCGGCGCTGATCCCCGTGATCAACCCGTCGACGTTGCAGGACTACCTCGACCTCGGCCTCTACGGCTTCGCGCTGTCACGCTTCTCCGGCTGCTGGGTCGGCTTCAAGGCGATCGGCGAGACCGTCGAGAGCTCGGCCTCGATCTATAGCGATCCCGCGCGCATCCAGATCAAGCTGCCCGAGGATTTCGAGATGCCGCCCGGCGGTCTCAACATCCGCTGGCCCGATCCGCCGCTGGACGCGGAGAAGCGCCTGTTCGGCCCGAAGCTGGCCGCGGTGCAGGCCTTTGCCCGCGCCAACCAGCTCGACCGCATCGTGCTCGATTCAAAGCCCGCGCGGCTCGGCATCCTCGCCACCGGCAAGGCCTATCTCGATTTGCGCCAAGCGCTCGCCGATCTCGGCATCAGCGACAAGGATGCGATGGATCTCGGTCTTCGCATCTACAAGGTCGCGATGACCTGGCCGCTGGAGGAGAGCGGCGCGCGGCGCTTTGCCGAAGGCCTTCAGGACGTTCTCGTCGTCGAGGAGAAGCGCGGCTTCATCGAAGACCAGCTCATGCGCATCCTCTACAATGTGGATGCCTCAAGGCGCCCGACCGTGACCGGCAAGCGCGACGAACGCGGCGCGCCGCTGCTGCCGAGCGAGGGCGAACTGACGCCGACCATTGTCGCCTCCGCACTGGTGGCGCGCTTGCGCCGGCTCGGTCATCACAGCCCGATGCTGGAGCAGCGGCTGGCGCGGCTCGAGGCGTTCGAGAATCCCGTCACCACCAGCACGCCGATCAAGCTGGCGCGCACGCCGTTCTTCTGCTCGGGCTGCCCGCACAACTCCTCGACCAAGGTGCCCGAAGGCAGCCGCGCCATGGCCGGCATCGGCTGCCACGGCATGGCCTTGAGCATGCCGAGCCGCCGCACCGATCTGATCTCGCATATGGGCGCGGAAGGCGTGAACTGGATCGGGCAAGCGCCCTTCACCAGCGAGCAGCACATCTTCCAGAATCTCGGCGACGGCACTTACACGCATTCCGGGCTTCTCGCACTTCGTGCCGCGTCTGCCGCCGGCATCAGCATCACCTACAAGATCCTCTACAACGACGCTGTCGCAATGACCGGCGGCCAGCCGGCCGAGGGCAGCTTCAACGTCGCTCAGATCGCGCACCAGGTCTGGGCCGAGGGTGTGAAGCGGCTTGCGATCGTTTCCGACGATCCGAGCAAGTACCCGCAAGGCAACTACTTTCCGCAAGGCGCGACGATTCATCATCGCCGCGAGCTCGATGCCGTGCAGCGTGAGTTGCGCAACATCAAGGGCCTCACCGCCATCATCTACGACCAGACCTGCGCTGCGGAGAAGCGCCGCCGCCGCAAGCGCGGGCTCTATCCCGATCCGCAGAAGCGCGCCTTCATCAACGAGCTCGTCTGCGAGGGCTGCGGCGATTGCTCGCAGGCCTCGAACTGCGTCTCGGTGCAGCCGCTGGAAACCGAGTTCGGCCGCAAGCGCCAGATCGACCAGTCGAACTGCAACAAGGACTATTCCTGCGTCGAAGGTTTCTGCCCGAGCTTCGTCACCGTGCATGGCGGCACGCTCAAGCGCATCAAGACGTCAGCGGTCGATTCCGGGCAATTGTTCGCCGACCTGCCCCTGCCGCCGGCGCGAGAGCTGGATGGCCCCTACAACATCCTCGTCACCGGTATCGGCGGCACCGGCGTCATCACCATCGGCGCGCTGCTCGGCATGGCCGCCCACGTCGACGGGCGCGGCTGCTCGGCGCTCGACTTCACCGGCCTGTCGCAAAAGAACGGCGCGGTGATGAGCCATGTGCGCATCGCGCCGAAGCCGGAAGACATTTCGGCGGTCCGCATCACCACCGGCGGCGCCGACGTCATCCTCGGCTGCGACATGATCGTCTCGGCAGGACCGACCGCGCTCTGCCGCGCCGAGCGCGGCGTGACGAAGGCCTATATCAACGCCGATCTGCAGCCGACCGCGAGCTTCGTCCAGAATCCCGATCTCGATTTCGAGATGGGCGCGATGCAGACCGTGCTGCGCGACGCGATCGGCGACAAGAATCTCGACATCGTCGACGCCACCGGCATTGCCGCCGCGCTGATGGGCGACTCGATCGCCACCAACCCCTTCATGCTCGGCTTCGCCTTCCAGAAGGGCGCGATCCCGCTGTCGCTGGAGGCGTTGCTCCGCGCCATCGAGATCAACGGCGCTGCGATCGAGATGAACAAGCTCGCCTTCACCTGGGGACGCCTCGCCGCCCACGACATGTCACGGGTGCGCAGCGTGCTCCAGTTCAAGAGCCGGACATCCGCACCGACGAAGTCGCTCGACGATGTGATCGCAAACCGTGCAGGGTTTTTGACCGCCTATCAGAACCAGACCTACGCCGATCGCTACCTCGCGGCCGTCACGAAGGTGCGCAAGGCGGAAACCGCTGCCTTGCCGGCCTCTACCGAGCTGACCGAGGCCGTGGCCAGGAACCTGTTCAAGCTGATGGCCTACAAGGACGAATACGAGGTCGCGCGGCTCTATACCGACGGCAGCTTCGCCAAGAAGGTCGCGGAGAAGTTTGACGGCGATTTCACGCTGAAGTTCCACCTGGCCCCGCCGATCTTCGCAAAGCGCGACAAGGCGACGGGTCGCCTGCAGAAGCAGGAATTCGGCGGCTGGATGATCCACGCCTTCCGCATGCTGGCGAAGCTGAAGTTCCTGCGCAGCACCGCGTTCGATCCGTTCGGCCGCACCGAGGAGCGCCGGACCGAGCGCAAGCTGATCGAGGACTATCTGGCGATGATCGATCAGCGGATCACCGGGCTGAAGGCGGCGCAGATCCCGCTGCTGGCGCGGCTGGCCCGGGTGCCGGAAACCATCCGCGGCTTTGGGCATGTCAAGGAAGCCAACATCAAGCAGGCGGCCGCCCAGAAGGCGCGGCTGGAGGCGGAGCTGGAAAACAGCCGCTTTGCCGCTGCGGCGGAGTGATGTCCCTCTCCCTCTCCCTCTCTCCGCTTGCGGGGAGAGGGTTGGGGTGAGGGGGAGTCTCCGCGGGGACGGTGACAGTTGCACTCGCGGAGAGTCCCCTCACCCGGATCGCATCTATCGATGCGATCCGACCTCTCCCCGCAAGCGGGGCGAGGTGAAGCGAGCGGCGCGCGTCACGCCTGCTCTTTCGCCGTCTCGCGCGGCGCACCACCCTCCGCAAGATGCCGCCCCGCGATGTAGCCGAACGTCAGCGCCGGGCCGAGCGTGATCCCCGGGCCTGGATAGTTGCCATTCATGATCGAGCCCATGTCGTTGCCGCAGGCATAGAGACCGGCGATCGGCGTGCCGTCCTCGCGCAGCACGCGGGCTTGCGCATCGACCTTCATGCCGATCGCCGTGCCGAGATCGGCGGGATAGATCCGCATCGCGAAGAACGGGGCACGGACGATCGGCGCAACGCAGGGGTTAGGCTTGTGAGCGGCATCTCCGAGATGACGCTGATAGATGGTGCTGCCGCGACCGAATTCGGGATCGCGGCCCTCCTTTGCATCGGCATTGTAATTCGCGATCGTCGCGTTGAGTGCGGACGGCTTGATGCCGATCTTCACTGCGAGCTGCGCGATGTCCGCAGCCTCGATCAATTCGCCGTTCGCCACGTAGCGACGGAGGTAGCGCGTGAACGGATTGATGCGGCCGAGGCCGTAGCTCCAGAGAAACTTGCGGTCGCAAATGAGATAGAACGGACGATCAGGTCCACCGTTGCCATCGCGCAGCATGGCGAGCACGAATTCGTGGTAGGACAGCGCCTCGTTGACGAAACGCCGGCCGGCCGCATTCACGGCGATCACGCCCGGCTTGGCGCGATCGGTCACCGTGTGCGGAAAGACGCCGCGGCAGCCGTCGGCGCGGCGGAACAGCGAGGCCGGCACCCAATAGGCCGGGCTCGTCGCCTCCGTATTGAGCGCGGCGCCACTTGCGCTCGCGAGGCGAAGCCCGTCGCCGGTACCGCCAGTGTTGGTCGCCGAGACATGTCCCGCTGCTGCCGGGAAGAAGCGCTTGCGCAAGGTCGCATCATGCGAGAAGCCGCCGGTCGCGAGCACTACGCCCCGGCGTGCGGCGATGGAGCGGTCGCGGGAGCCGTGGCGGATGACCACGCCGGCGACGCGCTCGCCCTGCACTGACAAGTCCTCGACATCTGCGCTGAAGATGATTTCGACCTGCCGCGCCAGCAACGAGGCATAGAGCCGCGCAGCGAGCGCATTGCCGAGGTGCAGCGTCGTGCCGCGCGGCGAGCGCAGCCGCTGCCAGGCGTAGTCAGAGATGAGCCGCGCCGCGCGCAAGGTCGAATGCAGCGATTTGCCGACCCGGCGCAGATGCGGGATGTCGAGGCGGTTGACCATCATCCCGCCGAACAGCGTGAACTCCGGCAGCGGCGGCCGCAGCCGGCCGAAGCTTGCGCCGAGCCGCGTCCCATCGAAGGCGACCGGCTCCAGCACACGCCCACCGGCCGTGGCACCCAGCCGTTCCGGATAGTAATCCGGATACGTCCTCACCGGCTGGAGCCGCACCTCGGTGTTCGCCTCGAGATAGGCGACAGCCTCCGGCCCCCGCGCGAGGAAGGCGGCGCGCAAGCCGGCATTGGCGGGCTCGGACACCGTGCTCGACAGATACCGGACGGCATCCGTGATGCTGTCGGACAGCCCCGCCTCTTTCATCTTGGGATTGGCGGGAATCCAGACCATGCCGCCGGACCAGGCTGTGGTCCCGCCGACGAAGGCGGTCTTCTCGATCACGAGCACCCGAAGGCCCTCGGCAGCGGCGACCGCCGCCGCCGTCATGCCGCCCGCACCGGCGCCGATGACAATGACGTCGTAGGTCTCATGCGTCGGCATCATGCGGCCGAGTTCCGGGAGCGAGGCATGTCCCTGTCATACCCCGTCTGGGGAGAGACAGGCTATAGCGCGATGCCGCCGCTTCACCTCTCCCCAGCGGGGAGAGGGGAAGGCGTCCTCGGCTTACACCTAGCCAACCAAAGTTTCAGCGCGCCGGCTTGCGCTCGACCGGATCGATGTCGATCGCCCGCAGGCGGCCGAGCCGCAGCACGTCCATGGCGAGACGCCGGCCGATCCGGTCGCGGTCGAGCACGCGGATCAGATCGTCGACGCCGTTGATCTCGACGCCGTCGAGCCTGATGACGACGTCGCCCGGCAGCAGGCCAGCCTTCCCGGCCGGGCCGTCCGGCTCGATCTGCATCAAGAGCGCGCCCATCTTGTTCTCGACGCCGGCCAGCACCGCGTGCCGCCGCGGGATCGGCGCGGTCTGCCCGGCAACGCCGATAAAGGCGCGGCGGACATAGCCGTGGCGGATGATCTCCGAGAGCACGAATTGCGCGGTGTTGCTGGCGACCGCGAAACAGATGCCTTGTGCGCCGTTGATGATGGCGGTGTTGATGCCGATCACCTCGGCATTCGACGACACCAGCGGGCCGCCGGAATTGCCGGGATTGAGCGCGGCATCGGTCTGGATGACGTCCTCGATGGTGCGTCCGCTGACCGAACGGATCGACCGCCCGAGCGCCGAGACCACTCCGGCGGTCACGGTCGACTCGAAGCCGAGCGGATTGCCGATGGCGATCACGAGCTGGCCACGCCGCAACGTCTTGGAGTTGCCGAGCGCGGCGTAAGGCAAGTCGCGCACGCCATTGGCACGCAGCAGCGCAAGGTCGGTGTCGGGGTCGACGCCGAGCACTCGGGCGTCGCCGACATGGCCCTCGACGTCGCGCAGCCGGATCTCCTTGGCGGAGCCGACCACGTGGCTGTTGGTGAGGACCAGACCGTCCGGGGAGATCACGATGCCCGAGCCGAGCCCGCCGCGCTCGCGGCCGTTCGGCACTTTCGGCCCGGTCTCGACGCGCACGACGGCAGGGCCGACGCGGTCGGTCACGTCGATCACGGCATTGGAATAGGCGTCCAGCAGGGCCCGGTCATTGTCCGGGGCAGCCGCTGTCGTTCGCGATGACGCGCTGTCATCGGCGATATCCGAGGTAAAATCCAGCATGGCGAGAGTCCTTGAGGCTCACACAAATGGTGGCCTGTTGCCTCCAGCGCAAGTGGCCCGCTCGGGGCGCAAGGCTGGGCTGCTAGGGTGCCCTTCGCAGGCTTCCAGCTCTTGCCTTGACCGGATCGAGCAGCGACCAGTCGCCATCCGGGAGCAGGTGCCCCTTCGGGAATGGCGCGCGCAGCTCCAGCCCAAGCGAACGCAGCACACGGTCGTCGCGGTAGTAGCATTGCAGCACGACGCGGACGAGCGTTGCAGCGGCAGCTCCGCCGGAGCTGCGAAACTCCTGCGCGACCGCATCGCGCTTCGCCGCATCGAGTTCGCTGAGCGGCTGGCCGGCGAGCCGCGCCAGATGATCCAACGCCTGGCGCACCAGTACCGTGTCACGGCCGAGCGTCGCCAGCATGTCGGCCTGGATCGCCGCATCGTCCGCGCCAGGCACCTTGTACTCGTCGCTGGCGGGAATGATCATCGCAGCGATGGTGCGGAGATCGTCGCGTTGCCGCAGCGTAAGAGCGAATTGATCAGGCATGGGGTCCTCTTCTGAACTTCGCGCCGCGATAAAGGTGCGCTCCCTCTCCCGCTTGCGGGGGAGGGTCGGGGAGAGGGTGCCTCCACAAAGAGACTCCCCCAGAGGAGAGAGCCCTCACCCGGCGCTTCGCCGTAGCCAAGGCTTCGCCTTGGCGTTTCGTAAAACGACGGCCGCCGAAGGCGGCCTCCGCCTCTCCCGCAAGCGGGAGAGGTGCAGCGAAGTCGCGGCTCGCTTCGATCCACATCATGATTAGTCGAACAGATTGGTGAGGCGCTGCTTCATCTGGTCGGCGACGTAGAGCGCGATGGCCTGGATGGTCGAGGTCGGGTTGACCCCGCCCGAAGTGACGAAGACGCTGCCGTCGACGATGAAGAGGTTTTTCACGTCGTGCGAGCGGCCCCATTCGTTGACCACGGAGCGCTCGGGATCGGTGCCCATCCGCGCGGTGCCGAGCAAATGCCAGCCGCCCCAGGGGATAGGATCATTGATGCAGATGTCGGTCGCCCCTGCGGTTTCCAGAATCTCGCGGCCGCGCGCGAGCGCATGGTCCATCATCTTGCGGCTGTTCTCGCTGATCGTGTAGTCGATCTTCGCCGCGGGAATGCCGCTACTGTCCTTCAGCACCGGATCGAGCGTGACGCGGTTGTGCTCCTCAGGGAGATCCTCGCAGATCGCCGAGACCGCCATGCGGTGGCCGTTGAGCTTGCGGAACACACGGTGATGATCCGCCCCCCACGGCAAGATTCCCTTCTGCTCGCTCGCGACCGCCTCGAACACCGGCCCGGCGCCGCGACCAAACTGGATGCCGTAGCCACGAACGAAGCCGCGCGACAGATCGGTGTCGTAGAACTCCTTGCTCCACAGGCAAGTCGGCGGCGCGCGGTTGCTGTCGGTCGGCTCCTTCACGAAGCCATAGATCTGCGCGTAAGGGTGGAACATCAGGTTCTTGCCGACGAGGCCTGATGAATTGGCAAGGCCGTTCGGGAAGCGGCTGGATGCCGAGTTCAGCAAGAGCCGCGGCGTGCCGACACCGTTGCAGGCGATGATGACGACATGTGCCGGCTGAAACTGCTCGATGCCGTCCTTGTCGTAGTAGACCACGCCCGTGGCCATGCCGTTCTCGTCGGTGGTGATCTCGCGCACCCGGCAATGGGTGCGCAACTCGACCCCGGCGCGGATCGCCTGCGGCCAGTAGGTGATGTCGGTCGAGGATTTCGCCCCTTGCGCGCAGGCAGGCGTGCAATGGCCGAGATTGATGCAGCGCGCGCGGCCCTCATAGTCCATCGTCGCAACCGTCGTATCCGACGGCCACCAGTGCCAGCCGAGCTTGTTCATGGCCGTGCCGATCAGCGGTCCGGACAGCCCGGGCGGCTGCGGCGGCATCGGCGGATGCGTCAGCGGCGACAGCGGATCGCCTGACATTCCGGATGTGCCCATGATCCGGTCGTTCTCCTCGAAGAACGGCTCCAGCATGGAGTAGTCGATCGGCCAGTCGTCGGCGACGCCGTCGAGCGTCTTGACGCGAAAGTCGCTCGGATGAAGCCGCGGCCAATGCGCGGTGTACATCACGGTCGAGCCACCGACCGCGTTGTAGTTGACGACCTTGATTGGCGAATTGTCGTCGTTGATGGGATAGTCCTCGGGACGGCCGCGGACGTTCGGACTGGTCGACCACTCGCCGTAGAATTTGGCTTCCCAGTCCCGACCCGTGCTCGGATATTCCGCGGGATTCATCCAGCCGCCCTGCTCCAGGCAGAGAATGTGCATCTTGGTCTCGGCCAGCGACCACGCAACGGCAGCGCCCGAAGCGCCGGCGCCGATGATCAGGACGTCCACGGGGTCTTTCATCGCAACATTGTCCTCCCGCCCTCGCCGCTTCCCGGGCGATTCGGCCGCTCGCAGCTTGTCTGCAGGGCCAAACGATAGGGGCAGGCTGGCCGGCGAGTAAAGTCACGGCGCAGGAATGTCGCACTTCGCACAGCGCAGACCATTGGTGTTGCCATGTCCGGATGGTAGGAACGAGGAACAAAAGCAATCGATAGCGAGACCGTATGTCCTTCCAAAATTCCTTTGCCGCCGCCCGCACTTTCGCGTTTTTCTTGTTTCTCGCTCTGTCCGGCTTTCTGGCCACCTCCGGATCAGGCTTCGCGCTGACCGCCGCCGCGATTGCGCGGGATGCCAACTCCATCCAGCTCGGAGATACCACCTATCGGCTCGATGGCGTGGACGCGCCCGAACTGGACCAGGTCTGCATCGACGATCACGCCGATCCCTGGACCTGCGGCCTGGAGGCCCGCGACCAGCTGACGAAGCTGATCGGCGGCCGGACCGTTCGCTGTGACGACGTCGGGCCGGAGAAGCATTTCGGCAAGCGGCACCGCGCGATCTGCACGGCGGAAGGCGACAAGGTCTCGTTGAACGAGCAATTGGTCAAGCTCGGCTTTGCCATCGCGCGCGAGCCGATCAAGGCCAACGTCAAGCCCGCGGCGGCGGACGCCAAGGCGGCCTCGGCCGGCATCTGGAAGGGCTGCTTTGTTGCACCGCAAGATTTCCGCACCGGCAAGAAGGACGGGCCGCTGCTGGGCGCCGCCTGCCGCGCCGATCGCGACAAGGAGATTCGCGCGGTGCTGTTCCCGGAAGATCTGACGATGCCGCCGAGTTGCAGCATCAAGGGCAAGCTCGCGGTGCGCGCCCGCGTCACCGGCAATATCGGCATCTACCACCTGCGGGGCTGCCCGAGCTATCCGGCCACGACCAAGCCGGACCGCTGGTTCTGCTCGGAGGACGACGCGCAGGCCGCAGGCTTCCGCAAGGCCTATAATTGCCGCCGGCCGAAGTGAGAGCCTCGCTTCACGCAGGTGTGAGCGGTAGCCGGAGACAGTATTGATCCGGAATTGAACTCTATCGGGAGTTGTTGCATCTCATAAGAGTGCGGTAGCACCTGGTGCTGGCGCTTCCTTGGCAGCAATTCGGCTTCCTGCCGATTGTCTTTGCTTGGGCGTTTCCTCCCTAGACTTGGGCCGCTTGCTCATCGCAAGCGGCTCTTTTGCTTTCGCGCGCTAGCTGCGAGCCATTGCATGTGCGAACTCACAGGCGGTCGTCATGCCCGGGCTTGTCCCGGGCATCCACGTTCTTGCCGCGGGGGAAGCGTGGATGGCACATGGGTGAGCGGAAGCGACACCGTCCTTCGGACGGCTACGCCCGGCCATGACGACGTGGAAGCTTCAGCGCACCAAGCGATAGCGTCACATGCGATTGCCGACCATCGACCTACTCAGGGCGTGGACCCACTGCTCCTCAAGGCGAATTCCTGCTTGGTTTAGCGCGTTCACCGGACACTCGGTCGGGGCGGGGCTACTTAGCTAGATCGGATCAAGGCCGTCATCTATCGACGCTGAAGTCGGCTTCCGCTTGGCCAAAGGCTTGACCGCCGCCGGGGTCGGCATAGCTTCCACGGCCATCATTGGTCTTTACTAGAACCAGCTCGGTCGGATTTCATCACGCCAGTTTAGTTCAGTATGCCCAAGCAAGTGGGATAATGTACCATGCCGAAGCCCTCTTCCATAGGCAAGCGTCGGAGCAAAGCCTTACCCGCCTTAGGGTTTGCCGGCATGTCTCTCTCGATGGCAAGCGGTGCGTGCGCCTCAACCAGCGAAGCGTCGGCGAATACATCACCGCCCTCGCAGAAGCACGAACTCATTCTTGGTGAGGAGGAAATCTCCGACGTTAGTTTGGCGACGTTCCATGTCTTCGACAAGGAAAATGCTGGACCACCACCGCTCTTCCAAAAACCAAGGCTGGCCAGAGGCTGTGGCTGTGCCTGTAGCTGTGCGCCTTGTGCCTACTGGCCGCAACCTCCGCAGCCTCCAAAGGCAACGCAGCCGACACAGCATCGAAAGAAGAAGCCGCCGCACCGCACGAACTAAATGGCGTCCGGCACAGCCGCCTCGCACGATAGCTATCCGATGAACGTGGCGCGCCGTTTAGCCGAAATCGCATAGTGCGGGAGGGGTTGCTTCGCCTAACCTCCCGTCTGGATTGAAGTGGAGATCGCCCTGGCCGCGACCACGACGCGCCGGGGAGGAGCCAGGCTCGGTCGGGCCCAGGAACGCAGCAACCAAGGGGGACTGCTCGTCGACTCGGATGGAGCAGCTGACGCTCATGAACAGGCCGGAAGCTCACCTTCAAGATTTGCAACTGATGGAGCGATGCCTAGAAGTCGCTCGACTTGGAGCGAAGACAGGAGAGCTGCCGTTCGGCGCCCTGATTGTTTATCGAGGACAGGTCATTGCCGAGGCGACAAATCGTGTTTCATCGGAGAGTGACATGACGCGCCACGCGGAGCTCGTGGCACTTTCCGCGGCACAAAAGGTCCTCAAACGAAAGCGTCTGCAAGATTGCACCTTGTATTCGACCGTTGAACCTTGCCCGATGTGTTCGTTTGCTTCAAGGGAGGCGCGGATTGGTCGTGTGGTGTTCGCCATCTCGTCTCCTGTGATGGGCGGATATTCAAAATGGGACGTGCTGAAGGACGACGATTTATCGAACAAGCTACCTGAGGTTTTTGGACCTCCACCGGAGATCGTCTCCGGCCTGTTGGCCGCGCAGGCCGAGCAGGTCTGGAGCCAGTGGAACCCGCTCGCTTGGCGCTTCATAAAACGCAGAGGTTGCTTTGGATCGGCGGCGGATCTGTCTGAGCGTTATGCGGCCGCGCCGCGGCGCATCCTTTCGTGGGCCGCCTTGACCGCCTTTTTGGCTGCGCCGGCCCTAGCGGTGAGCAAGGCCTTCCTGCGCTCACGTGCGGATTCGAAACCTATGCCAAAGTTCGACTCGCAGCCCGACTCGTGAGCGCGCTGCCGACGTAGCTGCTCGGAATCGCCATCGAAATAACGCTGATCGCACAGGGGCTCGGGCCAGTTATCCTTTTGGCAGCTCGGATTCGCACGTGTCTGGCCGGCGTCGCGCCGTCCGGGCAGCAGCGCTGACGGCGGGATCGGACTGGTGTTATTGCTTGAAGTGCAGCAGTCGATGCGGCAGGCGGCCGTGAGGGTGCGGGAAACCGAGGTGAGTTCCAAGCCGTTGTTTGGCCCTGCGCAATGCCCTCACCGCAATAACAGCGTCAACGGCCAATCGGCTGAGTCTGGGAAGTTGCCGAGGGTCGCTTACAACTGAACCTCCGATCTTGCGCAGTCTAGGCTTACCTGCGGGTCCGATCTTTATGAGCGCCGCTCTCGGAAGTATCCGATGGGCAGGGTTTAGAACAACGCGACAAGCGGCAAAGGGAATTCTGAATTCGGCAGCAATTCGGGCCACGATTTGCGACTCCATATCAGCTGCGACGGCCCCGGTGGTGGCATGGAAGTCCCGTCTCTCCTCAAAACTTGTCATCGGGGTAGCCACTCCAGCAATCGGAGAGTAGCCGGCGCCCGGGATCATCCGAAGGAGCTCCTGGGCCCAAGGGAGGTCACTTGGATAAGCTTCATCTTTCCCCGCAAACACCGACGAAGCGATGACAACCTTACCCGGGCGGAGCTTCGGATCCAGCCCGCCGCATACGCCAAAGCTTATAATCCCGCGCGCACCTTTTCGGATGGCCTCACGCAAACTAGACGCGGTCCGGTCACCATCAGCGATTATCGCTGCCATCCCCGCTATTCTGGCCTCAATTGCCAGTCCAACGACGGCGATCACAGCCTTCGCGTTGGGCGCGCCAGTCTGATCCTCCTTTGCCTCATTTACGATCACATGCAGGGTCATCGCAGGCCTTCTAAAACGAAAGTGTCTCTGGATTTAGCTTGGATCCCGGACAAGGTAACTTGCGGGCCGTGCGTTTCTGCGAAATCTATGTAAGTGTGCTTTCGCGGTCACTAATCGTGGATCATGCGAACAGCGCCGCCCCCTCGGTGATTTTCAGGCAAGTGCCGCTCTCGTGCCACCGCAGCCAACCGAGAGCGACGGCGCGCTCGATCCAGGCGCTGCCCCGCCACTGCCGCCAACCGTCAGAAATGGCTCATTGACCCGTTCGACAAAGATACGGCCATCCTCCACCGCTTGCCGTTCGCGATCTCGACGATCCTGCGCGCGGCGGCATCGAGATCGGCGAAGGGCTGCCGCCGAAGATCCTGCCTCTACGCGCTGCTCCTTTGCTTTTTCTTCCTGGTCTTTGGCACGTTGCAGCTGCGGTTGTTTGACGTGCGGCTGAGCATGGTCCGTATTGTCGGAGGATTGATCCTTATGAAGATCGGGTTTGAGCTCTTCTCTCCTTCTTCATCCGGCGGGATAGCGGGACCTGCCGCGGACGCGAACGGGACCGACGGCGCCTTTGTGCCACTGGCGATGCCGCTAATGTTCGGACCTGGCGCGATCGCCACCATCCTCGGAATGACGGCCACGACCAGAAAGTCCTCAAATGAGCCTTGCCTCCTTCATGGCCATCGCCGCTGCGATCGTCGCCACAATGCTGGTCACCTTCCTATGTCTTGCCTATGCAGCGAAGCTGACGCGGGCCTTGGGCCGCTTGTTCATCACAAGCGGCTTTTCTTTATGGGAAGGCGCACCGGGACTGATCCCCGCGCTTGAACGCCGCAACTCAAGCCCGACGGCGGATGAGCCGGAATGCCAGGGCGAACACGACCTCGACAACGACGATGCCAATAATGGCGGTGGAGGCCGCAGTCGACGGATCGACGCGACTTTCGCGCAAACCGTAGCCCAACGCCAGAAAAGGGGCGTTCCAGGCAAGAGCCCCGACGAACGTCGCCATAGCAAAGCGCATCAGTGGAATGGCCACTACCCCGGCAGGAAAAGCCATGTAGACGCGGACCAGGGGAATGATCTGGGCGATAACGGAAATCCAGAACTGATTACGGTGATATGAACCCGCTATTTGGCGGTATTTTTCGACCCGAAGGCTCAGATAGCATCCTGCATTCTGCACGAGTGCCTCAGCGCGCTGCGGGCCGAACCACCGCCCCACCGCATACCAAATCAGCGAGCCGAGAGTTGACCCGGCTGTGGTCGCCGCGACGGCCCAGGGCAAGGCGGCGAAATTCGGAACGACGAACATGCCAAGCACAATCAGCATGCCGTAGGAAGGCACGATCGGGAGAAGCTTTTCCACTGCCGCGCACATCGTCAAGCCGAACAGTCCCCAACCAGCCAGATCGGAGACCAGGCCCGGCAAATCGGGCAGGTCGATCATCTTCCGACCGCGCGCAAAGTCAGGGGCTTGCGCCGGACAAGCTTGTAGACTCGGGCAGGCGGAAAATTCCGCAGGACCCGGCCATGAAGGCTCGCCTTGAGACCGAGGCGGTCGAGCAACCGGCGCGACACGGGACAGCGAACGCCATAGGTGAACTGGTAAAATGCGCCACCCTTACGCAGAAGGGAAAACACGCCGGTCAGGATGGCGGTGACCTTTCTCGGCGACATATTCAGCAACGGCAGTCCGCTGATCGCGCTGCCTAGAGGTGCACTGCCAAAGAGGCGGCAGACACCGAGCCGCGCCGCATCCATCCGGAGCACGCGGGCTTCGGGGAAGCGCATTCGCAGCACGCTGGCAAAATCCGAGCCGGACTCGACGAGCGTCAAGTCGGATTGACGGACGCCGCGCGCAAGCAAGGCCTCGGTAAAGACCCCTGTGCCGGGACCGAGTTCAAGGACGGGCCCATCCGACGGATCGACCCCGCTCGTGATGAGATCTGCGAGCACCGGCCCCGAGGGGGCGATGGCACCGACCATCAATGGGTTGGACGCCAGCGTCCTGAAGAAGAGAAAAGTATCGGACATGAAACTCCATCCGTACCGCCGATCGATTCGGCAGCCTCAGCCCATGAGCGCTAAGGTGAGCGGATTGCGGGAACATTGCGCCTTAACGGCGCTTCATGCGGCGCCTCCAGCGCGCGGGTCCGCGAGTCCCGAAATATCAAAGGCACTTGCTGAGTTGGCGAGCCGGTCCGGTCCTCCGCCAGGTCTTACGGCAAGAGAAATGACATTCCCAGTCGCTGCGGCTGTTTTCAGCTGTGCATCCGAATGAACTGGTCCATCGGCGGCATGTTCTGGTTGAGATGCGACATGATCCAGACTGTTCCCCCAACAACCAGGAAGACGATGAGCAAGCCGAAGGCGAGCGCCAGCACGTTGTTGGTGTTGTCCGGACCCGTGGTGATGTGGAGGAAGAACACGAGATGCACGCCCATCTGCGCGATCGCGAGCACGATCAGCGCGACCGGAATGGAAGGCTGCCAGACCAGATCCGTGCCGGCGATGAAGAACGACGTCGCCGTCAGCAGCAGCGCCAGGACAAGGCCGACGACATAGCCGAGGATTCGCTCGCCGACACTGTGTTGTTCTTCCTCGCCCGGTGCGAGGTCGTGCCCGGTCGGCACATGCGCCTGATCGCTCATACCGCACTCCCAAGCAGGTAGACGACGGAAAAGACCGCGACCCAGATGATGTCGAGCGCGTGCCAGAACAGTGCGAAGCACATCATGCGGCGCAGAATGTCGGCGCGAAAGCCCTTGGCGAAGACCTGGGCCATCATGGTGAGAAGCCACAGCACGCCGGCGGAGACATGAAGGCCGTGGCATCCGACCAGCGAGAAGAACGCGGTCAGGAACGCGCTGCGCGACGGTCCGTAGCCGCGGGAGACCAGATTGGCGAACTCACGGAATTCGATCGTGAGGAATGCAAGCCCCAGCACGCAGGTTACGGCCATTCCCAGATAGAACCAGAACCGGTTGCGCACGTCGGCGGCGATGCTCGCCATGCCGCAGGTGAAGCTCGACAGCAGCAGGAGGACCGTCTCGATCGCGACGTTCCTGTGCTCGAAGATCTCCGAGCCTTTCGGGCCATCGGCGGTCTGGCCGACCAGCACCGCATAGGCCGCGAAGAAGCAGGAGAACATCACGATGTCGGAGAGCAGGAAGACCCAGAAGCCGTAGGCCGTCACGATCCGTTTTGACGCAGGCCCGGGATGCTCGACAACGATCCCGATGTGATGGGGGTCGGCATGCGCATGCCCGATGGTCGCGGTCATCGTCATCAGACACCCCCCGCCATGCTGACGAGGCTGCGACGCTCCTCGATATTGACGCGATCGATGCGCGCGACCTCGGCCGCCGGTATGACGTATTCGTCATGGTCGCGCCAGGCGAACACGACGAAGGTCGCGAACGCGCCTAGCACGCCGAGGATCACCATCCACCAGATGTGCCAGATCAGCGCAAAGCCCATGACACTGGCGAAGAACGCGCAGACGAATCCGGTCGGCGAGTTCCGGGGCATCTCGATGTCTTCGTATTCGGGTTCGGGATGATGCTCGAGTTGCTGCTCCTTGGCGTGCTGCTTCATCGCCCAGTAGGCGTCCTCGCCGCGCACATCGGGATGGAAGGCGAAGTTGAACACCGGCGGCGGCGACGAGGTCGCCCATTCCAGCGAGCGGCCGTCCCAGGGATCGCCGGTGCGGTCGCGCAAGGCCTCGCGGTTGCGGATACTGACGACAAGCTGCGTGATCTGGCAGACCACCGCAACGCAAAGGAGTCCCATGCCGATCGCGGCTACGTGCATCCACGGCCGCCATGCCGCGACGTCGTAATGCTGCAAGCGCCGGGTCATGCCCAGCAGGCCCGCCGTATAGAGCGGAAGGAAGGTGACGTAGAAGCCGATGAAGGTGAACCAGAAGGCCGCTTTGCCCCAGGCCTCGTCGAGGCGGAAGCCGAACGCCTTCGGAAACCAGTAGGTGAAACCGGCGAAGGCACCAAAAAGCACGCCACCGATGATGACGTGGTGGAAGTGCGCCACCAGGAACAAGCTGTTGTGCAGGAGGAAGTCAGCCGGCGGCACCGCGACCAGGACTCCAGTGAGGCCGCCGGTGATGAACGTCACCATGAAGCCGACCGACCACAGCATCGGCGTCGTGAAGCGGATACGGCCGCCATACATGGTGAACAGCCAGTTGTAGATCTTCACCCCTGTCGGCACGGCGATGATCATGCTGGCGATGCCGAAGATGGCGTTGACGTCGGGACCTGCGCCCATCGTGAAGAAGTGATGCAGCCAGACCATGAAGGAGATGACGCAGATCGCCATGGTGGCGAGCACCATCGAGCGGTAGCCGAACAGCGGCTTGCCGGAGAAAGTCGACACCACCTCGGAAAAGATGCCGAATGCCGGCAGCACGAGGATGTAGACCTCCGGATGTCCCCATGCCCAGATCAGGTTCATGAACATCATGACGTTGCCGCCGGCCTCATTCGTGAAGAAGTGAAAGCCGAGATAGCGGTCGAGCAGGAGCATCGCCAGCGTCGCGGTGAGGATCGGGAATGCCGCCACGATAAGCAGGTTCGAGGCCAGCGTCGTCCAGCAGAACATCGGCATGCGCAGGTAGTTCATCCCCTTGGTGCGCAGCTTCAGCACGGTGGTCACGAGATTGATGCCGGCCACCAGCGTGCCGACACCGGAGATCTGCAGCGACCAGGCGTAGTAGTCGACGCCGACGCCCGGCGAATAGATCAGGCCCGACAGCGGCGGAAAGGCGAGCCACCCAGTGCGCGCGAATTCGCCGACCACGAGCGAGATGTTCACCAGCAGCGCGCCGGTCGCGGTCAACCAGAAACCGACCGAATTGAGCGTCGGAAACGCGACATCGCGCACGCCGAGCTGGAGCGGCACGACAAGGTTCATCAGCCCGATCACGAACGGCATCGCCACGAAGAAGATCATGATGGTGCCGTGGGCAGAAAAGATCTGGTTGTAGTGCTCCGGCGGCAGATAGCCCTGCGACTGATAGGCGACCGACTGCTGGATCCGCATCATGATGGCGTCGCTGCCGCCGCGCAGAAACATGACGGACGCGAGCAGCACGTACATCACGCCGATCCGCTTGTGGTCGACACTGGTGATCCATTCGTGCCAGAGATAGGGCAGATGCCCTTTCACTACGACCCAGGCCAGCACGCCCAGGATCGCGACCAGCACCATCGCGCCTGCGACGAGAGGAATCGGCTGGTCGAACGGGATCGCCGACCAATCGAGCTTACCGAGCATCATGGCCTCCACTGTGCGGCCGGCCCGCCCCGGATGCGATTTGCGGACCGGGCCCGGGCGGGATGTGCTGGGTCGCGATGAGGTCGAAGAGCCGGGGATCCTCGAGCCGGTAGGTCGGCCTGCCCCGCTCGATGCCCTGCTGCACCAGCTTATTGTAGCTGGCTTCGTTCAGCACGGAATCGGTCTTCGCCGTGCTCTCCACCCAGTCGGGAAAGGCGAGCGGCGAGATCACGTTGACGTCGAACATCATGTCGGGGAAACCGTCGCCGGAGAAATGAGCCGACAGTCCCTGGAGCTTGCCCTCATTGTCGGCGCGCAGGTTGAGCCGCGTCACCATACCGTTCATGGTGTAGATCATGCTGCCGAGCTGTGGGATGAAGAACACGTTCATCACGCTCGACGATGTGAGCTGGAAATTCAGCTCGGCGCCGGCGGGCACCGTCAGCGTGTTGACGGTGGCGATACGCTGATCCGGATAGATGAACAGCCATTTCCAGTCGAGCGAGACGGCCTGGATCCGCACCGGGTTGCCGGTCCCCGGCACCGGTGCTGCGGGATCGAGCTGATGCGAGCCGATCCAGGCGACGCCGCCGAGCAGGATGACGGTCAGCGCGGGGATCGCCCACACCACCATTTCGATCCGGCCGGAATAGACGAAGCCGGGCTGGTAGTGCGCGCGCGGATTGGATGCACGAAACCAGAAGGCGAACCCCAGGATCGCGATGATGGTCGGCACCACGATCGTCAGCATGATGAAAACGGAATCGACCAGAATGGTGCTGTTCGCAGCAGCAACGGGCCCTTGCGGATCAAGCAGATTCATCGGCGAGCCACTGGTGGTTGGGAAGCCCCGATGCAGAGCGTAGCGCGAAAACCTCCCCGCAACAAATGCGGCCGTGTGAAGTTATGTAAAGGCGGTTCCTGCGCAACGGCAAGCCGTTGGGCGCATGCGCACTATCATCGCGACGAATGAGCCATGCGTGTCGGGCGGGAGGGCGTGCATCCGGCGCGACCATCACGTGAGACGATCGCTCTTCTGCCGCGATCTGCCCGTGCTATCGTGATGAAAAAGCAGGGAGAAAACGTCATGCGCTTGAGGGACAAGGTCGCCATCGTGGTTGGGGCTGGACAGAGTCCCGGCGAAGCCATGGGCAATGGCCGTGCCACCGCCCTCACCTTCGCGCGTGAGGGCGCCAGGGTGCTGTGTGTCGATCATCATCTCGAGTCGGCCCAGGAGACCGTCGCGATGATCGCTGCGACGCAGGGCATCGCCGCGGCCTTCAAGGCCGACGTCACCAAGTCAGCCGACATCAAGGCGATGGTGGCCGACGCGCAGGCGCGCTGGGGCCGGATCGACGTGCTGCACAACAATGTCGGCGTGAGCCTTTCCGGGGGCGATGCCGAACTGCTTCAGTTGACCGAGGAGGCATTCGACCGCGTCGTCGCCATCAATTTGAAGAGCTGCATTCTGGCGGCAAAGGAGGTGATCCCGATCATGCGCGCGCAGAGAAGCGGCGCGATCATCAACATCTCCTCGATGGCCGCGATCACGAGCTATCCTTACGTCGCCTACAAGGCGACGAAGTCGGCGATGATCGCCTTCACCGAACAGCTCGCCTATCAGAACGCCGAATATGGCATCCGCGCCAACGTCATCCTGCCGGGTCTGATGAACACGCCGATGGCAGTCGATACCCGCGCCCGCGAATGGCACAGGACCCGCGCCGAGGTCGAAGCCGAGCGCGACTGCAAGGTGCCACTGCGCAAGAAGATGGGAACAGGATGGGACGTCGCCAATGCCGCGCTGTTCCTGGCGTCGGATGAGGCGAACTTCATCACCGGCGTAACGCTGCCGGTGGATGGCGGAGCGAGTGTGCGAAGGGGGTAAGTCTTCTCCCTCTCCCCGTTCTTACGGGGAGACGGTCGGGGTGAGGGGCTGCCTCCACAATGGCGGTGACAGTTGGACTAGCGGAGAGCCCCCTCACCCGGATCGCGTCTTGCGATGCGACATAGCCGAAGCTTCGCTTCGACGGTCTTAGAGACGGCCGCCAAAGGCGGCCTTTGCCTCTGCCCGCAGGCGGGGAGAGGCGAAAAGCGAAAGCGCTCGCTTAGCGCGACTTCGGTCGCTAGTGTGTCACTCTCCAGATCGTGCCGTTGCCGTCTTCCGAGATCAGCAGCGCGCCATCCTTCGCCACCGCGACTCCAACCGGTCGCCCCCACACTTCGCGATCATCGACGACGAAGCCGGTGACGAAATCCTCGTACTCACCCGTCGGATTGCCGTCCTTCATCCTGATGCGGATCACCTTGTAGCCGGTGCGCTTCGATCTGTTCCAGGAGCCGTGCTCGGCGGCGAAGGCGTCGCCCTGATACTCCGATGGAAACTGCGTGCCCTGGTAGAAGGTCATGCCGAGGGAGGCCGAGTGCGGCTGCACCAGCACGTCGGGGACCGTCACCTTGTCCTTGAGGTCCGGCCGCGCGCCGGCGTGGCGCGGGTCCTCGTTGCCGCCGATATAGAACCACGGCCAGCCGTAGAAGGCGCCTTCCTTCACGCTCGTCACGTAGTCGGGCGCGAGATCGTCGCCGAGGCCATCGCGCTCGTTGGTCGAGCACCAGGGCAGTCCGGTCTGCGGCTGGATCGCGAGGCCAACGCAGTTGCGGATGCCGGTGGCGTAGATCTTCCGCTCCTTGCCATCCGGATTGAAGGCAAGCACCGCGGCGCGCTCGGTCTCGCTCGCCCAGGCCGCGCCCAGCGGCTGCGTGCGCGACCAGGCCGCCATTCCGCCTGGCGGAGTGCCCATGCCTTCTGCGACATTGCTGAGCGATCCGACCGACACCAGCATGCGCTTGTTGTCCGGCGTGAACACGATGTCGCGGGTGGAATGGCCGCCATCATGCGGCAGGCTCGCCACGATGATCTCAGGCTTGCCACGCGCCTTGAGATCGCCGGCCTGGTAGGGAAAGCGGACCACGCCGTCGGTGTTGGCGACATAGACCCATTGCGGATTGTCGCCATTGGGAAAGAACGCGATGCCGAACGGCTGCTTCAGCCCGCCGGCAAAAACCTCGTTGGTTGCAACCTTGCCACCGCCCTCGCCGGCGCGCAGCACGCGGACGGTGCCGGCCCGCGTCTCCGCAACGAAGAGATCGCCATTGGGCGCCACGCGAATGATGCGCGGTCCGCGCAGCCCGTCAGCAAACAGCTCGATCTTGAAGCCGGACGACACCTTCGGGAACGCTTCCGGCGAACGCGTCACCACGTGCGGAAAACGCGCAGCCGACGGCGTAGCGCCGGGCCTCGCAAGATCCTGCGGACGGATCAGCCTGACCGTGCCGGGCTTGTCCGATTGCCAATTGCCATAGGCCTCCTTGCCTTGCAGCACCGGCTCGGCTTGCGCACCAGTCGCGGCGACAAGCAACCCCGCGGACACAGCGGCGGACCAGATCTTCTTCACGTCGCCTTCCTCCCGGCTGGTTGCTGCCAATTCTATGACTGCCAAGGCTATGACCGCCAAGTCTATGACTGCCAAGTCTATGACTGCCACGTCTTACGTCAGCTCATGCCCGCACGATGTGCAACAGCGTACGCCCATCGTACTGGAAAATGCCGCTGATCGGTGCGACACATTGTAAGGGCGCGGCCGCCTGTCGCGGTCATCAAAGCTGCGGCATCGATGCCGCAACTATCGGGGTGATCATGTGGGGATCCATCATATCGGAATGGGCGAGCCTGCTCTTGCGCTGGCTGCACGTGGTGGCCGCGATCGCCTGGATCGGCAGCTCCTTCTACTTCATCCATCTCGATCTCAGCCTGAGGCCAAGGGCTGAGCTGCCGGATGGCGTGCAGGGCGAGGCGTGGCAGGTCCATGGCGGCGGTTTCTACCGGATCATGAAATATCTGGTGGCCCCACAGCAGATGCCGGAGGAACTCACCTGGTTCAAATGGGAAGCCTACACCACCTGGCTCTCCGGCTTCGCGCTGATGGTGGTGGTCTATTATCTCGATGCAGACCTGTTCCTGGTCGACAAGTCGATCCTCGATCTGACGCCGGCCGAGGCCGGGCTGTTCAGCTTCTGCAGCCTCGCCCTGGCGTGGGCGCTCTATGAGATCGCCTGCCGCACCGGACTTGCGCAGCGCGAGCTCGGTTTTGCCATCGGCGGCTATCTGTTCCTGGTCGGGCTGACCTATGCCTTCACGCACGTCCTGAGCGGCCGCGGCGCCTTCAACCAGATCGGGGCCATCATCGGCACCATCATGGTCGCCAACGTCTTCGCAGTGATCATCCCGAACCAGAAAAAAATCGTAGCCGGCCTGATCGCGGGCCAGGCGCCCGATCCGAAGCTCGGCAAGGCCAGCAAGGAGCGCTCGGTCCACAACAACTATCTGACGCTGCCGGTCGTGGTGCTGATGATCAGCAACCACTATCCCCTGCTCTACGCCACCCGCTTCAACTGGATCATCGTCGCGATCGTGCTGGCGCTGGGGCCGGTGATCCGCCACTTCTTCAACGCGCGGCATGCCGGGCGCAAATCGCCGTGGTGGGTGTGGGGCGTGACAGCGGTCGGCGTCATCGCGATCGGCCTCCTCTCCGCGGCCGGCCCGCGCGAAGTCAAGAATGGCGCACTTTCGGCGCAGCCGACGCTCGCCAATGTCGAGGATATCGTGATGTCCCGCTGCAGCATGTGCCACGCGGCCGAGCCGGTCTGGGCCGGCATCGCGACCGCGCCGAAGGGTATCCTGCTCGACGGCAGCGAGCACATCCAGCGCAACATCCGCCTGATCGGCCGCGTGGCGGCATGGTCCAATGCGATGCCGCCGGGCAACATCACGGAGATGACCAATGAGGAGCGCGCGATTCTCGCTGCCTATATCGACGCGCAGGATCGTTGACGCCGTCCATTGCAACGCGTCGACGCGACGTTTTGCGGAAGGAAATTGCGCATCCGCCGGCGATTTCAAAATGACTCGCGCGTCCATCCAGCGTAGATAGATGCTACGGCCGCTCGTGCGGTCCGTCAGCCAATTCGACATGCCGGGGAAAAATCGCAGTGGCCCTCAAGAACGTCATCGGTATAGATCACGCCGTAGTCATGGTGAAGGACCTCGACGCAGCCGCCGACAACTACAGGCGGCTCGGCTTCACCGTGTCGCCGCGCGGCACCCACAGCGCGCATATGGGAACGGGCAACTACACCATCATGTTCGACCCCGACTATATGGAGCTGCTCGGCGTGCTCGCTGCGACCGAACACAATGCGCCCGCGCGCGCCTTCCTCGACAAGCGCGGCGAAGGCATCGAGCGCATCGCCTTCACCGCAGTCGATTCCTCCGCCGGCGCGGAGGAGATCCGCGCACGCGGCCTCACGCCGATTGGTCCGACCGATTTCGAACGGCCGGTCACGCTGCCGAACGGCACGGTCTCAGCGGCAAAATTCCGCACCTTCATGTGGCCGACCGAGGAGGCACCCGGCGGCGTGCGCATCTTCGCCTGCCAGCACAAGACCCGCGAGACCGTGTGGATCCCCGAACTGATGACGCACGCCAATGCGGCCAAGCGCATCAAGCAGGTGTTGATCGCAACGCCCGAGCCCGTGAAGGAGGCATCGCATCTGTCGCATCTGATCGATCGCGAGCCGAAGACGGAAGCCGACGGCGCCGTCACCGTGCCCTCCGGCCGCGATCGTGGCGATTTCGTCTATTTGACGCTGGATCAGCTCGGCAAGCGCTATCCCGGTGTGCCGCTCGCAGGTCTCTCCGAGCGCGGCGGCGCGGCGCTGGTGCTCGTCAGCGGCGACCTCGCCGCGACCGAGGAGGCGTTGGGTTCGGTAGCGTTGCGCAGCGGGGCCGCGATCTGCGTGCCGCCAGCGAAGGCCAACGGCACGCTGCTCGCCTTCATTGCCAGCTGATTTGAACTAATTCTTTAACAAGCGTTTACCCGGCGGCCCTAGGATTTGCGGCAGTTCACGCCGCCCTGGGGCCAAGCGCATGTTTAGAGAAGGCTCGCCGATCGCCTATGACGCGCCGGCCGAATTGAAGAAGTGGCCGTCGCTGAAGGGACAGAGGCAGAAGGACAGAGGTCCGCCCTATCTCGTCTACAACGGCACGCTCGCCGAATGCGTCCGCGAGCTCATGGCGAAGCCGATCAAGGGCATCTCGCTCTACGACATCATGACGAGGCCGCAATCAGCCTTCGACCAGACCGTGCTGTCGCCGGGCGACGCCGCCGAGATCGCAATGCGCAAGGATTTTCCGAAGGACTAGCCGGCCTCAATTCGACACGCGCCTCGCTGCCCGCTGCTTCAGCGAGGACGGGCGTACGCGCTTGCGATCGCTTTGCCGGAAGCGATGCGGCCCTGCTTTCAGCGTGATCGAGAGGCACTGAAGTCTCGCTACCGATGCGTTGAGCTTGTCTGCGCTGCTTCGGACGCACAGCGTCGTTCACCGCTGTTGCCTCGGGACTTCCCGCGACCGCGGGATGGGTCAGCCAGAGCGCAATCAGCGGCGAACATCCATCTCCGATCCATCTCAATTCATTCCGCAATCCACGGAACAGATCCGTTTCGGGAACACGTAATGGCATTTCGGGAACACCGTAGTAACACCGAAGGAACCGCAGAGATCGCAGCTTTGCCGCAATCGGCCGGTTAAGAAGTCCTTATCGCCGGCGCATCGCCGGCCGTATCATCTCACAGTTCGAGGTTGCACCAGCAATGCGATTTGTCATCGCGGCTTGCGCCGCGTTTCTCGTTCTGATGTGCGACCTCGATCCGTCGGCATCCGGGCAGACATCGACGTTCGCGCCCACCGTTCGCCAGAACGACCAGACTTCTCCACTTGTTCCGGTCGTCGATCTCTTCCTCGCGAGCGTGCAAGCCATCGAGCTCGCGAATGCGCGCGCGGCACATGAGCCGGTGATTGAGCCGGCCCCGCAAGCCGAGCCGGTGGAGCAGGCTCCGCCATCACCAATGGATCAATTCTGCCACGCGCTCAGGCAAGCCGCCGAAAGCAGCGGCATTCCGGTGCCGTTCTTCGCGCGCCTGATCTGGCAGGAGAGCCACTTCAACGCAAACGAGGTGAGCCAGGCGGGCGCAAAGGGCGTCGCGCAGTTCATGCCGGAGACGGCTGCCGAGGTCGGGCTGGACGATCCCTTCGATCCCATGAAGGCCTTGCCCGCATCGGCAAAGTTTCTGCGCAAGCTTCGTGACGATTTCGGCAATCTAGGCCTCGCCGCAGCCGCCTACAATGCGGGCCCGGGGCGCATCCAGAAGTGGCTCGCCAAGGAGAGCGAGCTGCCGCGCGAGACACGCGACTATGTCCGGATCATCACCGGCACCAAGGCCGAGGATTGGACCGAGCGCTCCGAGGCGCTTGCGATCCGGATCGACCTGCCGCGCGAGGCACCGTGCGAAGGCGTCGGCAGCCTGTCCAAGACAAAGGACCTCACCTGGGTTCCCGTGAACCTGACACCCGCGATCATCACCATCATCAGCAAGGCCGAAGCCGCGCAGGTGGCAGCACGGCTGACAGCAAGTCGCGCGCGCAAGCGGTTCGCGTCCCTTCTCAAGAAGAATACTTCGGCCCACGGCAAGGCGCGCAGCATGATCGCGGCGCATGCCACCAAGGGCGCGAAGGCACGCGCCATTCGCGTCGCATCGCGCGAGCGATCCTCGAGCTGATACGCAGAACAGGAAGCCGCTTTGTCGAGCGGCTTTCGAGAATTTGCGGCTTCGCGCAGCCGTCCTTGCCGCGGTGGATTGCCCGGAGCACGTTTTCCCGGCCATACTTGTTCCCGGCCATACTCTCCGATCGAACCCGGAACCTGCGATGCCATCGAAGAGCGCTGGAATCGTCGTCTATCGGATGCGGCCCGACATCGAGGTCCTTCTCGTTCATCCCGGCGGCCCGTTCTGGCGCAACAAGGATCGCGGCGCCTGGTCGATCCCGAAAGGCGAATTTGCGGACGGAGAGGACGCCGAGGCCACCGCGCGACGGGAGTTTGCCGAGGAGCTTGGACTGGAGCTGATGGTGCCGCTGATCGCACTGGGCCAGATCAGGCAACGCGGCGGCAAGGTCGTCACGGCCTTTGCTGCCGAGATCGACATCGATACGCGCAACATTCGCAGCAACACGTTCCAGATCGAATGGCCGCCGCGCAGCGGCAAACGGCAAGACTTTCCCGAGGTCGACCGCGCCGAATTCTTCGCGCTTGAAGAGGCAGGCGAGAAAATCAACGAAGGTCAGCGTCCGCTGCTCGCCCGGCTGGCGCAGCTGGTCGGCGGCGGCTCCAGTTAGCTCGCCGCAACCGCCACACGCGGTGCGGTATGCCGCTCAGAGCGGCTTCTCGTCGTCGGTCACCGGCGAGGTGACCACCAGGAACACGAGATCGGTCAGGCCGGAATTCGCGATCGCATGCTCGACGCCGGGCGGCAGGAAGACCACGTCATGCTTGCGCACGACGTGATTTTTGCCCGCGATCTCCATCAGCCCCTCGCCTTCGAGCACGTGATAGACCTGCTCCTGCACCTTGTGATGATGCCGCGCCACATAGGCCATTGGCTGGTACATCGAGATGCGATAGTCGATGCGGCGCGAGCCAGCGGTCTCCGGCATCACCAGAGGTTTTGACAGCGCGCCGCCGAAATGGTTCGCGAATTCGCGCCACGGCACTTCGGCGATGTTGCGGATGAAGGCGCCGTTGCTTTCCTCGGCCATGATCGTGGTCCTTTCGCGTCTCAATTCACCAGCGCGCCGCCGTCGATGTAAACGATCGAGCCGGTAGCGAAGCCGTTGGTCATAAAGCCTGCGATCTGCTGGGCGATATCTTCGGCCATGCCGACGCGTCCGACTGGAAGCGCCGCGGCGGTCTTGGCCAGCATCTCGCGCCGCGCTTCTTGCGGCATCGCGGCGCGGATCGGCGTGTCGATCACGCCAGGCGAAACCGCGTTGACGCGCACCGGCGCAAGCTCGAGGGCCAGTGCCCGCGCGAGTGACTCCAGCGCGCCATTCGCGGCACTGATGATCGCCGAGTTCGGCCGCGGCCGGACGCTGAGGAAGCCGGTGACCAGCGTGAGCGAGCCGCCCGGCCGGATCACGGCCTCGCGCGCCACGCGCCAGGCCCCCCAGAACTTGCCCTCCATCGTGGCGCGCACGTCGTCCATCGCGACCGTCTTGAACGGCCCGGTGCGAAGCTGCGCCGCCGTCAGCACGACGTGGTCGACGGGGCCGGTGCGGCGAAACAGCTCGGCGACGCTCTCGTCGCTGGTGACATCAGCCGGGATCGCCGTCACCTTCAGCCGCTCGGCGACCCGATCAAGCTTTGCGGCGCTGCGCGAGGCGATGACGACCTCCCCGCCTTGCGTCTTGGCAAGCTCCGCCGTGGCAAGGCCGATGCCTGAGGAGCCGCCGACCACGACGACCTTCTTGCCTGCGAGCGTCATAACTGTCTCCTCGATATCTTCTTGATTGGTGATTTTCGGACTGCGCGGTCAGCCCGGCTGGAAACGCTTGCCTATACCGGCCTTGCTCTGGCCAAGGCCCGGCAGCTCCCAGACGCCTGCTCCGGCCGGATTGACGTCGGCGGCGATGTCGACGTCGATCAGGTACGGCTTGTTGGCGGCGATTCCCTTGCGGATCGCTTCGCCAATGTCGCCGGCGCGATCGACCCGCACGCCTTCGACGCCGCAGGAGCGCGCCATCGCCGCAAAATCGGGATTGTAGCGCTCGCCCGTCTCGGGATGCTTGAAGTCGGTCGCGAGCTCGCGCCCACCGAGATAGCCGCGCTGAAGCCCACGGATCGACGCGTAGGCGTAATTGTTCCAGACCACCCAGACCACGGGCAGATTGTACTCCACCGCCGTGCCCAGCACGTTGGCGTGCATGAAGAAGGCACCGTCGCCGCACACCGACACGCAGGGACGATCGGGCGCAGCAAATTTTGCGCCCATCACGCCGGCGACGCCAAAGCCCATCGGGCCAAAGCCCATCGAGCCGATCAGTGAATCCGGCCGCTTCGGCTTGCAGAACCCGAGCAACCAGTTGTGGTGCACGCCGATGTCGGACACGAGAATCGCATTCTCCGGCAGCGCCTTGTCGATCTCGGCGGCCGCACGCTGCGGGTTGATCGGCGTGGTGTCGTCGGAGAAGCCGGGCGCAACGAACTTGTCCCATTCCTTGCGATATCCATCGATCTGCGCCAGCCATTTCTTGCGCGCATCGGACTTCCTGAAGAGGTTGTCGCGGCGATCGAGCTCGGCATGCACCTGCCGCAGGAAGGTGCGCACGTCAGCCATCAGCCCGAGCGCGACGGGATAGTTGCGGCCGATCTCCTCGGGATCGATGTCGACATGGATCAGCCTGGTCGGCGGGATCGTGAAGGAGTAGCCGGGAATCCACGAGCTCGAGGTGCGGTCATCGAAGCGAACGCCGAGCGCGAGCAACACGTCGGCCTGGCGCGTGGCGTGATTGGCCTGATAGTGCCCCGCGCGCGCCACGAGGCCGAGCGCCAACGGATGGTTGACATCGAGCGCGCCGAGACCGCTAGCAGAGGCCGCGACCGGAATCTGAAGCCGCTCGGCGAGCTTGCGCAGCTCATCAGCCGCGCCGCCATAGCGCACGCCCTGCCCGACCAGCATCACCGGCCGCTCCGCCGAGAGCAGCATGTCGACCGCTTTCTCGACGCCATCAGGGTCGGCACCGCAGCGACTCGAGATGTTCGCGTTCCACTCGATCGCCTTCGGCGCTTCTTCGGCGGCCGATTCCATGAAAACGTCGAAGGGCACGTCGACCACCACGGGGCCGGGACGTCCGGTGATCATGGTCTTCCAGGCCTGCCGCACCGCGAGCGGCACCATTTCGCCGCGCGTCGGCTGAAACACCTTCTTGCAGATCGAGCGCACCGTGGAGGGAAAGTCGGCCTGATGGTGCCGATACATCTCCTGGAACGCGCCGCGGTTGAACTGGCTGGTCGGCACATTGCCGGTGATCGCCATGAACGGCACGGAGTCGAGAAAAGCGTTGGCAAGCGAGATCGGCAAATTGGCCGAGCCCGGGCCGCAGGACGTGAAGGTCGCCGTCGGCTTGCCCGAGACGCGGTAGTAGACGTCGGCCATGAAGCCGGCGACGCTCTCATGATGCACGGAGATCGTCTTGATCTCGGAGGACCGCTCATACAGCGCGTCGATGAACTGGATGTTGCCGTGGCCGCAGAGGCCGAACACCTGCGGCACTTTCTCCTGGATCAGATAGTCGACAATGACCTGGGCGCCATTGAGCATGTTTCGCGACATCAACCCGTCTCCCTTCGGCCCGACGACTTCTTATGTACCGATGCGGGGAACGCGGCCGGTCATCACTGGGCCGCGGGCACCCTATTTCTCATAATGCTGTACGTCAATTTATATTGTGATAGTCTCTTTCCAGAGGAAACGCGGGCTCGGCTCCGACGCTTGCGTGGTTGCGTGCTAGTGTCGGGCATCGAGTCACGACGGATTGCCAGAGGGGGACCGTTCCTTGAGATCGCGTACCAAGGCCAGCACCAGCGAGAAAGCGGCGAGCCCGCGCAAGGCCGCGGTCGCCAAACTGGTCCCCGCACCCCGGGCCAATGGCGACGACGAAGCCGAGGAGAAGCAACGCGGCGGCGGCGTTCAGTCGCTCGGACGCGCCTTCTCGATCCTCGAAGAGGTGGCGCGTCATCGCGAAGGAATTGGACTTGCGGAATTGAGCAAGCTCGTCGGCCTGCACAACTCGACGACTTTCCATCTTGCGAAGACGCTGGTCTCGCTCGGCTACCTCCGCCAGGAGAAGGACAACAAGCGCTATCGCATCGGCCGGCCGCTGTTCGCGCTCGCCGCCAGCGCACTCGACGAGATCGAGATGGTCAATGTCGCAACGCCCGTGCTGGAGGAACTGTCGCGCCAGACCAGCGAAAGCAGCCATTTTGCCGTGCGCATGGGCGATGCCGTGATCGTCATCGCCCGCACCAGCGGCCCCGGCGCGTTTCAACTGACCGACCGCGTCGGCGTGGTGCGGCCGGCCCATTGTACCGCGCTCGGCAAGATCATCCTGGCTGCGCTCAGGCCCGAGCAGCTCAAGCGGTTCCTCGATCACGCTGAACTGAAGCCGTCGACGCCAAAATCGATCACTGATGCGGGCGTACTGATGCGCGAGATTGCCGAGGTGCAGCGCACCGGGGTCGCCTTCGACGATGGCGAGTTCAATCCGGAAGTGCGCTGCGTCGCCGTCCCCGTGACCGATTTCACCGGGCAGGTGATCGGCGCGCTCGGCATTTCCGGGCCGATCTGGCGGCTCTCCAACCAGGCGCTGCACGCAAGCGCGCAGGTCGTGCAGGCCGCGGCGGGCCGCCTGTCGGCCGAATTCGGCGCCAAAGGCGCGGCGCACAAGGCGCTCACGCAAAAGGTCTGAGGCGCGCGCAAGCGGCGATTTTGCCGGTTGACACCGGCAACCTCGTTCGGGATTATCCTCCAGCATTAGAAAAACGTCTCTCACAATATCGGATGTCCGATCTTGAAGGGAGGCACGCGATGCACCCGGGAGGAGACAGACATGATCCGCTACCGCCGACGGACGTTGTTAAAGGCGGGCGCAGCCTTCGTAGGCGCGTCCGCACTTGGGTTTCCATCGATCGTGAAGGCCCAGGCCGAGAAGATCCGGATCGGGCATCTGACGCCGCTGACCGGCTTTCTCGGCGTGATCGGCAGCTACGCGCAGCTCGGCGTGAAGCTCGCGGCGGAAGAGGTCAACCAGTCCGGCGGCGTTCTCGGCAAGCAGATCGACCTGCTCTCGGAAGACTCGATCAATCCCGCAACCGCCGCCACCAAGGCGCAGCGCATGCTGGAGCAGGACGGCGCGGTGGTGCTGCTCGGCGAGATCTCCTCGGCCTCCTCGCTTACCATCATGCAGGTCGCCGAGCGCAACAAGAAGGTGTTCTTCTCGACCGGCGCGCGCTCGGATGCGCTGCGCGGCAAGAACTGCAACAAGTACTCCTTCCACTGCGATATCCCGAACACCGTGATGGTCAACGCGGTCGGCACCGCGCTGTCGCAGAAGGGCATGGTGAGGGGCAAGAAGTTCTTCACGCTGACGGCCGACTACATCTTCGGCCATGACCTGTTGAAGGCGGCGAAAGGGTTCTTCGGTTCACACGACGCCAACCTGATCGGCGACGAGCTGATCGCGATCGACGTCACCGATTTCAGCCCGTATCTTCTGAAAGTGCGGCAGGCCAAGCCCGACGTGGTCTGCTGCAACCTCGCCGGCAACCAGGTCACCAATCTCGTCAAGCAATATGCCGAGTTCGGCCTGCCCTATCCGCTGGTCGGCTTCAACCTCAACACCGGCGATGCCTGGGCGGCCGGCGCCGGCAATCTCAGCGGCACCTGGCCGACGGTGTGGTATCACACGCTGAACAATCCGGCGTCGCAGGCCTTCGTCGCGGCCTTCACCAAGAAATACGGCAAGCCGCCGGAGAATCACGCCTGGATCGAATATGTGACGCTCAAGCTGCTGGCAGAGGCGATCAACACCACCAAGTCGACCGCGAGCGACGAGCTGATCGCCTATTTCGAGAAGCAGACGCAGTTCGACATCATGAAGGCGCGCAAGGCCTATTTCCGCTCCTGGGATCACCAGATGGTGCAAGAGGCCTATCCGTTCACCGTGAAGCCGAAGGACCAGATGAAGGACCAGTGGGACATGCTGGTGCTGGGCGAAGCGGTGCCGGCCGCAAACGATCCGCTGGAATCGATCTATCCGACCAGGGAACAGAACCCCTGCGAGATGAAGGCCTGACGCGCACGCGCGCGGCAAAGCCGATTGGCGGTCAGCGGCGCCGGCACGAACGCCGGCGCCGTTTTGCCACAGCGATGGACGCAACATGCAGTTCGAGTTCTTGCTGGAACAGGTGGTGAATGGCCTCGTGCTCGGAGGCTATTACCTTCTCATCGCGCTTGGGCTGTCGCTGATCTTTTCCGTCGGCGGCATCGTCAATCTCGCGCATGGCGCCTTCTACGCGCTCGGCGCCTATGTCTTCGTCGAGCTGGTGAAGCATCTCGGCTTCGGCGCCTCCGTGGTGATCTCGCCGCTCGCGGTCGCCCTGCTCGGCATCCTCTTTGAGCGCTTCATCCTGCGCCGCTTCTACACGGCCGACCCGATCCTCAGCCTGCTCGTGACCTTTGGCCTTGCGATGGTCGCGGAGCAGGCGATTCGCATGATCTGGGGCGCCGCACCGGTGTCGACCGAGATCCCGCAAAGCTTCCGCGGCTCGGTAATCCTCGGCGACTTCCTGTTCTCGCGCTACCGCCTGCTGATCCTCGCGGTGGTCGCCATCGTGCTGGTCGCGGTCTGGCTGTTGCTGCACAAGACCTCGTTCGGACGCGTGGTGCGCGCCGGCATCCAGCGGCCGGACATGGTCGCCGCGCTCGGCATCCGCCTGCAGCCCTACATGACCGCGATCGTCATGCTCGGCGTCGGCATGGCCGCACTCGGCGGCGCCTTCTTCGCGCCGATCACGACCGTCCATCCGGCGATGGGCGCGGACATCATGACGGTCGCCTTCGTCGTCGTCGTGATCGGCGGGCTGGGCAGCTTCTGGGGCGTCGTCATCGCCGCTCTCCTCGTCGGCGTCGTGCGCGGCATCGCCATTCATTTCGAGCCGGCAGCCGGTGAGGCCTCGATCTACATCCTGATGTTCCTGGTGCTGCTGGTCCGCCCGCGCGGCCTGCTCGGCGAACGCATCGAGAAGTTCGAATGACCCGTGCCTCGACCATCGACCGACTGAGGCCGCTGCTGATCGCGACTGCGGCGGTCATTGCGCTGCCGTTCGTGCTCAGAGCATTCGGCCTATCCGTGAACACCGGCACCTGGATCGTCGGACTGGCGATCGCGACCATGGGGCTCAACCTCTGCATCGGCTATACCGGCCTCGTCTCGTTCGGCCACAGCGCCTGGTTCGGCATCGGCGCCTACGCCGCCGGCCTGATCCAGCTGCGCTTCCTCCCCGGCGATATCTGGCTGCCACTGCTGTTCTCGATGGTCGTCGTCGCGATCGCGTCGAGCGCGATCGGCATGCTGATCCTGCGCCGGCGCGGCGTGTACTTCTCGCTCCTGACGCTCGCGCTGGCCGCGCTCGTCTACACCACCGCCTTCCGCTGGACGAGCCTGACCGGCGGCGAGGACGGCCTCGGCGGGCTGAAGCGCGGCGATATCGGCCCCATGGGCCTCGACGGCGCGCTCAACTATTATGCGGTGGTCGCTATGATCGGGCTCGTCGTGCTCTATGTCCTCATGCGCCTCGTGCGCTCGCCGTTTGGGCATGTGCTGGTGGCGATCCGCGAGAACCAATTGCGCGCGAGCTTTCAGGGCTATCCGGTCGAGCGGTACAAGCTCGCGGTGTTCGTGATCTCTGCCGTCATCACAGGCCTTGCCGGCGCGCTGATCGCGTTCCTGAACTATCTCGTCTCGGCCGAAGCCGTCTCGGTGCCGTTCGCCGGCGAGCTTCTGGCGATGGTCGTCATCGGCGGCATGCGCAGTCTGCTGGGACCTGCGCTCGGCGCGCTGTTCTTCATCCTGTTCCGCGAACTGTTCTCGATCTGGACGTCGGACTGGCTGTTCTGGTTCGGCCTCACCTTCGTGGCCTTCGTGATGTATTCGCCCGGCGGCCTCGTCGGGATCGGTTCGCTGATCATGCGCCGCTTCCATCCCGCCGCGGAAGAGTCCGCCGCCATGAGCCGGCGCAGGATCTATGACGGCCTGCCGCTGCCCGACTTTTTGCGGCCGGAGGCGCCAAGAGGCACTGTGCTCGAGGTCGGCACCGTCTCCAAGAAGTTCGGCGGCATCCGCGCGGTCGAGAATGCGAGCATCAATGTCGCCGCCGGCGAGATCCACGCGCTGATCGGACCGAACGGCGCCGGCAAGACCACGCTGTTCAACCTGGTCTCCGGCCTCTACGCGCCCGATCAAGGCACCATCCGCCTCAACGGCCGCGACATCGCCGGCGTGCCGGCGAATTTGATCTGCCATCAGGGACTGGCGCGCTCGTTCCAGATCACCAACCTGTTTCGCGGCCTGACCATCTACGAAAATCTGCGCCTGTCGCTACAGGCGCGGCGGACGATGCGCTTCAACATCTGGAACGACATCGACGCGTATGAAGAGATCCACGCCGAGACCGCGGCGCTGATCAAGTTCCTCGGCCTCGAAGGCATCGAGGCCATCGAGGGCGGCGAGCTCTCCTATGGCGGGCAGCGGCTGGTCGATCTCGGCATCGCGCTCGGCTCCAAGCCGCAGGTGCTGCTGCTCGACGAGCCGCTTGCGGGCCTTGCCGCGGCCGAGCGCGAGCGGGTGTCCAACCTTGTCAAGAACATCGCCGCCAACATTCCCGTGCTGATCGTCGAGCACGACATCGACCGCGTGCTCGGCTTCTCACAAATCGTCACCGTGATGAATCAGGGTGAGGTGCTGATGTCGGACTGCCCCAAGGCGGTGCGGGCCGATCTGCGCGTGCAGGAGATCTACACCGGCAAGGGCATCCCCGCCGTCGAGCATCAGCGCAGCGGCGAGACCGTGGGCGTGCGCGCCACCGTGCTACGCCTCGATCGCGTCAACACCTTCTACGGCAAGAGCCACATCCTCAGCGACGCCGCGCTCGACGTGCGCGAAGGCGAGATCGTCGCGCTGCTGGGGCGCAACGGCGCCGGCAAGTCGACGCTGCTGAAGACCATCGCCGGCCTCGTGCCGGCGGCAAGCGGCAGCATCAGCTATCGCGGCGACGACATCGCAAGCCTCCCCGCGCCCGACATCGCGCGCCGCGGCATCGGCTATGTGCCGCAGGGACGCGGCCTGTTCGCCGGCATGACCGTGCGCGAAAACCTCGCGCTCGGCCGCCTCGCGCGCAAGACCGACGGCCGCGGCGGCGTGGTCTGGGACGAGGAGCAGATCCTGCACTATTTTCCGCGCCTGAAGGAGCGCATGAACGTCGCGGCCGACTATCTCTCCGGCGGCGAGCAGCAGATGGTTGCGGTCGCTCGTGCGATGTCAGGCAATGTCCGCCTGCTGCTGCTCGACGAGCCCTTCGAGGGCCTTGCGCCGGCCGTCACGCTGGAGCTGTTCAAGGTGTTCGACCAGCTCCGCCGGCACATGTCGATCGTGATCGTCGAACACAATCTCGACCTCGTGCTGGCGCTCGCCGACCGCGTCTTCGCGCTGGAGCGCGGCGCCGTGTTCCACCAGGGACCAGCGGCACCGCTGCTCAATGATCTCGGCTATCGCAAGCAGATCCTGTGGCTGTGACCGAAACAGGTGCGTTCCCTCTCCCGCTTGCGGGAGAGGGCTGGGGAGAGGGTGTCTCCGCAACGGGACAATCCTCAAGCGGAAAGAACCCTCACCCGGCGCTACGCCAGAGCCGAGGCTTCGCCTCGGCCTCTCTTAGAGGAACAGCCCCCGAAGGCGGCCTATACCTCTCCCGCAAGCGGGAGAGGTACAGCGGAGCCTGCCGCTCCATCATGCACAAGCCCCCTACTCCGACTTGATGTTCGCCGCCGCAACGACCTCGGCAAGCTCCCTGGTCTCTTTCCCGATCTTCGCTGCATAGTCGGCCGGGCTCAGCACGGACACGACGCCTTGCGTCCCCAGACGCTCCTGCAACACCGGATCGCTGGCGGCCGCGACGATCTCCCGATGCAGCGTCTCGATGATCGGCGCAGGCGTCGCCTTCGGCAGGAAGAATCCGACCCAGAAGCTGATGTCGAAACCCGGATAGCCGGCTTCCGCGACGGTCGGCACGTCCGGCAGCGACGGCAACCGCTCGGCCGAGGATACCGCGAGCGCGCGCAGCTTTCCGGCCCTGACCAGCGGCACGGCGGAGAGCGGATCGAACACCGCCAGCACCTCCTGCGCAAGGATGGCCACCTCGGACGCCGAACCGCCGCGATAGGGCACGTGGATCATCTTGATGCCGGCGCGCTGGCTCAAGAGCTCCATCGCGAGATGCGCGAGGTTGCCGTTGCCGCCCGAGCCGTAAGCGAGCTCGCCAGGCGCCGCCTTCGCCGCGGCAACGAGATCGGCCACGGTCCTGATGTTGGCGGTCTTCGGGTTCTCGGGGTTGACCACCAGCACGAGCGGCGCCGACACGACGGTGGTGAGCGGCGCGAAGTCTCGCTGCGGCTCATAGCGAATATCCTTGAACAGCGTCGGATTGAGCGTGATCGTCGATGAGTTGCAGGCGAGGATCGTCTGTCCGTCGGGATCGGCGTGCGCCACCACCTCGGCGGCGATCATGCCGTTGGCCCCTGCCCGGTTCTCGACCACGAAGGGCTGCCCGAGCTTGTTGCCGAGCCGGTCGCCGATGATGCGTGCCACCACATCGACCGGACCACCCGCGCTGAACCCGACCATGACCTTGACCGGACGCGCCGGATACTTTTGCGCATGGGCCTCGGTCGGTAGCGCGGGAATGCATAATGCGGCGATGACAGCCAGCAGACGACCCGTTCGTTGCATGTCGTTCTCTCCCCGGACATCGGCGCCACTTGTGCGGTGTTGATGCGACGCATTCGGGGACATGATTATCGCGCGCGAGGCTTTCCGCAATCGCGTTTGCACATGCCGCGACACGCATCAATTCCACCGCGCGGTAAGTGACGGACAGGCCGGGAGGCCAGAGCTCCAAGCAAAACCTGAAAAACAACCCCATGCAAAGTAGCGGGTGGCTGCCTGTGCGAAGCCGCGCGCCTCGTAAACCCGTTTGACACGTCGGGCAAAACAGGCGCACGATTGTATCATTGCTGCAAGCCGTGAAGCGCCCCTGCCCGTCCCGGCCACGGGCGCTTCGACATGATTGCGCGCACGCCCCCCTCATCGATCTCCGAAGCCAACAACGCGCCGGTGCGCGCGACGGCCATGCGCGCGTGCATGCCGTCGCCTGCACGGCCAAAGGAAACACCGACATGACAACATCTCCGAACGCCACCATAACAGCCGCGGTCACGGCAAACGATCGCACCGCCATCGCGGCGACCCCGAAGATAAAACTCTCCCGCCGAAAAATTTCGATCGACCATCCGGATCAGGAAGCCGGCGAACGGCTTCTGGCTGACGCGCTCGGCGCCGTCGACCGCGACGCGCTGCAGGGCATCCTGAAGCAACTGGTGAGGGCCAGCACGATTGGCCAAAACCCCGACAAGGCCAATCTCGCCTTCATGATCTCGATGATGAAGAGCATCGGCCCAAAGGATTCCATCGAGGCCATGCTGGCGGCGCAGATGGTGTCCGTGCACGTGACGGCGATGCGATGCGCCTATCGTCTCGCCTGCGCCGACGACATCCCGCGCCAGGACAGCGCCGCCCGCGCGCTCGGCCGGCTCATGCGCGTCTTTCCGGCCCAGGTCGAGGCGCTGAGCCGCTATCGCAACAACGGCGAGCGGGCGATCACCGTGCAGAACCTGTCGGTGCAGGACGGCGGCAAGGCGATCGTGGGGAACGTGACGCAGCATGCGAGGGTGATCGTAGGTGAGCCGGACCCAGCGGACGCAGCGATGCTTTCCACGCGTGACGCCAGCAAACGGGAGCACGAACAAACCGAGGTCCAGCAAGGCGCCGCTGCATGAGCGGCGGCCACGCCCCCAACACGGGCCCAATGCTGGCAAGCCCGCGCTGCGGCGCGAGGACCCGCAGCGGCCTCGCCTGCCGCGCACCGGCCGTGCAGGACAAGACGCGCTGCCGCATGCACGGCGGCGCCGAGGGATGCGGTGCGCCAAGGGGAAATCGGAATGCGCGGAAGCATGGGCTGTTCACGACGGAGGCGATCGCCGAGCGGAGGCAGATGCGGGCATTGCTGGATGAAGCGCGAAAGCTGCTGAGAGAACTGACGTGATTTTCCGGAGAAACTTCGGCTCAAGGCAAGCAGGCGAAGACTGCAGAGTTTTGGTTCGCTCCTCGCGCCTCCCAAGGGTTGAGATCGATACGACTGGTAAGCGTCGCTGCAGCGCGTTCGCCTCTTCAGCTTTTTATTCGCACTGTTGCCAAGCGATCACAGCATTCGTCTCCATCAGGAGTACCCTCTCGTGGGGTTCTTGCAATTTGTGGGGGAAGATCCAGTCCGGCCTCGGCCATACGAGGAGGGAGCAGATGGCTGTGAAATCCTGGTGGAGTGTCTTGTCAACTGGAGTCGCTGCGCTGCTCGGCAGCATCATCGGAGGCGGTACACCTGCGATCGCGGCCTCCGACAACAACCCAAGAACATACGCGGGAGACTACCAGGGCGGATCGCTTCCGATCGGGACCTTCATTGCGTTCCAGTACGGAAGCTTTGCGCATGCCGATGCCTTCGTCGATCCCACCGGACACGTGCTGCCGAACTCGCACGCCAATACCTGGGTAGAGTTTACGCGCGTGACGTATTTTGGCGAGCTCGCGGATCATCCCTTCGTGATCGAGGCAGACCTGCCATTTGCGACACTGACGGATGTGAATATCCCGGGCACCAACAACCGCGTTGCTGGGGGACTCGTCGACCCGGTGTTTCACATGACCTATTTCTTCATCTCCGACGCGAAGGTCCAGCGCTGGTTCGGACTCACGAATTTTCTCTGGCTGCCGCTCGGGCGCAGCTTCGACAACAGAAGTGCGGTGAATGTCTCGACACCGGGGCAGCTCACCGATACCCCTCAGTTCGGCTACACCGAGGGACTTGGCAAGATTTCGCCAAGTCTCAATGGGATGTTTTTCGATCTGATCGCCAATGCGTCGTTCCACGGCAACGGCAACAGTCCTCTCGAGGTGGTCAATCCGCCTGGCGCCCCGCTCCCCGGAGTCTTGAGATACGATGCGTTGACGCAGCGGCCGTCGTACGACGTCAAGGCCTTCCTGCGTTACAATCCGAGCACGTTCCTATTTGCCGCCGTCGGCATAGAGAAGTCCTGGGGTGGCGAGCAAATAGCCACAAACGGCAGATTTGTCCCCGCCGGACTGCCGCTCACGATACCTCAGCCCGATATGTCGCTCGGCCGAGATGACTTCTTGAGGGGCCATTTCCAATTTCAAATCCCGCTCGCTCAGGATTTTACCATAGCCGGTGACGTGTTTCACGATTTCCAGGCGAAGGGCGGGTTCAGGGAGAACATCGGGGTCGAAGTCCGCCTGGCCAAATTCTTCTTTCCGCCATCGCGCGCGAATTGAGGCCCCTTTGACTGGATCGATGTAGTCGAAGGCTGGATCAGCCGCCACCGGCGCAATATGTCGCGAAGGGCCGGGAGCAGACTTCGCACCTGACCCGGGCATGTCTCAAGCGCCCTGAGCACATAAATAGCCCTCAGGTCTGTTTCATCTTGCTGATGGTAGACTCGGGCACCCCCGCAAAATTGTTCGCCAGCAAGTGACTGGCCAGCTGAATTTCCAGGTGCTGAAGTCCTAGCATCAGTCCGCTGTGGGCATTCCGGATGCACGGCGGCGAAGTGGTGACCTTCACCCAGTCAGTCCTGACAGATGATGGCGCATGCTTGCCTCAATGCGACCGGAGGTGGTAGATCTATTTGCCCGAGAGTTCTCGTGAGCAATTGTGCCGCGAACTACGGTGCGGACTCATTAACGCGAAGCCATAGCCTGATCCAGGCCCAGGGAAAATTGAGACATGACGTACGCAATTTCCACAAGGCTGGCACCTTCATTGATTGGCCTTGCGACTGCGGCGTTTCTCACGCTGAGTGGGTCGGTGCCGGCTTTTACCCAGGATGCAGTTGTCGCAACGCTTCCTCAGGACATTCATTTCAAGGGACCCGACGGGGCGGTGGGGATCGCTGTCCTATATGGCGACCCGAAAAAAGCGGAAGTGTTTTCGGAACGGGTGAGAATCCCAGCTGGCTTCAAGATCATGCCGCATTGGCACGGTGAGACACGAACGGCCGTCGTTTTGTCCGGCACATTTTATTACGCGAACGGTGACCAGTGGGATGAAAGTAAATTCAAGGCATACCCGCCCGGCTCGTTCTTGATCGAGCCAGCGAAAATCTCTCATTACGCGATGGCAAAGGACGGCGAGGTGGTTCTTCAAGCGATGGCTGTCGGTCCGGCCAGCACCACCAGGATTGAACAAGCGAAGAAGTAGATTAGCGGTTGCGCACACGCCTCAGCCTGAAAGTTCGCTACTGATGCTGTGGACGGCTCCTCCACCGGCACGAGAGTGCCAAGGAGTGGGCGCCGTTTGAGGCTCCCACGATTCGGAGGAGCAGCCTATGCAGTCAATTTCGACGATCGGTCTGGATATTGCGAAGTCGGTCTTCCAAGTACACGGCGTTGATGCAGCCTGCCAAGTGGTCGTACGCCGTCAGTTGAGGCGCCGGCACGTCTTGGCATTTTTCCAGAAGCTGCCGCCATGCCTGGTGGGGATCGAGGCGTGCGCCTCATCGCACCACTGGTCCCGCGAGCTGCAGGCGCTGGGGCATACGGTGCGGTTGATGCCGCCGGCCTA